>NZ_JBKIWN010000032.1:0-60454 GCF_058146165.1 Streptomyces sp. AM25 | reverse complement strand
GTCACCGCGCCAGTCCCCGACCCTATTCGAGCGGGCCTTCACCGAGGTGCTGGACGGACCCGGCCCGGAGGACGGTGCGGCCCCGGCACCACCGCTCCGGCTGCTACGGATCTGCGCGCCCGTCCACACCTACCTGGCGGCGGTGCACCGGGGCGAGGACCCCGAACCGCCCGAGCCGCGGCAGGTCCGACTCGCCCTGACCCGGCGGAACTTCACGGTCGTCACCCGGGAACTGAGCCCGGCGGCGTACGAACGCCTGCACACCTCTTCACCACAGGCTCCATCACAGGCTTCATCACAGGCACAGGAGGACTCCGCATGAGCACGAAGGCGCCGGTTCAGGAGATCACCACCCTGCCGGACCTGATCGAGCACCTGAAGGCCGCGGCACGGGTGGAACTCTCCACGGTTCCGCTGTACTTGTACGCGACCTACACGATCAAGACGCGCGGCTATTCGCAATGGGCGGCCGGCGCCTCGGCGCAGCGCACGCTGATCGGCATCTCGATCGAGGAGATGCTGCACCTCTCGCTGGTGCGCAATCTGCTGATCGCGGTCGGTGACACCGAATTCCGGCTGTACGACAAAAGCGTCATCCCCACCTACCCGGGCCCGATGCTGAAGCGCGAGCCCACTCTGACCCTCCGGTTGCGGAAGCTCTCGACCGATCAGGTCAGGAACACGTTCATGCAGATCGAACAGCCGGCCACCCCGCCGGGGGTGGCACTGGGCGAGATCGAGCCGTACCACTCCCTCGGCGAGTTCTACGCGCGCATCGAACGCGGCATCCAGACCCTGCGCCCGGTGATCGACTGGGCCAAGGCCAAGAAGGACCTGTGGAAGTTCCAGTACCACCGGGCCTACTGGAACCAGAACGGCGGTTCCGACCACCCGCAGCTCATCGTCGACGAGGCGTCCGCGCTGCAGGCGATGCAGGTCATCGTCGACCAGGGCGAGGGCGCGCCGCAGGACAAGGGCCTGCTGCCCGACCCGATCGTGCGCACGGACGCTCAACCGCCGCAAGAGATCGGCAAATGGCAGGCATCCCACTACACGAAATTCTCCGACATTGCGAAGGGCCTCGACGGCATCGGTGTCGTCCTCGACGACAACGGCAAGCAGAAATACACGATCGACGACGCCGAGGTCATCTGGCCCGTGCTCGACGACCCGGACCTGAAGACCGTGACGGCGGACCAGCCGGTCAAGGACCTGATGGAATTCTCCAACGCGGTCTACTGCTATGTCCTGGCGCTGCTCGACGCCATTTACCGCACCCCCATGGAGGCGCTCGCCCCGAAGGACCGGGACCCGTTCACGGACAGCGTCCGGTACGGCTACGAGCGGGGCTTCATCGCGTCGATGCAGGGGCTGCTGTACCCGGTCTGCGACCTGTTGGTCCAGACGCCGCTCGTGGCGGGGCAGCCCGTCCACGCGGGGCCGCCGTTCCAGCACTACGCGTTCACGACGAAGAATCCGAAGGTGGAACTCGCGGCGCTGTGCGAGAAGCTGCTCGGGAAGTTCCCCGCGCTGGGCGGAGACGACGGGGTGCAGCGACAGATCTCACTCCTGCCGGACATCGAGCTGCCGTAACGTCCTCCTCCATGAGGAGAACCGGGTTCGTGCGTTCGACGATGGCCGTTGCGGCCGTGACCGCGGTGGTACTGACGACCACGGGAACGGCCGACGCGGCGGTACCTGATATCACGGACGTCCGCGCCGCACTGGAACAGACAATCGCGGCGGGCGCACCGGGCGCGTTCGCCGTGATCCGGGACCACGGCAACCCGGAGGTCGAACGCACGGTGACCATCGGCAAGGCCGACCTCGACGGCACGCCGATGAACGCGAAGTGGCGCTTCCGCGTGGGCAGCAATTCCAAGGTGTTCACGGCGGTTCTCGTGATGCGCCTGGCCGAACAGGGCCGCATCGACCTGGACAAGCCGCTGCGCGGCTACCTCCCGTCCGGAACCCTGCCGGAGAACTGGACCATGACCGCCCGGCAGGTGATGCAGCACCGTGCGGGGATCTACGACCACACGGACGACTTGCTGGAGCATCCGGGCGAGGAGACGACGGTCGGATTCGAGAAGCGCATCCGCAATACCGTCTACCAGCCGGCCGAACTCGTGGCGATGTCGGTGAAACATGGCGTGCAATACCCGCCGGGGACCCAATACGCGTACTCCAACACGGATTTCGTCCTGATGGGCATGGCCATCGAACACCTCACCGGCCGCCCGTACGGAGACGTCCTGCGCGAGCAGATCATCAAGCCGCTGGGCCTGAGACGGACATCGTTCGTGGTCCCTGACAAGACCATCGTAGGCCCGCACGTCACGGGCTACCTGACGAACGACGACCACTCCAAGCCGCTGCTGGACGCGACTGAACAGAACGGCTCGTGGGTGTGGAGCGCGGGAGCCGTGATCTCCTCGGCAGCAGATATGGACCGCTTCCTCACGGCGCTGCTGGCAGGGAGTGCGGGCGGCCTCGTCTCGGACGCGTCTCTGCGGGAGATGACGAGCGCGTTGCCTACGGGGGCGGCGAAGGTTGCGTATGGCCTGGGCCTGCGCGAGATCACTCTGTCGTGCGGGAAGGTGCACGGGCACGGGGGCATCGTGCAGGGGTTCCAGACGCAGTCATTTGCGATGCGCGGGGGTATCGGCGGAGGACGGACGGTGGTGGCCTTCGCGAACGCGTCCAACAATGACGCGGTGACGCAGGGGTTGATGGCCACGCTGGAGCCGGCGTTCTGCGGGGTGGGGGTGGGGGTGACGTTGAAGTCTCGGGAATCGGCGCCGGGTTGGGCGAAGGGGGCACCTTCGGCGATTCCGGTTGTCGAGGACGGTCGCGTTTGATGCGGCTGTGGCCGATAGTTTCGGAACCCGGTACGAGGCTGCCGTCGGGACCATCCCGCAGGTGCGGGGAGCAGACTTCATGACCTGGGCGTTCTTCGAGCCCCGAGAGCCCTCTCACGCACTTTCATCGATACAGGCATATAGGGCAACCGCCCCTTCCACCGAGTACTCAACCGCGCCTCGCACCGCTTGAGTTCGCACACTACCGAGAGAGCGACAGCCACAATGCCCTCACAGCTACTTCAGTGTGCGCCGCTCCACCAACACGTGGACCGACGGTGAGGTTCACCCGCCCCCGCCCAACTCCCCTACCCCCTAAGAAACCCCCACCTCGGCAATCCCCGTACGGGACTTCGCATCCTCACGCCCCCGCACCACCACCCGCACATACCGCGCTGTCACCGGCGCACCCGTAACGTCGCTCCACCGTCGCCCGTCCACCGACAGCTGGACGCCGTACGACACCGGCTCCGGACCGCTCCACGTCGGCGTGACCTTGCCGACTCGTACAGCCTTGCCCAGGTCGACCGTCAGGCTGCCCTCCGCCCCGTCCGGGACCCACGCCGTGGCCGGGTTGCCGTCGACCGCAGCAGCCGCGTACATGCCCGGTTCCTCCGAGGAAGCGGTGGCCGTGGCGCAACGGGCCAGATTCGCCGTCGGGGTGAGGTCCGGGCGGCGGGTCTTCAGGACCGTTGGGGTGGACTTGCTCAGGACGTGTTCGCCCTGTGGCGTGTCCAGGGTCATGGGCGCACCGTCCTTGAGCCGGACGGTGGTCTCGCTCGCGCCGAGCTCGACGTCGTACGTGCGGCCCTGCCAGTGCAGTCCGCGCAGTGTGACGCCGCGGCTCAGCTGCGGAGGCAGCATCGGGTCCAGGTGGAGCGCGTTCTCGCGCATCCGCATGCCGGTCAGGCCGTGCGTGAAGACTTGCAGGAAGCCGCCCTTGCCCGTGAGGAAGTCCTGTGCCGGCGAGCCGGCCAGCGGGTCCTCGGCGCCCGCCTTGGTGCCGCGGGCCTCCGAGAACTGGGCGAACGGGCCCCGTACGAACGGCCTGATGGAGCGCTGCAGGTACGTGTACGTCGAGCAGCCCGGTTCGCCTGCGCTCGCCGCGGCTATCGCATGGACCGAGTCCGTCATGGCCGGGCCGTCCGGGTCGGTCCGCTGGGCGTAGTAGTCCAGGGTGTCGGCCGCCGCGCCCGGCGGCATCGGCCACTCCAGGGGGTAGGTCAGCAGCACCGTGTCCGCCTGCTTGATCTTGCTGCCGCGGTAACCGTCGTACTGCAGAAAGACCTTGCGCTTCGCGTCGTACGGGATCCTGATCCGGTCGGCGACCGCCGTCCATTCCCCCGGGACCCGCTCCCCCAACAGCTGTGCTGCGCGCGTGGCGTTGCGCAGCGCGGTCACCGCGCCGGCGTTGGTGAAGACGGCGTCGTCGACGCCATTGCTGTACTCGTCCGGACCGGCCGTGTCCTTTATCGAGTAGCTGCCGTCCGCGTTGCGGCTCACTCTCCCCGCCCAGAACTCGGCTATGCCCTTCATCACCGGCCAACCGTGCGTGCGCAGCCAGTCGGTGTCGCCGGTGGCGAGGTAGTACTGCCAGACGGCGAGAGATATGTCCGACTGGAGGTGGATCTGAGTGCGGCAGTGGGGCGGGTCGACGCTGTGGCACTCCCGGGCCAGGTCGCCCTTGCTGCCGCTGTTCCAGGGGTAGAAGAGCCCTCGGTAGCCGAGTCGGCGGGCGTTCTCGCGGGCCCCCGCGAGGGTCCGGTAGCGGTACTCGACGACGGTCTTGGCGAGGTCGGGCGCGGTGGCCAGCAGGGCCGGGTACATCCAGGTCTCGGCGTCCCAGAACACCAGGCCCGCGTAGTTGTCGCTGGTCAGCCCGGCCGGGGCGATGCTGTCGGCGGCGCCTTCCCGGGTGCTGGACAACAGCCCGTACCGTGCGGAACGGACCCACGCCTGCAGGTCGCTCCGGCCCGGTGTCTCGATGTCCGACCGCCAGAGCCTCGCCCAGGCGGCGGCGTGGGCGCGCAGCAGGCCGTCCCAGCCGCGCCGGGCGGCGTGCTGTGACGCGGCGGTGGCGTCCCGGAGGGGCTCGTGCGAGGTCAGCGCGGTGTCCACGCCCACGTACTTGGTGAGTTCGTACGCGTGGCCCGCGCGGACGGGGAAGGCGACAGACTGCTGCGCGCTCAAGTCCCTTGCCCTGTCGGCAACTCCGGCTCGGGTCCCGTGCACACCGCGCCCCGTGCGCAAGGTGGAGACGACAGCACCGTCGGTGTCCGTCCCGTCGGTGCGGAAGGCCACGTCCATGGTCCGGCCGTCCCGGCCCGATCCCGTGGTGCGGTCACCACCGCCGGTCCGGCGCATGCGCCGGGCGCCGTGTCCGTCGATCACGTCCGTGACGGTGGCCTCGCCGCTCCAGTGCGGCGTCATGCTCAGGCGTACGGCGCCCACGTGGGGGTTGTTGCGGTCGGCGAGCACGTCGTGGACGAGGTCGGTCTTGCGGCCGTCGGACGCGGTCCAGGTCAGGGAGGTCCGCACGATGCCGCAGTGCAGGAAGAGGGTTTGACGGTACCCGGATATTCGACCCGGTTTCGTCAAAGAGTTGAACGTATCGCCGTGTTCACCGCCCGTGCCGACGGTCAGCCCGGTCCAGGTGGGCAGGGCTGCGACGGCCTGTCTGTCCCCGGCGGTCTGCTTGTTGTGCGCGTAGAGCCCGGATACGAACGAGCCGTCGTAGCCCGGGGTGAAGAGCGGCCATCCGGTCTTGGCGATGCTGTCGGTGTAGCCGGCGCCGTTGGGCGGTATGCGCTGCCCCAAGTAGCCGTTGCCGACGTAGGCGTGGTGGGTGTCGTCGGTGTCGATGCGGGTGTTGTCGAGGGTCCAGCCCCCGCCCGTCCGGCAGTTGTCGACGGGCGGGGCGGAGGTGGGGGGCTGTGGTGCCGGTGCAGCTGCCGCGGGCGGTACCGGGGCGACGAGTGCGCCCACGAGCAGCAGTGCCGACAGGCGGGCGGGACGCCGCGCACCGGGAGAGTACGTCATTGTTCTCCGTCGTCTTGATCTCCTGCGAGAGTCCCGCGACCTTAAATTTAATGAACGCTTAACGTCAACAGTCGTGTCTTTTTCTACGACTTCCGAAGATTGTGTCCGCTCAGAACATCAGCTCCCCCGCCGGGTAGCCGTTGCCGATCTGCTGCCTGGAGGCGTAACCCCCCTTGCCGTCCCCCTTGTACAGCCACAGATCACCGGCCCCGTCCCGGCCGACCAGGTCGGGACGGCCGTCGCCGTCGAGGTCACCGGGGGCGGCCAAGGCGGCGTACGTCTGCCAACCGCCGCCGATCTTCTGCCGGGAGGCGTAGCCGCCGCTGCCGTCGCCCTTGTACAGCCACAGGTCACCGGCCGCGTCCCGCCCGATCAGGTCGGGACGGCCGTCGCCCGAGAAGTCTCCGGGCGCCACCAAATCGGTGTAGATCTGCCAGCCGTTGCCGATCTTGACGGGTGCGGCGTAACCGCCGCCACCCGCCGAGCCCTTGTACAGCCACAGGTCACCGGCCGCGTCCCGGCCGATGACATCGGGACGGCCGTCCCCGGAGAAGTCGCCCGGCGCGAGGATGGTGTCCATCGTCTGCCAGCCGCTGGAGACCTGGACCCGGGTGCCGCCCGAGTAGCCGCCCGTGTCGACGTCGGCCGGGTAGCGCCACAGCGCTCCGGCCTTGTCGGCGGCGATCACGGAGTTCGTGTTCCCGTCGTGCGCGGCCAGCCGCATCATGTTCCAGCCGGTGCCCACCTTGCACGCACCGCCGACCGCGCCACCGGCCGTGCCATCGACCGCGCCGCCCGGCCGGCCCGCGTAGCGGAAAAGGCCGCCGGCCGCGTCCCTGCGGTAGACCGCGCCCGCCCACGGGTCGAGCGGGCCGCAGTCGGCCCAGTACGCCGCTCCGCGCAACATCCGGTGGTCGGAGACCTTGGTGTCCAGAGGGAGCACATCGGCCTTGACGCCCTTGAAGTCGCGTGCGGAGACGAAGAGATAGTCGATCTTCCGCTGGCCGAAGGTGGCGTCTCCGGAACGGCAGCGGCTCCTGGCGGTCGGAGAGGATGCGCAGACGGTGGCGAAGTGGTCCTTGTCGGTCTCGTCGGCCTCCAGGAACGTGCCCCGACCGCCGTCGCCGATGCCGGTGTCGTAGAACGCGGAGAGCGGGGCCGACCGGGGCTGGTCGTTGAAGTCGCCGCCGAGGACGACGGGGACCCCTGCGCTCTCCCACTCACTCGTCTGCGCCGCCAGCTTGCGGGCCTCCGCCTCGCGGCGGGTGGCATCGGTCTCCCAGTAGAGGTGCACCGAGCATGCCCAGTTGACCCGGTTCTGGATGTAATTCTTCACGCAGGGGCTTTTGATGGGCTCGTTCTCGCCGCCCACGGTCAGGTCGAGCACCTTCGTGTCGGTGACCGGGCCCTTGGCGAGGACGGCCATTCCGTAGTCCGCCCCGCCGCACGCCGCCTCCTTCCCGGCCTTCGCGCCCCGGCCCGGAAGCGTGGCCGTGTACAGGCCGTGGAAGCCGAGCGGGGCCAGCCGCTTCTCGATGGCGTCGTACTGCGGCCGGCACACCTCCTGAAGGAAGATCTGATCGGCACCCCAGGTGCCGACCGCGGCCTCGTCGACGACCGTGTCGATGCGGCGCTGATCGTCGTAGCCCTTGGCGTCGGTGCACATGTTGCCGCAGATGTTGTAGCTGACGAACCGCAGAGGCGGGGCGTTGCCGGGGGAAACGGTGTCCGCCTGGGCGGCCGGTGCGGTCACGAGCCCGCCGGCGCACAGTGCCAGCAGGGAACCCGCAGTGACCGCGAGGGAGTTGAGACGTCGCACGAGTGACTCCTGGGGAAGGGGAAGAATCCGGGCCGGGGAGTGCGCGGCGCGCCCTACCAGTTCGTACCGATCTGCACCCGGGAGCCGCCCGTGAAGCCGGGGCCGGAGTAGCGGTAGAGCTTGTGGTCGGCACGGTCGATGGCGAGCAGGTCCGGCACGCCGTCGCCGGTGACGTCGCCGATGCCCGTGAGGCCGCTCATGGCACCCCAACTGCTCCCGATCTTCACCTTCGTTCCGCCGTTGTAGTTCGGCCCCGAGTAGCGGTACAGGTCGCCCGTCTTCTTCTCCACGGCGATGATGTCGGCCACCCCGTCACCCGTCAGGTCGCCGGCGCCGACAATCGTGGAGTAGACGTTCCAGCCGTTGCCGATCTTCACCCGGGCGGAACCGCCGGAGAAGTCGGGGCCCGAGTAGCGGTACAGGTCACCGGTCTTCTTCTCCACCGCGATGATGTCCGGCACCCCGTCGCCCGTCAGGTCGCCGACCGCGGTGATGTTCGTCATCGAGTCCCAACTGCTGCCGATCTTCACCTTCGTTCCGCCGTTGTAGTTCGGCCCCGAGTAGCGGTACAGGTCGCCGCTCTCCTTGTCGACGGCCAGGATGTCCGCCACGCCGTCGCCGGTCAGGTCGCCGACGCCGACGATGTCGCTCATGCCGTTCCAGCCGTAGCCGAGCTTGACGCGCGAACCGCCGCCGAACGAGGGGCCGGAGTAGCGGTAGAGGTCACCGGTCTTCTTCTCGACCGCGATGATGTCGGGCACACCGTCGCCGGTGAGGTCGCCGACCGGCGTGAGGTTGACCATGTTGGACTGGGGGGCGGGGGGCTCCGCCGGGAACGGGTCGGCGTGGTCGCCGGCGAGGCCGGCCCGGGCGCCGCAGCTGCCCCAGGCACCCGCGCCCTGCGTGGCCAGGATCTTCTCGGCGATCCGTATCTGCTGTTCCTTGGTCGCCTGGTGGGGGTACGCGGCGTACTGAGTGCCGCCGAAGGCGTCCCAGGTCGGCTTCCAGATCTGCAGGCCACCGTAGTAGCCGTTCCCGGTGTTGATGCTCCAGTCGTCGGTGGACTCGCAGTGTGCGACCTTGTCCCAGGTGGCGACGGAAGCGGCGGCGGCCGGCTGCGCGGTGAGCAGGGAGACGCCGAGCGCGGCGGCCGGGACGGCCGCCAGGGCGGCCCGCAGGGATGAGCGGAGGGACCGGCGCTGCGGCCGGACGGACATGGACGTGGACGGCTGTGCGGACAAGGTGAACCTCGGTTCTGTGCAAGGCGGGGAAGGGGGAAGGGGACGCGCTCCACCGTGCCGTCCGGCGGCAGACGGAACGGTGGAGCGCGGTGGAGCGAAGGGCGGTGCGCCCGTTACCAGTTGGGGCCGTTGGGGCCGTTGGGCCCGTTACCAGCCGGCGCCGTTACCAGTTGGTGCCGATCTGCACCCGGGAGCCGCCGGTGAAGTCGGGGCCGGAGTAGCGGTAGAGCTTCTGGGTCGACTGCTCCACCGCGATCAGGTCCGGGATCTTGTCGCCGTTGAGGTCGCCGACGCCCGCCATGTTGATCATGGAGTCCCAGTGGGTGCCGATCTTCACCTTCGTGCCGCCGTTGTAGTTCGGGCCCGAGTAGCGGTAGAGGTCACCGGTCTCGTTGTCGACGGCGACGATGTCGGCCACCCCGTCGCCCGTCAGGTCGCCGACGCCGACGATGGCGGAGTAGACGTTCCAGCCGTTGCCGATCTTCACCCGCGAACCGCCGCTGTAGTCGGGGCCGGAGTAGCGGTAGAGGTCACCCGTCTTCGTCTCGACCGCGATGATGTCCGGCACCCCGTCGCCCGTCAGGTCGCCGACCGCGGTGACGTTGGACATCGAGTCCCAACTGCTGCCGATCTTCACCTTGGAACCGCCGTTGTAGTTCGGCCCCGAGTAGCGGTACAGGTCACCGGTCTGGGCGTCCACGGCGATAATGTCGGGCACGCCGTCACCGGTCAGGTCGCCGACGCCGACGATGCTGCTGATCGAGTCCCAGCCGTAACCGATCTTCACCCGGGCGGAGCCGCCGGTGTAGTTCGGGCCCGAGTAGCGGTACAGGTCGCCCGTCGCGGTCTCCACCGCGATGACGTCGGTGATCCCGTCACCGTTCAGGTCGCCGACCGCGGTGACGTTCGTCATGCCCTTGTCGGGCACGGTCACCGGCGTTTCACGGACGTGGTTGTAACGGTAGGGCCTGAAGCCATTGTTGTTGATGTAGTTGCGGGTGTAGGTGGCCTTGCGGGCGTTGGTGCCCGGTCTGGCGTGCTCCATGATGTTCGCCGTCGTGTGGCCGGAGTCCGCCCAGCCCGTGAAGAGCACGACGTGGCTGTTGATGTTGTTCAGCGCGTCGCCGGGCTGGAGGTCGTCCAGGCTGTCGAGCCGGGTGGAGAACTGGGGAAGCGTCCAGGTGGTCGCGCTGGTGGGCAGGTGCCAGGCCATGGACACCAGCCCGGAGCAGTCGGTGCGGTAGCTGCGCCCCAGGAGGTCCGGGTAGTAGCCGGACTGGCTGTAGGGGACGCTCTTGTCGATCCAGTACTGCACCCGCTGGATCATCTCGGTGCGGCCTATCTCACCACCGACCTGCGAGGGAGCCGCCGCTGCGGCCCGTGCGGCGGGGGCGGCCTGGGCGGGGACGGCGGCGCCCAGGACGACGGCCCCGAGCACCGCGGCCAGCAGGGCCGAGCGGACGGCGGGACGTCGCACGAATGCGGACATGCGGGATCTCCTTGATGGCGAGAAGGCGTGAAAAGTCATGAAAGACGTGACAAAAAGGGGAGGGAGGATGGGTACGGGACGCATGCGGAACGGAGGCCGCAGCCGAAGGAATCGGCGCCCGACGGCGGTCCGCGGAAGCCGCGTACGGCTGAGCGCGGCAGGGCGACGCCGGCCCCGGACGCGGGGCGGGAAAAGCTGGAAGTCCCCAGCAGGAAAGGCTTACTGACGGTTGGTCAGGCGTCTCGTCGACGGTTCAGACGAAGGGAACCACGGCGGTGTAGCCGTGAACCGCGAGCGGCTCCCGCACGAGCGCAAGGAGTCCGTCCGCGCGGGCGAGCGCAGCGACGTCGGTGTCGGCGTGCACGAAGAGGACGACCTCCATGCCGGCGCCGTCGGGGCGGACCCGTACGTGCTCCAGGCCGTCCTGCGGACCCGTGTGGGCCCAGAAGAGGTCGTGCAGCAACGCGGCTCCGCGCCCGGCCGGCGCCCGCTCGCCTCCCGCCCCGATCAGGCGGGCGCGGACGAAGCGCATGCGGTTAGTCCCAGCCGATGCCCGAGTCGGAGCCCGAACCCGGCGAGGCGGAGCCGGAGACCGGTGATGCAGCGGCGAGGCCAACGCGGAAAGGCCGCAGCGCGAGGGCTGCGACGGCGGTGGGACGTGTGATCCAGCCCAACGGAATCCCCCTGATATCCGGAAGTGGAACGGCCGGGACGTCGTGGGCCGCTTGCTGCACCGGCCCCCGGCGATCTTCATCCTGCCCCATGGGGCAGATGGGGAGAAAGGGAATCAGGTGGCATCAAGGTGGCTGGCACTGTGATGCCACACCTCTGACGCCATGGGGATTCCTTTACCATGGACCGGGGCGCCATTGACCATGTTGACCATCTGTGCTTGTGCTGTGCGCGCCCGAGAAGGGGGAACGGGGAACGTGCTGGCTGCGCTGGGGCTCGACACTGCGGCGGAACGTGTGTACCGGGGGATGCTGAAGTACCCGGACGCGGGGGTCGCGGATCTGAGCCGACGACTCCTGCTGGCCGAACAGCAGTTGAGGGACGCACTGGATCAACTGGTCGACATGGAGCTGCTCCAGCCCTCCCGGGAGAACCCGAACCTCCTGCGCGTGGTCAACCCCGAAGTGGGCCTGGAGCTGCTGGTGCGCCGTCAGGAGCGCGAACTGGCACGCCGCCAGGAGGAGCTGGCCCGCAGCAAGGAGGCGGTCGCCCGGACCGTCGCGGAGTTCGCGGCATCGCGGTCGGACTGCCAGGTGGAGGTGGCCGAGCGGCTGGTCGGGCTGGACGCCGTCCAGGGCCGCCTGGAGGCGCTCGCCCAGGAGGTCACCGAGGAGTGCCTCGCCATCAACCCCGGCGGGGCGCAGTCGAAGGCCAGCCTGGACGCCGCCCGGCCGCTGGACGAGGCCGCCCTCGGCCGCGGCGTCCGGCTGCTGACCCTGTACCAGGACAGCGCGAAGAACGACCCGGGCACGCTCTCCTACGCCCGCTGGATCGACGACAGGGGCGGCCAGGTCCGCACCCGGCCGGTCGTGCCGCCCCGCCTCCTGGTGTTCGACCGCCGGACCGCCGTCGTCCCGCTCGACCCCGGCAACTCCCGTTTGGGCGCGGTCTGTACCAGCTCGCCCGGCATCGTGGCCGCCCTGGTCATCCTCTTCGAACAGGCCTGGGAGACGGCGAGCCCGCTCGACGCCGACGGCCGCGGCAGAATGCCGGACGAGGACGCCGGGGCCCTCGCCCCGGCCGAGCGGGAACTGCTGAAGATCCTCGCGTCGGGGCTGACCGACGAGGCGGCGGGCAAGCGGCTGGGCGTCTCACTCCGCACCGTCCGCCGGCAGATGGCCGCGCTGATGGAGCGGCTGGGGGCTACCAGCCGGTTCGAGGCAGGCCTGAAGGCGGCACAGCGGGGCTGGCTCTAGGGCGTGTCCGATGGGTCAGTGCGGGCCCTGCGGCGTCTGGTGCGGTGGATCGCAAGGCGGAGCATTACCCGCGTACTTGGGCGTACTCGGGTGATGCGACAACGCGGCGAGGCGCCGTACCAGGCGTCGCGGGGCCTGTGCTGACCCATCGGACACGCCCTAGGCGAGGACCCGGCTCCAGGCGGGCCTGGCCGCTTCAGGGACCGCCGGCGTTCAGGACTGCGGCCGCCTGCCGTGGTTGGCGCCCTTCATACGGGCTTTCTTCTTCTTGCGGCGCCGTTTCGAGGACATGACGTCCCTCCTCTCCGGTGCACTTCCTGCCAATTTATCCCTATTGACGGAGAGGCGCCGTTCGAGCGGCCGAGGAGAGCCGTCGCCATTCCCGCCGTCCCACCCGACTCGCGGACGATTCCGGCCGCCTTCGGCAATGACGCGAACAATTCGCACAGCCGACCGCCGGTACTGTTTGGCCAAAGATCTCCTCCTCCCGGCGCGGCCGTCTCTGCCACGGTGTGGGCTTGCGTTTGCCGGAGCGAAAGGAGAGATCCGTGAGCTCGGTGCCCGAAAAGCACGTGCCGGCGGACGACTGTCCGAAAGAACTCCACGTCTGCATGGGCCTCAACTCCTGTGCCGGCCTCGGTGCCGGAGGCACCGGTGACATGGCCGGGACCGGACAGTGCGCGACCGTCCAGCACAAGTGCCATGGCCATGGGGAATGCCGGGGGCAAGGCGGCTGCGGCTACTCCGGTGGTGACTTCGAGCAGTTCCACCCGGGCGAGCAGGACTGCCGCTACAACGGCAGCTGCGCCAGCCCGATCAACGAGAGCAGGGTCTTCTCCGGTGGCCCGCTGAAGGGCAGGAGCGTCTGGAAGCAGGCCCGCCGCCTCTTCGAGGCCCGGATGTACGCGGCGGGCAAAGCCTATGGCCCCTCCCCGGGCGCCGGCATCAAGGACGAGGACATGCCCGACTACGACGCCCACCCCGGCCCCGGCCCCAAGCCTTTGTGACCGGAACCGGAGGAGAACCGATGAGCAGGACGCATTCCTTCGTCGTCACCAAGCCCAAGGACGGGATCAGGACTCTGCAGGTCCTGAGCGAACATCTCCAGGCCGCAGTCCACGTGGAACTCTCCACGGTCCCCATGTACTTGTACGCGGCCTACTCGCTCAAGACCAAGGGCTATTCGCAATGGGCGACCGGCCACTCGGCACAACGCACGATCATCGCCGTGTCCATCGAGGAAATGCTGCACATGGCGCTGGCCCGCAATGTGCTGGTGGCCATCGGACGAGGAGCGGACCTGACGCTCTGCTCGGAGAAGTCCGTCCCCACGTACCCGGGAGACATGCTGCACCGTGAGCCTCCGTTGAGCCTCGGCCTGCGAAAGGTCTCCACCGAACACATGGAGACCTTCCTGGGGGTGGAGAAACCCGAATCGTCGGCACCGCAGGCGGCCGATGACGATGTCATCTACTACCGCACGCTGGGGGAGTTCTACAAGTACATCAAGGCCGGCATCGAGTTCCTGAGCAGCGACCAGGCGGCGGCGAAGGAACGGATCAATTGGGACGAGGCTCGAAGGAACCTGTGGAAGTTCCAGTACAAGCGAGCCTTCTGGAACCAGAACGGAGGCGCCCAGAAACCGCAGTACGTGGTCGACAAGGCCTCCGCGCTGGCCGTCCTGGACGTCATCGTGGAACAGGGCGAGGGCGCTCCCCATGACAAGCCGCACCTCGACCCGATCTACCCGCCGAGCGCGTCAGGGAAGGTCGAGGACTCGCACTACACCAAATTCCAGAGGATCCACGACGGCGTGGACGGCATCGGTGTCGTCAGGTCGCACGCGGACGACCGGCAGAAGTTCACCATCGACTCGGACGAGGTCCGATGGCCGATCATCGACAACCCGCGCGTCCAGGACGTCAATGACTCTCCTGTGCGCAAGCTGATGGAGTTCTCCAACGCCGCGTACTGCTATGTGCTGGCGCTGCTGGACGAGATCTACCGGACCCCGATGCTGGACGGCACGAAGACGGAATCCGGGTCCGGGACGTTCGTCAAGGACAAGCGGTACGGGTACGAGCGGGGATTCATCGCCGCCATGCAAGGCGTGCTGTATCCGATCGCGGACCTCCTGGTACGCACCCCGTTCAAGGCCGGTGAACTGAAGGTGCCCGCTCCGGACGGGTCCCACGCCGGTCCGCCCTTCGAGTACCGCGCCTTCACCGTGCGCGAGCGAGCGGCTGGTTCCGAGAAGTACCGCAACCCCAAGCAGGATCTCATCGAACTCTGTCGTGAACTGACCGCGTTCTACCGGGAACTGGGCGGTGACGACGGGGTCGAGCAGCAGATCCACCTGCTGCCGGACTTCGAGCTGCCGGGTTCGGGAGTCCAGGCCCAGGCATGACAGCACCGCCGTCGAAGGGAATCGTGATGACAACCGATCCGACGAACACGTTCGCCGCGCTGTACGGGATCGCCGACCCGGAAGAGCGCCTCGCCGCCTACCATGCGGGGCTG
This sequence comes from Streptomyces sp. AM25, assembly GCF_058146165.1. Classification (NCBI taxonomy): domain Bacteria; kingdom Bacillati; phylum Actinomycetota; class Actinomycetes; order Kitasatosporales; family Streptomycetaceae; genus Streptomyces; species Streptomyces sp. AM25. Next base: position 45,557 of record NZ_JBKIWN010000032.1, on the reverse strand, counting down.
GACGAAGCACCGCTGAACCTGTCCGTCGCCGAAAACGTGCTCCTCTACTCCTCGTTGAAGGAGCACATGTCCCAGGGCAGGCAGTTCGACGAGGACGACATCCGCTACAAGACCCCTTACGGAGTCGAGGACCTGCTCAAGGAAATAGCGGAGTTGCTGAGCAGGACGATGGCACACCGCATCAGCCACACCGACGTCTACGCCACCGCGGGAGTCTCGTCGGCCCTGGAATGCCTGGCCTTCGCCCTGCAGGAGACCGGGCAACTGACCCGCGGCGACCGGGTGCTCCTGCCCGCACCGTCCTGGCAGGGGTTCAGGTGGTCCTTCGCCCAACGTCCCGGTCTTGAGTGCGTGTTCGCACCGCTGCGCGAACACGGTGACGCGTTCAAGCTGACGCTCCGGGACCTCCAGGCGGCCTACGAGGCCTCCCCCACGCCCCCGAAGCTGTTGGTCCTGACCAACCCCAACAACCCGCTCGGGGTCAACTACGACAAGGGACTGCTGGAAGAGATCTACACCTGGGCGCTCGAAAAGACCTCCATGCACGTCATCTCCGACGAGATCTACGCCCACAGCCAGCTGATCGGGGCAACCACCGGATTCACCGGCGCTCTCGCCCTGAAGGCCACCGAACGGCACCGGGACCGCGTCCACGTGGTGTGGGGCCTGGGCAAGGACTTCGGCATCTCGGGCTTCCGCATCGGCTTCGTCATTTCCCGCAACGAGACCGTCCACGCCGCGATGAAAGGCACCGGCGAGCGGAAGTCGATGTCGTGGTTCACTCCGCTCGACTCCCTCAAGAACTTCGTCCTCGGGCGGCTGTTCGAGCGCAAGGAGGGTGAGAGCTCCTGGTATCCCGAGACGCTGATGCACAGCGTGTACCCCGAGGCGTTGACCGAAGCACACCGGCAGGTCGAGGAGGCGCTCGCCAAGGCAGGCGTCCCCTACTTCGGCGCCGGCGAGCACACCAGGCACAACTCGGCGCAGTTCTTCTTCCTCGACCTGCGCGCGTACCTGGACCGGGTCCCCGACGCCGCCGCTCCGGCCCTGTTCCCGGAGATCGACCCCCGCGAGGAACGGCTGCGCGCCTACCTGGAGAAGGAGGCCAAGGTGCAGCTGCTGCCCGGGCAGACCCTCTCCTGCCCCGACCCCGGCTACTTCCGGCTCTGCTTCACCGCCTACGAGACGAAGCAGGTCGCCGACGCCGCCGCCAGGATCGGCGAAGCACTCGGCAAACTGCCGAAGCGGAACCGCCGATGACGCGGCCGTGCCGACACACGGTCTGACCGGGGCGGCGGTCCCGTACATCACGGGACCGCCGCCCCTCGTCCGCCCTCGCCCGTCACGGCCCCGTCGCAACAGACCCTGCCGGCGCTCCCGTATCCACCCAGGAACGCGTTCTCATCCTCCAACTGCGCATTACTCGTTCACCGTGTGCGGGCTGCGACCGGGGCCGCGCGCAGTGAGGCCCACAGCAGGGCTGAAGCGTAGGTGCGATACGGCGCCCAGGCCGTGGCGCGTCGGCGGGCTTGTCCGGATCGAGGGCGAAGCCAGTGCCGGTCCTGGCGGGGGCGGTGAGACAGGCTGCGCGGGCGTCAGACGGTGGTCTGGCGGTGCCGCTGGTAGTGGCGGGCGGAGCGGGCGCGATTGCCGCAGTTTGCTGAGCACCACTCCCGGCGGGGATGGTTCTTGAGGAAGTAGAGAACACACCCGGGTGCCTGGCAGGCGCGCAGTTGGTTGCGGGTGTCCTGGCTGAAGAGCGTGACGGCTTCCTCGGCGATGGCGGAGACGGCGGCGGAGGCTGCCTGCCCGGTGCTTCGGGCGTGCCGTGAGGGCTCCTGGCCGGACGTCCAGGACAGTACCGACCAGTGCGGGGTCTCGCCGGCGGTCTCGTTGAGCGCGGTCACGGCTTCGTCGAGTTCGCGGGTGTCGGACGCGGCTGCCGGGCGGGGGTCCTCGGTGGTCTCGGCGGCGAGCCTGCGCAACGCGTTACGCAGGCCGATCAGCCGTCTGCCGAGACGGTCGAGGTCGGACGTGGTGAGAGCGTCGAGATCGCCCGGAGTCATCAGATCCGTACGAGCGGCGACCGCATGCAGCCAGGCTCGGGTGCCGTCGGGGTCGCGTAGTGCATCGTGCACGCCGTCCCGGTCGGCCCAGATCGTGTTCATCAGTTCCACGGGCAGCGACTCGCCCAGCAGGGGTGCGTTCGTGGCCATGCCATCGAGGCTACCGCGCTTCTGACGGTTACAGGCCCATCCATCCGTTGACAAGGCGCACGGCGAGCGTCATGGTGGTTCTAACGGTTACTGGCGCATCCAAGCGTTAGAACCGGATGGATCCAAAGGAGTGCTGCTCTCATGACCGGTTTCGCCCCCGTCGAGCCCGCCACCGCCACCGGCAAGGCCGCCGAGCTGCTGGCCGATGTGCAAAAGGCCCTCGGCTCGACGCCGAACATGGCCAAGGTGATGGCCAACAGCCCCGCGCTGCTCAAGGGCTACCTGGCCCTGAGCGGCGTCCTGTCCGGCGGCGTGCTGCCCGCCCCGGTCCGCGAGCGCCTCGCGGTGGCCACCGCCGAGTACAACGGCTGCGAGTACTGCCTGTCCGCCCACACCTACATCGGCGCGAACCTCGCCAAGATCGACGCCCGCGAGCTGGAGGCGGCCCGTGACGCCAAGTCGTCCGACCCGCACACCCAGGCGCTGCTGACCCTCTCCGATGCCATCGCCCGCGGCCACGGCCAGGTCGACGATGCCGCCCTGCAGGGCGCGCGGGACGCAGGCGCGACCGACGAGGAGATCGGCGAGGTCGTCGGCCACCTGGCCCTGAACGTCCTGACCAACTACTTCAACGTCCTCGCCAAGGTCGACAACGACTGGCCCGTGGTCCGCCCGCGCACCGCGGCCTGATCCGCATCCGCTCCGTCGGTCCGGCCCCCCCGGCCAAGGGCTGGGCCGGGGGCCACACCCCCGCCCACCCGCCGGCAGCGCAGCGCCGGCAGCTGTGGAAGGAGAGCAGCATGACGAACCCGGTACGCAACACCCCTGCGGGCTTCCACGAGGGGGAGCTGGCTGTGCAGCGCCGGGCGGGCGTGGCCAGGGACGCGGCCCGCCTCACGGGCATGCTGGCCCCCGCCCGGCTACGCGGCGGCGTGAGCCGGTTCCTGGCGGAGAGGAGTTTCGCGGCGATCACCGCCCGCGACGCCGATGGCGTGCTGTGGATCTCCCCGCTCGCCGGTCCGCCCGGGTTCCTCCGGGTCGCCTCGCCGACCGGACTCGATGTGCGAACCCTGCCCGCTGAGGGCGACCCGCTCCAGCACGTGGCGGTCCATCAGCCGGCCGGGCTGATCGTTGTCGAATTCGCCACCCGCCGACGAGTGAGGCTCAACGGCACCGTGTCTGCCGCCGACCGTAACGGGTTGCGTATCGAAGTGGAGCAGGCGTACGGCAACTGTCCCCAGTACATCCAGAGTCGGCACCTTCACGCCACGCCTGTCGCGGTGCCCGGCGCCGGGCCGGTGCGGCGCGGAAGCATCCTCACGCCGGACGACGTCGACCTGATCGGCCGGTCCGACACCTTCCTGATCGGCACCACCCACCCCACCCGTGGCAACGACGCCTCGCACCGCGGGGGGCCGCCGGGATTCGTCCGCGTCGAGGACGGGCGACTGTGGTGGCCCGACTACTGGGGCAACAACATGTTCAACACCCTCGGCAACCTCACCGTCGATCCGGCGGCCGCGCTGCTCTTCTGCGACTTCGCCACCGGAAAGACCCTGCACATGTCCGGCCGGGCGGCCCTGGAATGGACCCGCACCGGCGTCCCCGGCGACGACGACCGCACCGGCCGCCGCGTCCACTTCCTCCCCCGGCACCTGGTGGCCGGCCGTCTCCTGCCGCTGCAGGCCGATACCGCCGCCGCAGCCCCCGACAACCCGCCGCTGACCGACCGACCCTGCGCACAGTGAAGGACAGTTCTGCCATGACCGACGCACGCCCGCCCTTCCCTCCGTTCGACCCCGACAGCGCCCTGGCCAAGGTCCAGGCCGCCGAAGACGCCTGGAACACCCGCGACCCGCGCCAGGTCGCCCTCGCCTACACCGAGGACTCCGCCTGGCGTAACCGCGACGTGGTCCTCACCGGCCGCGACAAGATCGTCGAGTTCCTCACCGCCAAGTGGGAGCGCGAACTCGACTATGTCCTGCGCAAGAGCCTGTGGGGCTTCCGCGGAAACCGCATGGCCGTCCGCTTCCAGTACGAGTGGCACAACGCCGAGGGCCAGTGGTTCCGCTCCTACGGCAACGAGCTGTGGGAGTTCGCCGACAACGGCCTGATGCGCCGCCGCGAAGCCAGCATCAACGACCTTCCCATCAACGAGTCGGACCGCCGCTACTTCGGCCCCCGCCCCGAATCCGGGCGCGGCCCCGGACACGACATCCCCCTCGACTGAAACCACCGCACAACCCAGGGCCGGCGTTCGGCCTGGCCTGCACCGGACGCAGCTTCCACGGAAGGCTCCATGCCCACAGAAGAGAAACTGAAGATCGGGTAACGCTGACAGAATCACAAGACACCAGCCGGCATCGCGTTGGACCACATCAACAGCGCAGGACCTCAACCGCCAACGTGAGATGAAGCCTGGCGGGCGATTCCCGTCCGTCCACCTGCCGGCCAAGACACGCCAAATCTCTCCTCGGTCTCCTCGGGTGCGCCCACAGAGTGCTGACTCAGCCAGCAACAGGGCCTATTGGCGCTCCCACATCCACCTCCGGTCTCGGTACTGTTCCCTGGCCCGGCAACGCACCACACGACACCACACGACACCTGACGACCAGTCAGGAAAGTCGGCATTCAGTCAGCACCAGACCCGCCAGACGTCGCCACGGACCGCCGGAGCCCGCCAAGACCAACAACCACCCACACCATTGTTGGCCTGTGAAAACACAGGTCAGCGGCCTGTCCTCCCAGCACCCGAGGAGCCCCGCATGAAGATGCTGATCAACGTCCCCGAAACCGTGGTCCCCGACGCCCTGCGCGGCATGGCCGCCGCCCACCCGGAGCTCAGCGTCGACGTCGAGCGGCGCGTGGTCGTCCGCCGCGACGCGCCCGTCGCCGGCAAGGTCGGGCTGGTGTCCGGCGGCGGGTCCGGGCACGAACCGCTGCACGGCGGGTTCGTCGGGCCCGGCATGCTCGACGCCGCCTGCCCCGGCGAGGTGTTCACCTCCCCCGTGCCCGACCAGATGGTGCGGGCCGCGGCCGCCGTCGACAGCGGCAAGGGCGTGCTGTTCGTCGTCAAGAACTACACGGGCGACGTCCTCAACTTCAACATGGCCGCCGAACTCGCCGAGGACGAGGGCATCCAGGTCGCCAGCGTGCTCGTCAACGACGACGTCGCCGTGACCGACAGCCTCTACACCGCCGGGCGCCGCGGCACCGGGGCCACGCTCTTCGTCGAGAAGATCGCGGGCGCGGCGGCCGAGGAGGGCGCGCCGCTCGAACGCGTCGAGGCCGTCGCGCGCCGCGTGAACGAGTCCTCGCGCAGCTTCGGCGTCGCGCTCACCGCCTGCACGACGCCCGCCAAGGGCAGCCCCACCTTCGACCTCCCGCCCGGGGAGCTGGAGCTCGGCGTCGGCATCCACGGCGAACCCGGGCGCGAGCGGCGGGCGATGATGACCTCCGGCGAGATCGCGGACTACGCGGTACAGACCGTCCTGGAAGACCTGCGCCCCTCCGGCCCCGTGCTCGCACTCGTCAACGGGGCCGGCGGCACGCCCCTCCTGGAGCTGTACGGCTTCACGGCCGAGGTCCACCGCGTCCTGCGCGAACGCGGCGTCGCCGTCGCCCGGACCCTCGTCGGCAACTACGTCACCTCGCTCGACATGGCCGGGGCCTCGGTGACCCTGTGCCGGGTCGACGACGAGCTGCTGCGGCTGTGGGACGCCCCGGTGCGGACACCGGGGCTGCGGTGGGGCTGTTAGACGGCCCCGTGCCACACCGTCGTGACGTTGCAGAACTCCCGGATGCCGTGCCCCGACAGCTCCCTCCCGTACCCCGAGCGCTTCACGCCGCCGAACGGGAGCGCCGGGTGGGAGGCCGTCATGCCGTTGAAGAAGACGCCGCCGGCCTCCATGTCCCGGACGAAGCGGCGCTGCTCCTCCTCGTCGCGGGTCCAGATGTTCGAACTCAGGCCGAAGGGTGAGTCGTTGGCCACGTCCAGCGCCTCGTCCACGCCCTGCACCCGGTACAGCGTGGCCACCGGGCCGAAGGCCTCCTCGTGGTGGATGCGCATCGCCGGGGTCACGCCGGCCAGCACCGTGGGTTCGTAGTACCAGCCGCGGGACAGCGCCTCGGGGCGCTTCCCGCCGCACAGGGCCACCGCCCCGCGCTGCAGCGCGTCGTCGACGAGCGCCTCCAGGTCGGCGCGGCCCTGTTCGGTGGCGAGGGGGCCGACGTCCGTGGAGCCGTCCATGGGGTCGCCGACCGTCAGCGCCGCCATGAGTTCCGTGAAGCGTGCGGTGAACACGTCGTAGACGTCCGTGTGGACGATGAAGCGCTTGGCGGCGATGCAGGACTGGCCGTTGTTCTGCACCCGGGCCGTGACCGCGGTGCGTGCGGCGCGTTCCAGGTCGGCGGAGGGCATCACCACGTACGGGTCGCTGCCGCCGAGTTCGAGGACCGTCTTCTTGATCTCGTCGCCCGCGACGGCGGCGACCGAGCGGCCCGCGGGCTCGCTCCCCGTCAGCGTCGCCGCGGCCACCCTGCGGTCGCGCAGTACGGACTCGACGGCGCCGGAGCCGATGAGCAGGGTCTGGAAGCATCCCTCGGGGTAGCCGGCCCGGCGGAAGAGGTCCTCCAGGTAGAGCGCGGTCTGCGGGACGTTGGAGGCGTGCTTGAGCAGGCCCGTGTTGCCGGCCATCAGGGCGGGGGCGGCGAAGCGGATCACCTGCCACAGCGGGAAGTTCCACGGCATGACGGCCAGGACCACGCCCAGGGGCCGGTAGCGGACGTGCGCCTGTTCGGCCCCGGAGTCCTGCACCTCCGTCTGCGGGGGACGCTCGTCCGCCAGCAGGGCCTCGGCGTTCGCCGCGTACCAGCGCATGGCCTTGGCGCACTTGGCGGCCTCCGCGCGGGCCGCGGCGAGCGGCTTGCCCATCTCGGTGGTCATGGTGCGGGCGACGGCTTCGCGGTCCTCGTCCAGGAGCTCCGCGGCACGGTCGAGCAGCAGGGCCCGTTCGGCGAAGTCCGTTGTGCGGTACCGGCGGAAGGCGGCGTGGGCGGCGGCCAGCCGCCGCTCGGTCTCCTCCGGTCCGAGCGCGTCGAACGTCCTGAGGGTCTCGCCGGTCGCGGGGTTGACCGTTGCAATGGGCATGGGTGGGTCCTTCCTCATGCTGCCTCGTACGCGCCACACCTTTTGTCTGGATGATGCCGGGTTCGCCGGTCCTCCCGCAGCACCGCCCGCCGAAACGGGGGGTGCGCTCCGCTGAATGCGCGTCACCGGGCGGCGGCCCACTCCAGGACGGCCATCGCGCCGGCGGGCTTCATCGCCGCCTGGGTCCAGGCCAGGGACCGGGGCCCGTCGAGGACCCGGCCCGAGACCTCGTCGCCGCGGCGGGCGGGCAGGCCGTGCATGAAGGCCGCCCGCGGCCAGCGGTCCAGCAGGGCCTCGTCGACGTGGAAGGGGCGGAAGGCCTCGCGCCAGGCGGGGTCCGGGCGGGCGATGCCGGCGAGCTGCCAGCGGGTGGTGTAGAGGACGTCCACGCCGGGCGGCGCGGCGGCGAGGTCGTGGATCTGGTCGACGGACGCGCCGACCGTGCCGGCCCGGCGGTCGGCCGTGCGCAGTTCGTCCTGCGGCACCCCGTAGCCGGCGGGGGTGGCGAAGGTGACGCGGGCTCCGGGGACGGCGGCCAGCGCATGGGCGAGGGCGACGGCCGTGCTGTTGCCCTCGCCGACGTACAGCACGCGGATGCCCGTCAGGTCGCCGAAGGACAGGGCGAGGGTGGCGAGGTCGCACAGGCCCTGGGTGGGATGCTCCTGTGCGGTCAGGGCGTTGACGACGGGCATCCGTCCCTGCCGGGAGAGTTCGCGCAGTTCGTCCAGCGGGCCCGCGGTGCGGGCGACGAGGGAGTCGAGCGTCGTGCCGAGCACCCGACCGGTGTCCCCCACCGACTCCCCGGTGCCCAGGTGGAGGTCGGCCGGGCCGAAGGCGACGGGCGCGGCGCCGAGCCGGATGGCGGCGGCCGTGAAGGCGGTACGGGTGCGGGTCGAGGCCCTGGTGAACAGCAGGCCCGTCAACTGCCCGGCCAGCGGGCGGTCATGGGCTCCGTGGTCGTGGAAGAACTCGACCGACCGCGCGGTCAGGTTCATGATCTGCGGTGGTGCGAGCTCGGCCAACGAGAACAGCCCGCAGGCGTGCCCGGGTCCGCGCCCGGACCCCTGCCCGCTCCGGCGGTCGGTGGTGCCACTGCCCCGGCTGTCCGCACGGCCCGCCACGGCGCCTCCCCGAGACTGCCCGGTACGGGCGTGTGCCGCACCGGTATCCCTGCCCCCGGGTCGTCGAATGTATGGGACACGTGACGTGTGCAACAAGGAGGTGAACTCGCCACGTTGGCGGGCTCCGCAGAAACGGGCTCGGCAGAAACGGACCGGCGCCCGCCGTGGGGCGGGCGCCGGTGCTCAGCGGGGCGGCTGGTCGGCCGCGTCACCGGCCGTGCGGGCCGGGCCGGAGAGCGGGGCCGGATTCTGCGGTCTGCTCCCCTCGCCCGCGGGAGCGGTCTGCCCCCGGCCGGCGGGCGAGGACGGCGGGTGCAGCGGGGCCGACACGTGCTCGGTCCGCAGCCGCCGGGCGACCGCGTGCCGGGGATTGCCGTTGCGCCGCGCCATGGCCATGCGGCGCACGGCCGTGATCCCCTCGATCTCCGTCTCGGCCGCCGGCGCCGAGGTGAGCAGGGCCCGGCCGGGCAGTCTGAAGGTGCGGTAGAGCAGGGAGACCGCGGTCGCGGACGCCAGGCCGAAGCCCAGGCAGACGATCCACGGCAGCCAGGCCAGCCCGGTCCGCGCCCCCAGGTCCATGGCCCGGCCGACGACGAAGTTGCCGCCCATGGCCGCCAGCCCCGAGAAGACGTAGAACAGGCCGAAGTACGTGCCCGTCAGCGCCTCGCGCCCGAACCGGGGGATCATCTCCATCACCGTGGGATGGGCGACCATGGTCCCGAAGTAGAGCATCAGCGAGCCGAGGACCAGCACCAGCATCCGCGGCACCGCGTCGGCCAGGCCTCTGGACGGTGCGCCGTCGCAGACCAGCAGCGGCGGTACGAACCCGAGCCCCATGACGATGAGTCCCCCGCTCACCCAGCGCAGGCCGCCGCCGTGCCGTTCCAGCATGCGGGTGATGCGGAGCTGGAAGAGCATGTTCACCAGCGCGCCCAGGGCCAGCAGCACCCCGGCCGAGCCCGTCCAGCCGGAGGCCTTCAGGGCCCCGGCGGGCAGCAGCAGGTAGACCTGGTTCTCCACAGTGATCATGCCGGTGGTGGCGAAGGAGAACAGCAGGAACCGGCCGTTGCCGAACGCCTCGCGCCAGTCGGCGAAGACGGAGCTGCGGTCGGTGTCCGCCGGGGCCTCGCGCGGCAGCACCAGCGCCTGGGCCACCGTCAGCGCCGCGAAGACCACGGCCCCGGAGAGCGCGAAGATGCGGAAGTCGGTCAGGAACAGCACGCTGCCGAGCAGCAGGCCGAGGAACGAGCCGACCGTGGCGTAGACGTTGAGCAGGGCGAACGCCTCGGCGTGGCGGTCGCCCGACTCCAGGGCCACGTAGGTGCGGACGGCAGGGTAGAACATCGCCGCGGCGACCCCGCTGAGCAGGGAGGCCCCGACCACCAGCGGCAGGGTGTTGCCGAAGGCGAACAGGGCGAACGCGACGGTCCGCAGGGCGCAGCCGGCGATGATCACCATCCGCGGCCCCAGCCGGTCGGCGGCCGAGCCGCCGAGGATGAACAGGCCCTGCTGGCTGAGCGTTCGTGCTCCCAGCACCAGCCCGACCAGTGCGGCGGACATGCCGAGCCCGTGCTCGAGATAGGCGGCGAGAAAGGGCATCAGGAGGTAGAACCCGATGTCCACACCGAACTGGTTGATGAATAGCAATCGCAATGCGAGAGGGAACTCGCGCGTCGCCCGAAGTGTCATCATGCACGTCCCTGTAGTCAGCTCGAGCAGACGAAAGAACACCCTGAGCCGAGTGGGCGCCATGCACCCGGAGGGTTTCGCGGTGCGATGTGGCGGCAGGGACGGCGACCGGGACGACCTTGTGCTTCTCCCTGCTCAGGAGCCCTGATCACAGGTCAGAACGCCCCGGCGTACAGCGCGTCGGCTCGCTTTTCCGTTTCTGGGAACGGTCGCACTCGCTGGATTGAGCGAGCGGTTGATCATATGCTTTTGCGGTGCATCGTCAGCCACTCCCGACTACGCTCGGAAGATACTCGGCAGATACTTTAGCAAAGCAGCCTCCTTATCGATAGAGGGAGGAAAGCCCTGCAGGTGCTGGAACGGCCGTCCCCACGAACGCACTTGCCCGCCGGGCCGGCACCGCCGCGGTCAGCACTCCGAATTCACGTCAACCACCCCGCGAAAAAGCCGAGTTCGCGCAACGGGTACGCGAACTCGGCTTCCTTGCAGCTGATATGAGGACGACCAGGCCCCGTCACTCCCGGAACACGCTGGTGGCCACCCACATCAGCCCTGCCCACGAGCCGACCACGACGACGACGGCGAGGACGCCGCACACCCACGCGGCAAGGGGAACCGGTTCGTTCTCCGGCTCGGGTTCCGGTTCCACGGGACAGCATCGCGAGCAATGGGCGGAATGAGTGTCAGACATGCACGGCAGACTGCTCCGCCATAAGGCCTGATCACAAGGCGGGTACCGGCCTGGTACGCACGGTCCGCCAGGGGGCTCGGGGCCCCTGCTCACGCCTCCCCGAGGCCCTCGAACCAGGTCGGCCCGCCCGTCGCGGCCAGCTTGATCCGCCGGACCGCGAACTCCTCCATCTCCGGCAGCGCGTCCACCGCGAACCAGCCCACCTCCAGCGACTCGTCGTCGTTCACCCGCGCCTCCCCGCCGACCGCCCGCGCGAGGAAACAGGTGTCCATGAACTGGCATACGTGAAGCCGCCACCTGGCCCGAAGCACCGTCAGGCGCACTCGTGGGGCCCTGACCTGGGGTGACAGGTTGGTCCGCGTGGGTCCGAGTGAAGGCCGATTGAGGCGAATTCCCCTCCCTCCACACTCCCTGGCACCCTGCATTCTCCCCGGATCCTCCCTGGGGAAGTGCCTGCCGACCAGGGCTTTCTCTGCATGAAGAAGGGGCCATTCCCTCGAGATAGAGGGAACGGCCCCTGTCCCGCTCACGCGATGGAGCGGCCCAACTGACCGGGTTCATAGTTCTTGCCCCGGCGCTCGGCGTGGCGCCGGCGTTCAGCTTCGAGACCGACGACGCAGGACTTGCAGGCCCGTATCTCGTAGCGCTCGCCGTGGGGCGTGGTGATCGCATCAAGCAGGGTGGTCTGTGTGCGGGGTCTGGCGCAGCGGAAGCAGGAGCCCAGTGCCCACTGGTACGCGCTGATGATCTTTCGGGGGTCGATGGTTCTCTCCTGGAGGCTGAGCAGAGACACGTCATCTCCCTCGGTTCAACGGTCGTGGTGACCATCGCGTCGGCCTGTCCTCGTGCCCTGGAGTTGTGCGGGGTCGCAGTGCTGTGGGTGCTGCAAGGTGGGTGGGTGTTCTGGCGTGTGTGGGGTCCATCGGCGGACGGCGGCATCTGTTACGTAGCAGATCGGGCAGCCTCTCCTACCGTGGCGCTTCCCAAGATCGCTGCCGGGGGCTGTCATGCATGCGCCGCACAAACGGCTTGCCGCCGAGCTGCGGCTGCGCATCGCCGACGGCACGTACCTGCCCGGCACACTCTTCCCAAGTGTGCGCAGCCTGGCAGCCGACCGTGGCGTTGGGCTCGGCACGGCCTACCGGGCCGTGGAGATCCTCCGCGCGGAGGGCCTTCTCGTCGGCGAGCCCCGGCGGCGTCTCACCGTCGCGCACCCTGTAGCCGTGCGCACTCTCTCTGACCCGGATGCGGAATGGCCGCACAGCCGCGGCGACACAGAGCTGGCATCGGTCCGCGCCACCAGTGACCTCGGCGCGCGGCTGCACGTCCCACTGCGCACGCTCCTGCACCGGGAGCGCGTTGAGCTGTTGGACCCGGACGGGCGGCCGGCGATGGTCGTAACGACATGGCGTCGGGGCCCCGCCCGTCCCCACTCGAGCGTGCGGTACCAGGTCCGCGTCCACTCCATGATGCGCCCGGAGGCGAGCCTGTTGGGTCTTCCTCTGGGTACGCCGGCTTTGCTGATCGAGCGCACGCGCTACGGTGCGCAGGGCTCCCCCGTTGAGATTGCTGATCTCGTCCTCCCCGCCGATCGCTGGCGGCTGGGCTTCTGACCGACGACCAGGTCCGCCCAGCAGCTCCCCCTTGCGGCCCTGTAGGTGAATCCTCAACCGCTTAGGCCACTGTCCCATGCCAGAAGCACCAGCAGTAGATATATGCAAACCACAGATCCGAACGAGACCAAAAAGAACACAACTCCCTGACCTGCAGCATCACGAGTGACGGTCAGCCGCCGGATCCCCCCTCCTGCGACCAGGATGGCCACAGCTGCACGAGCAACGCAGCTGCTCGATCGGGGCCTCCCACGCGGGGGCGCCGCCGCGCCGGATGTCCGTGTTGCCATGGCAATAGCTGTGCTGGCCGAGTCGGCACTCGGGCGTGATGTCGCCGGGGCGACGCGTTGCCACCATGAGTCAGTCGGCCGTGCAGTTTCGGGTGCGCTGGTATGCGGTCGCCAGAGCATCGCGAAGGGGCTGGGCCGGAGTCAGGCGCTTCCACGAGTCCGCCTCGTCGCCGTCCACGCCGGGTGGAATGACCCATGTGAAGTCACCGATGTAGCGGCCGGGAGGTGGCGCGTAGAGCGGCCAGCCGGTGCGGTGCACGATGGTCCGGGGCGTCCCAGAGAGGTGGCACGCGCTTCCGAGCGGGACCAGGAAGCAGATGACGCGCTCGGCTCCGCTGGCCAGGTAGGGGCCGATGCGGTGGCCGGCGTCCGTGAGGAGCGCCATGGCCTGCCGGGCGAGGGCGAAGTCGACTTCGATGACGTCCCACGCTTTGCCTGCCAAGAGCGGGACGAGCTCCCCTTGCTGCCAGCGCAGGAGGGCTGTTGCCGGCGTGCGTGCCGCTTGGGAGAGCCAGCGGGCGGCTTTCGTGGTGTCGGTGGACACGGTGCGATCCCCTCGGTGCGATCAGTGAGGGGATCGTGTCGCGCGGGAAGGCCTTGCTCCCTCACAAAGTGTGGGGAGGGAATTCGTGCAACGAGCCTTGACGGACGGCTACATGCCTGCCCACCGTGCGAGTCCGGCGATGGAGTCGTCTTGACCGCGGTCGAGGCGGACGAGGGTTGCGGCGGTGGATCGCAGGGTCGGGTGGTAGCGGGCGTGTGCGGGGCTGATGCGGCGGGCAGTGAGGAGGTCCCTGTGTGCTCCGGCGCGGTCGCCTTCGACGAGGCGTGCGGCTGCGACGTCGATGTGGTGGTGTGACGCGCGCTCGGCGGCGATGCCGTCGGGGACCTCCCACTCTTCCCGGTCTTCCTCCATGCCCCATTCGCGGAGGCGTGCCAGTGCCTGTTGCGTGTCGCCGGCGTCGATGAGCGCAGCGACTTCGTGGATGCGCACGTTGGTCGGGCCGAAGGACATCTCGTAGTGGTCCGTGTCGGCCCTCAGCCACCGCGCTTGCAGGCGGGCTTCAGCGATGCGGGCACCGGCCTGTTCCCGGTGCCCGTCGCGGGCTTCGAGGATCGCCAGCTTGAGGAGGACCGCTCCCTGGACGGCGAGGTAGGTGTCCGGGAGGCTGCGTTCCGGGGCCAGGTTTTCGATCTCGTCGAGCAGTGATTCGAGGACGCGGCGGGCGGATGCGTAGGTGCCCATGCGGATCATGGCGCCGGCCTTGAGGTAGGCGGCGGTGACCTGCATGAGGGGGTCGGCGGATTTGTCGGCTGCCCAGCGGACGCGTTCGATGGCGGTGAAGCTGAGGTCGTGGTAACCGAGTTTGTGGGCGAGGGAGTTGGTGGCGCGGTAGCCGCGGGCGAGCCACCAGAAGGCCTGTTCACGTTCGTGGCCGCGGGAGTGCAGGGCGGTGTGGGTCAGTTCGGCGAGGAGGCCGGGGAGGAGGGGGCCCATGCTGACGTACTGGCCGTTCTGCCGCATGCGGGCGACGAGGTCCATCTTGGTGGCCAGTACGGGGAGTGGGCGGGGGGCGATGAGGGTGTCGTCGGGGTTGTCGTAGGTGAGGAGGATGCGGCGGAGTTCGGGGATGACGGCCTGGGCTTGGTCTTCGGTCTCGGCGCCGTTCATGTACGGCTGGCCGGTGATCTTGTCGGGTCCTACGTGGAGGGCTTGCGCCAGGCGGGCGATGACCCCTGGGGTCGGGTTGCGGTCTCCGCTTTCGTACTTCTCGAGGAGGCTGACCGACACGTTGATTTTTCCTGCGAGCTGCCTGACGCTCATCTGCCGGATCTTGCGGACTTCGCGGATGCGCGCGCCGACGTGGTGCTTGGTGCTCATCGCTGACCCCTCAGCCGAGGTGTTCGGGAGTACCTCAGCCTAGGGTCGTGCCCGTCGTGACGAAAAGGCTTGATCGTTAAGTTTCGGCGAGTTGTCCCATCGGTCGGTGCCGTTGTCGGTGGTTACTCGTAGGCTGTGCTCAAGTCCCGATCGTGCCTGTCTGGGGGTCTGGTGCGGCCTGCGTCGGTGGTGAATGCGGCGATTCGCGCGTTTCTGCGTGCACGGATGGGCCGCTCTTTGCGGCCGGAGGAGCGGCGGGTGTACGAGGCGCTGCGGGCGGAGTGGCTAGAGGCCGAGGAGCGGGACCGATACGGCACGGCGGCATGATCAAGCCATCGGGCTGGCTAGAATCGCTCAGGTGTCCGACTCTTTGATTGCCCCCGCCACCCTGCTCGACCTGGAGCGTGCTGCCGAGGCCGAGCGCGAGAAGCTCGCCGAGGCGGAGACCACCGAAGAGCGGGATGCCCAGTGGAAGGCATGGCGCGAGGCCGCCTTCCGCGTCCAGATAGCCATCACGGACCATGCCACCTCCACCGGAGCCAGCCGCTACGAGATCGAGAGCGCCGTCAAGAAGGCGGTCCGGCATCCCGAGCCCGAATCGGAGTAGCCCCACGTGCCGACGCCCTGGGCGACCCGCACAGTAGCGGCATGGCTGGCCCGCAGATCGTCGTCTACCCGCCAGATGACTCCGGCGGCCGACGGGTGCGCGTCGGCGGAGAGATCCTCGGCATGGCCTACACCCTGCGGGATCTGACGGAATTCCTGCGGCGCGCCGGCCTGGAAGAGGGGAGCTACGACCTTGTGGACCCGACGCTGGTCGAGTGGCGTGGCGGCGGCCCCGAGGAGTGGGGCATGCCCGGGTGAGGCATGGCCTCCCCCGCCGCCGGGAGGACGGTCAGCTGGCGAATGCCGCCTCCAGGGTGGCGGCGATGCCCACGTCGTACCCATCGGGCACGGCGGACAGGTCCCTGCGTCCCGACGTCTTCGACACCCCGAAGTACGTCTCGACGTGCCGCACGGGGGTGCCGTCTTCCAGGGCTGCCGCGACTGCCGCGAGCCGCAGTTCGTGTACCCCTGCCGCGATGCCAAGGGTTTCCGCTGCTCGCCGGACGAGCTGTACCAGGAGTATCCGCCGCAGACCCATCAGGAGCGGCTCGTCCGGTTCCGCGTCCTGGCCGGCCAGGTAGAGGTCCAGCGCGCCGGCCGCGGACGGGGCAAGGCGTATCCGCCGTGGACCCGTGGGGCTTCCGATACGCAGTTGAGGCTCGGCACCGGGGGCGTAGTCCGCTACGCGCAGTTCCTCGGCCTCTCGTGGGCGGAGGCCGGCGAGGAGGAGCAGCGATGTCGCGGCGTGCAGCAGTTGGTCGTCGCCGTCGCGTGTGTGGGTGAGCAGGGCGCGCGCGTCGGGGGCGGAGAGTGCGGGTCGGTCGACGAGGGCCATGGGAGCCTCCGGCAGATCTGGTGAGGTCCCGACGGTAGCCGTAATTCCCCTGCGAGGACCGGCGTTTCGGAGGTCTCGCGATGCCGGAGGTAGCGCATAACGTTCCCTTATGCGTTAGCATTTGACTATGGATCAGCCTTCCAGTGCCACCCTCGCCGAGGTTGAGTTTCTGTACGGCATCGAGTCCGAGGGCTACGACAACAACGACGACTGGCACCCTGCCCGCATCGTCCAGTTCCGGATCACCAGGAAGACGCCACGCCGCATCTACTACCTGGCGGACGACGTGGACCGGTCGGAGCGCTCACGGGCGGAACGCTTTGCAGATCGACTCATCCTGGAGCGGGACGGTCAGGTAACTCGGCGATCGGCCGGCTGGTGGGAATCCGACCTCACCGTCTACCTTGCCCCGCCCGTCATCGAAGAGACCCAGCAACCCGATCTCGTCGAACTGAAGGCGGCCATGGCAGCCGCCCACCCTGACCGTGGCGGCACTGACGAGACGTTCATCGCGGCGCGCCAGCAATACGAGCGCGCCCGGATAGCGGCGAGCACGTGACCAGTCAGCTCCCGACGCAGCGAGCCGGGCAGTCGATCGCGCTGCCCGGCTCGGACCTGTTCGAGGAGGTCCGCCGCAAGCTCGTCGACGACCTCGGCATGGTCCAGGTTGGGCGTCGCGGACAGGAACGCATCTATCGCCCTCGCGCCGAGCTCCTCGCCGAGGCCGTCACACCAGAGACGTTCGTCTGGATCATGGACTGGTTGACCTCTACGCGGCGCGGCAGCCTCCAGACGAAGCGCAACTACGTCGACGACATTCGGCGCGTCTGGGGCGGCTACGCGCAGGAGTTGGGCCACGATCGGTTCGCCCTCGGCGTCTTCAACGCCGACCACATCCGGGCCTGGCGCCTGCGCATGGAAGGCCGCGACGCGCCGCCGACCACCATTGCCCGCTACCTCAACGCGCTCTCCTCACTGCACACCTACGCCGCCGAGAAAATCGACCTACCGAAGAATCCCGTCACCCAAGACGACCGCCCCAAGGTCGACAAGGGCAACACGTCCACGAGCACGCCCGTGCTGGAGGTCGACGAGATCCAAGCCGTGGCTGCCCAGGCCGAGACCGAGTTCGACCTCCTCGTCGTGTCCCTCCTGTACACGCTCGCCGGCCGTGTCACCGAGATGTGTGCCGCTGACGTGACAGACCGGATAGAACGAGGGCGCCGCTCCTACGTCGACGTCACCCGCAAAGAGAACAAGGAACGGATCCTCCCGCTGCCGCTCACTGTTGCGGAGATGCTCGACGTACACACCGAGGGCCGGACCGACGGGCCGCTGCTACTCGACTCCAAAGGCGAGCGGCTCGATCGGCACGATGTCACCCGACTCCTCACCCGCCTCGGCCGCAAGGCCCGCGTCCTCACCTGCCCCAAGATCGACGGACCCGAGAACCACACGTTCACCAAGTGCAAGGTCTGCCGCAAGCTCACCCCGCACGTGCTCCGCGCGTCCCGTATCACGCACATGATCGACGACCATGTCGACCTCGCCGAAGTGCAGGCCTTCGCCGATCACGACAACCCTGCCACCACGGTCGGCTACTGGAACCGGCGGAACAAGGGCCAGCGCAACGCCGCCCATGTGGACGCGGGCGAGTCGGTGTTCGCCAGCGTCGTGCCGCAGTTCCGGCGCTGACCTGCGGCGCGGCCAGGGCGGATGGCATCGAGGTGTTTCTCGGCTGCCTCCTCCATGGCGGGGGAGGACTGCGAACGTCGCGGCGTCGCAGGCGGCAGGGGCCGTGTCCGGCTGGCGCGGGACGAGGTCGCTCATTCGGCGACCTCCAGCTGCTCCCACAGCCACGGGGCGTGCGTCGAGTGGCGCCGCTCCCGACCGCACGTCCTACAGTGCGACGGCCGCCAGCGCGCTTGCGGGGTGAACGTGTGGAGCGGATTCCGCCAGTGACCTTCGGCCTGCAGGTGGTCACCCCGGTGCTGGTCACAGATGTCGCAGATCCAGTAGCCGTCCGAGCCGTCCGGACGCACAGGGCCTTCGCGGAACCAGTGGTCGGTGATCAGTGGCGGGCGGGCGGTCATGCCGTCCTCCTCCTCTTCGGCGACCAGGACCAGCCCGTGCGAGCACGGTGCTTCCCTGCGTGGCCGGTCGGCAACTGGCAGGGGCGCGGTGCGTACTGCGACGGCACGAGGTTTGCCGGACCGCCGATGCTGCCGCACTCCGGCTCACCCGGGGAGGCGAAGTCCCGGAACCAGTCCATGTGCAGGACTGCACCCGATTCGTCGCTGTAGCACTCGTGCGTGGCGCAGCCTGCGCACAGCTCACATTCCACGCACTCGTCGATGCGCCACGGGCCGAGGCGGAGGAGACATGGCGAGTCGAACACGGAGTCCCACGTCTCCTGATCGTCAGTCATGCGCTCTCCATTCAGGTACGGTACGGGCGGTGCCCCGGCTGCTTTCCTCAGCCGAGGCACCGTTCCGTTCCACGTTTTCGTCACCGGGCAACCGGCATCTGGCAGGTGCGGCAGCCCACCGACCGCCCCGCAAAGAACAGCGGGGCGTACAGGTGAGGACGCCACCGGGCCTCGGCGACCGGAGCTTCGTCCGGCCGCGTCGTCAGGGACACCCGGCCGTCACCAGACACGCACTGGACGACAACGACCTGGAACGGCTGCATGTCGGAGCGCACAGCCAGGTCGTGGCCGATGTGGTGAACCAGGGCCTCGTGATAATCGCCCGGCGAGGTCGGGTTAGGGCGGATGACGGTAGCGAGCATGAACTTCCTCCTTGGTGCGCGGTGGACGAGCCTCAGCGATTCCGGTCCTCAGCGAGCAAGCGGTCGATGAGGGTGCTGGCGAGCTCGACGTTGCCGTCGAAGTAGACAGTGAGGGCGTGCTCGATGACGGGCCGGATGCTGCGGTCGTCGGCCTGGCCCTCTCGGCGGCCCTCCGTGACGTCGTTCGAGATTTCCATGGGTGCCTTCCCTGCTTGGCGTCCTGTTCCCGATAACTCAAAATTAGTGGGTACCCATTAATCGCGTCAAGTGGGTACCCACTAGATTTTTTGACGGGTACCCACTAACCTGCCCTCATGGACAAGCCGCCCGCACCGTTTGAGCAGCTCGCCGACCTGACGGCTGGCGACGAGAGCATCGACCAAGCCGTCGCCCTCACGCAGGCCCTCGCCGCAATCCCGGACCTTCAGAAGTGGCTACGCGAGCAGCGTCAGCACGTCGTCCGCACCCTGCATGAGCGGGACGGCGTGAGCTACACCGACATGGCGCCACATCTCGGTGTCAAGCCGGAGCGCGTCAGCGGCATCGCACGCGGGCACAGCCGGTCACCCAAGAAGGGGAGCTCCGAGTGATCGACATCAGCGGCGTTGAGTCCCTCTCTAAGGATCAGAATCGCCACCACCCGCGAGGCGCCATCTGCTGGCACTACAGCCGCTTCCGGCTGACCTGCGACGAGTACGACGCTCTGCGCGCACGCGCGAACGGCTGCTGCGAGATCTGCGAAACACCGGAAGGCGAGACGCGGAACCGTCGACTCGTCATCGACCACTTCAGCGGGCACCCGGCCTGCTATGTACGCGGACTCGTCTGCGACCGCTGCAACTCGGTGATGTCCTGCCATGACGGCAACAAGCAGTGGGGACCCCGCTCTTCGCCCTGGCGCGAGAAGGCGGCCGAGTATGCGGCGAACAGCTGGCAGACTCCCGAAGACGGGCTACGCCTCCAGAAGTTCCGAGGACCGATCGATCGACTCTGACCGCCTCTTGGGAGCCGGACAATCACCCCAAATATCGCCTGTGATATGGCATGCTATCAAGGGTCAACTCCCTTGCGGCGCAGGGTCGCTGCAGCGCCGCTGACGCTACTGACCCGAGAGGTACTGACGTAGTGCGGTCGCCACGACATGGTTGACCGTGCACCCCGCGTCCTCCGCTCGGGCAACGGCCCACTCGTACAGCTCGGAGGGAATCTGCACACGCCGGCCGTGGGCGGGGACCCTAGGACGCTCGACGGTGCTGAACGGGTTCGCGGCGACAGCGCCTTGCTCACACGCATAGTGATAGAAGCTGCCGCAGGCCGAGATGATCTGTGCCCGCGCCGGCTCGGACAGAGGGGGCTCCTCCGGGGCGTCCTGGCTTCGCGTCCCGTCTTTCGTGCGGATGCGGGCGGGCACGGCCGTGAGGTGCTCCGCGAAGGCGCTGGCCAACGAGTCATCAGCTTCAAGCGGGTGGATACCAGCACAGCGGGAGTACGCCTCCCAGCGCCCGAAAGCCCGGCCGTAGGCGCGGCGGGTGTGTTTGCTCTTCTGACGGGCAAGCCAGGCTCCGGCAGCGGTAGGGAGCGCGTCCCGGTCTCCATAGATGTCGGCGAGACCGTCGTGGAGCTGGCGGGCTTCGCCGGGCCAGTCGTCGCGAGGGTCTTGTCCCGCCGAAGAGGCCCCTGCCGCCCGGTGCGGGGCGCTGCTCACGGCCGCTTGGCCTTGCCCTTCTTCGGCTGCTTCGGCTCCAGGATGTTCTCTTCGAGAACGAAGCAGAGCACGGTCACAGTGTCCGTCGTCAAGCTCAACTGCTCACGTGCGTACTTGAGCACGTCGAGAGTGAGGTCCTGGCGGGTTGCTCCCTCGCCGGCAGTGATCGTTCCCTCGCGCGTCCCCGCTGCCAAGACACCTCCGACGTTCCACTGCAGCGTTACGAGCCAGTGGTACTCGATGCCTGCCATGTTGAGCCTTTCAGGTTGGTCGAGCCGGCCTTGGGGAGGGTCGTTGCCGTCTTCGATCTACACTCCCCCTGCTTAATAACTGCCATTATCAATCCCGGAGTCGGGTGATCGCTACCCCTTCAGCACAAGGCAGCGTCAGCCGCCGTCTCTCCCCAGGTGACCACGACTGGCGCCACGAGCCCGCGCCCGGCCGCGCCCCTGCCCGTGTGTATCGCCTCCCCAAGGGCATGACGAATCGCCCCCGCCCAGTCCCGGAGGACCGAACGGGGGCAGCACCGTGAAATCTGTCAGAGGGACAGGAAGAGCGTGAGGACGAGGTGCAGAACGACGGCCAGCATGCGGGATCACCCCCTCCCCGACACGGACGGATGGAGCACCGAGTTGGTCAGGGCTGGATCTCGCGGTCCGGGAGGCGGCCCTGGATGTGGAAGGCGTGGAGCTCGCCGAGCTTCTCCTGCGCGCTGGCGTGCTGCTCGCGCAGGAGCGCGAGTTCCTCCAGCACCGCGTCGTGGGTCTCTCGGGAGCGGCGTTCGCTGTCGCGGCCGAGGATGTTCTGCCCCACCATCAAGAGCGGCAGCGCGACGAGTTGGATGCAGTTGGACCAGTAGAGCAGCTGGGTCATGGCTCCTGGGAACAGCAACGGCAGCAGCCCATACACGGTCAGCAGGTAGAAGGCCCACATGGTGCCGAAGGCGAGAGTGGCCCGGCGGGCAAACGCCTCATTGATCCGAGGGATGAAGCCTGACGGCAGGCGAGTGTCGGTCATGCTCTTCCTCCAGCTCAACGGGGACCTGTGCTCACGGCGGTTGTGCGGTCGCGTCGTTCCGTGGTGGCGGCCGGCGGGGTGCTCTGCGTCGGTGACGGGGTGGGGGACGGGGATGGCTTGGTGGGGGTGCACGTGTAGTGCGTCGAGCCGCTGGAGTCCGGTGCGCAGGTGTACGTCGTCCCCGCGCTGTCGGTGAAACTCCAGCCGGAGGGAGGCGATCCTGGTGGCCCTGCAGCTCCGCGCTCGCCTGGGTCTCCCTTGGGCCCTGCCGGACCTGGTGTCCCAGCCGGCCCGGCAGGGCCGGGTGAGCCAGCTGCTCCGTCCAGGCCCTTCGTACCGGCGGATCCAGTCGGCCCGACGGGTCCGGGAGAACCGATGACGCCGACTTTGCCGTCCTGCCCGTCCTTGCCTGGCGGCCCGGACGGGCCGGGGCTCCCCGCGGGCCCCGGAGGCCCTGAGGGTCCTGCCGGGCCGGTGACGCTCTGCCCCGGCTGTCCTCGGCTTCCCGGGGGGCCGGCGACAGGACGGTGCCCCAGTTGCTGCACCTGGCGGGCGAGCGCGTCCCGAGCCTGGTTCGCGAACACCAGTTGGCGGCCGAGGTGCGTGAGTTGCCACCACACGATCGCCATGAACAGGGCCCCCGCCAGTACCAGGACGATTCCGGCGACGTCGCGCGGGGGGCGCCTCCTGCGCTTGTCGTCCTCGTCCGCCATCTCAGGCCCCCTTGCCGGATAGGTAGACCTGTACGAGCAGCAGGAGCAACGGGGAGATGAACGCGGCCAGAACCATGCGGCGGTCCCGGGCCCGTTCCCTCAACCGCTCTTTTTCGTCGGTTTCCTCCTCGCGTTCCGCTTGGCGGATGCGGTTCTCCAGCTCGTGCACGCGCTCGGTGAGGGTGCGGATTTGTTCGTCTCGTGATTGCTGGCGCAGCGTCCATACCTGCATGGGCACGCTGTCGGTGGCGATCCGCGCGATGCGGTTGTCGAGTTCGGCGTGCACGCGGTCGGTGCGGCTCTCGTGCTCGACCTGGCGTCGGAAGAGTTCGCCGAGGGACACCTCATCAGCCACGGACGCCCCCTGTCGTGACGGGCGCTACTCGCCCGTGGACCGCGGCTTGGCCGGGGTACTGGTAAGCCGCGGCGTGTGCGGGGCTGTGAAGCCGGCAAGGAAGGTGACGAGCGTCGGGGCGACGGTGATGATGAGCGCCTGGAGCCACGGTGGGAGTGGGCCGAGGAGGCTGCTGTTCGCGGTCACGTTGTTGAGGAAGGCCAGGGCGATGGAGGCGAGGAACGTGCTGATGGTGGCCGCCTTCACCTTCGCCTCGACGGGCGCGCGCGTGCTCATGGAGGGTTCCGTTCTGTCAGGCGATCTGGCGGCCGACGACATAGCCCATGAGCGGCACCGTCGAGCGGATACGGACCTTGTCCACGTCGGCACCGGCCGGGAGCGAAAGCACTTCCTTGCTGCCTGCCACTGTGACCACGGCCGGGGCGTTGGGGGCGTCCCATGCCCCGCCCTCGTGGTGGAACGTCGTGGTCACCTGCGCGTCGCCGCCCTGCGGGACGAGGCAGACCCACATCGGGCCGTTGCGGGCTCCGCCTTGCGGAGCGTCGGCGGTGCCGGCGGGTTCGACGGGCAGGTCATAGTCCACGTTCGAGGGCACATCGAAGTAGGCGAGCATGTCGTCCTCCGTATAGCGGGGCGTGGGTGCCGGCGTAGGAGTGGGGTCTGGGGTGGGCTTCGGAGGCGGCGATGCGGGTTGGAACGACAGGGCCCAGTCGCGGAGTTCCTTCGTGCTACCGAGGCGGCAGTAGTCGTGATCGACGCCGGAATCGCTGTACTGGTGGAACATCCACGGGGCTTGGATGCCGGGGTCTCCTGCCGCGCGTCCGGCGGTGGCGATCCAGAGGAAATCGCACGCATAGCTGGTGGTATCGACGTTGCGCCAGTAGTCCAGATTGGCGTACATGCCGACGGGATTATGCGGCAGCTGGGTCTTCACGTACCGCAGCCACGCCTCCTTGTACGCGGCCTGATCGGTACGTGACACGTTCTGGTTGGCGGGGTCGTAGCCTTCCCAGTCCAGGACGATGAGGTCTCCCGGCTTCCACGCGACCTGGGCGAGGAAGAAGTCAGCTTCCTCGACAGGGTCGTTGCTCATGTGCGGGTAGTGATACAGCCCCGTCACCAGGCCGTTCACCTTCGCGTGATCTCGCTGGGTGACCCACTCGGGGTTGATGTACGACAGGCCCTCCGTGACCTTGACGAAGGCGAATGAGAGCCCGCTGGTGTCTGGCGTGGACGACTGGTAACTGGCCCAGTCCTGACCGTAGATGCCCATGGTGATCGCGCTCCCCTAACTGATCAGGCCGGGGACGTAGAGCTGGGCCGTCCAGTCGGCATGCGAGGCGGTGTGGGCTCCGCCGTGGCCACGGTGGTGGAAGGCGCACAGCCAGCGGAATTCGCCGGGTGAGGACTCCAGCCAGTTGGCGATCTCTTCGGCCGTGGCTGTTTCGGGTATCTCGGGGAAGTCGTGGTGCAGTGCTGCGGGATCCGCCGCGTTGGCGGTGGCGAACTCGAGTACTGCGTGGTGGAGTTCGAGCGGTCCGGAGGAGCAGTAGCCGGGGCCGATCCGTTCGGCGACGTAGCACACGGCACTGTCCTTGGTGTGCCGGCGATAGGCCTCGAAGGCTCTGTAATGGCGGTCGCTCTCACGAGGCTCGTGCGGGGGGTAGTGCATGACATAGCGGTGCGTCTGGGCCTGGGCGTGTGCGGGCACCGTGTCGTGATCGTGCTGGGGCATGGGTTTCCTCCGGCGCAAGCGGTGGAGCGCGGGCGGGTCAATGTGCTCGGGTCGCAGCGAGCACGAGGTTGACGAGCGTGGCCATCCCGCCCAGGACGGAGAGCGTGACCGGTACCGCCCACCGTCTGGCGGCGCTGACGGCTTGGCTGGCAGCGCGCCACGTCTCGAGTTCGTCGATGCGGTGCTCGAGCTTGCGGACGTACTCCCATTCGGCCTTGCCGTCGAGTCGGCGGTCGAGATCCTCGTCCGAGTAGCTCACACGGTCCTCCGGGAGGTCTTCCGGATTGCCCGGCGGCAGCGGTGTGGGGTCATCGGCTGAGCCAGTACAAGCGCAACGAGCACGAGAAGTCGGAGCTGACGTAGGTGGCGAGCGCTGCGCCGCTGCTCTGCCCGCCCTGGGCTTCGACGTAGTCCGTGGATCCGTTCAGGGCGACGACGGTGCTGGTGCACTGGCCTGAGAGGACCGCGTTGACGGCGTCGGAGCCGACAGCGGTGCCGTTGATGGGGCTGCCGTTGAGCATGAGGCGGATGCGGCGGTAACCGGTCGCGGTGCCGCTCCAGCCGACGGTGCCGATGACGAGGTAGGTGCCGGGCACCGTGGCCGTGTACCTGCTGGGGTTGACGGTGTTGGAGTGGCCGCCGTCGCTGTCCACGATGGTGGTGTCGATCGTCAGGCTGGTGAAGGTCGCGTTGGCGATCGACTGTGAGGTGGCTTGGTAGCCGGAGAAGATGGGTGGGCCGGTGATGAAGGATGAGAGGTTCTGGACGTTGGCGTTCCACAGGGCACCGGTGATGAACTGCCCGGGGACGACGGTTGCCGCGGACGGCACGGTACGGGCCACGGTTCACCTCCAAGGGGCGGGTGGGCTGTGGGGCCCGGTCGGTCAGTAGGCGAAGGCGACCGCGTCGAACTTGTCGACGCTGTCCCAGGTGGTGGGGTCGGTGGTGCCGGCCGGGAGCGGCTCGCACACGGTGTCGCCTGAGTTGTGTGATTTGGTGGTGGCCCCGGTGAGGTTGATGGTGGCTGAGGTCCAGCCGGGGCTGGTCGCGCCGACGCTGGCGACGGTGACGGTCTCGGCGTTGGCGGTGTTCTGTCCGAGGACGAGCTGCTGACCGGGGCCGAGTTGCGCGGCGAGGGGGTTGGTGGTGTCCGCGCTCGCGTTCACGGTGATCGCGGTCACGCCGGAGGTGATGGTGGCGGCGAGGGTGGTGTGCCAGCTGGCGAAGGCGGCGTAGGGGGTGAGGTCGACCGGTGAGCACTGGAGTGTCCAGGTGGCGTCGCCCTGGTCGTCCATGCTGATCTCGATCTGCTCGATGAAGCAGTCGACTTGGTCCGCTGGCACGCCGGGCGGGCGGCGCATGACGCGCACGCGCATGCCGAGCTCCAGGGACAGGCACACGGGCCACATGGCGGGGTTCGCCGAGGGATGGAGCTTGATCGCTGAGACCCGGACGGCGGGGTTTTTGTACCGGCTGAGGAGGTAGCCGGCGGCGTCCCGGCATTCCAGCGTGGAGCTGGAATTGACTGTCCGGGTGAGGGTGCGGGGGAAGTAGTTGGCGATGCTCGTGGCGTCCTGGGCGTAGAAGTTCTGGTTCGTCGCAGCCTGGGTGACGGTGATCTGGTTGGACAGGTGGGTGGCGTCGTAGTCGAGCGTGCAGTCCTCATATGGCCATTCCCCAAGGTCCGTGCGTTCTCCGAAAACGTAGGCCGGGGTGAGGGAGTTGTAGCGTGCGGCGCGGGAGCGGAAAGTGATCGTTCCTGCGCGGTCGACGAAGTGTTCGCCGTTCTCCGTGTCCACGACGGCCTGCATGGAGCTCAGCGCGTCCTGACCGCCGGTTGCCGCGGCGCCCATGGAGGTGGTGAGTCCGGCCTGAAGGGCGTACACGCCGGTGTAGCCGGCCCATCCGAGGATGCGGGCGTACCGTTGGTCGGTCGAGTCTCCAGCGAAGGACGATTTCCACGCGGCGTAGAGGTTGCTCATGTCGGTCGTGGTCAGGGCTGTGGGGAATTCGGCGCAGAAGGAGAGGTCGCCCTGGAAATTGAGGTTGGAGTAACCGCCTCCTGGCACATCCACGTAGGCGCCGAAGTTGTCACTGACCAGGCCTGTCGCCTCTACGGTGGGGTTGAAGCTGGTCCAGATGGTGTTGATTCCGTCCAGGTTGATGGTGAGCTGGGCATTGGCGTGGCTGTAGCTCACGATAGCCAGGTGCCAGTTGCCGTCGGCCGCGTTCGTCGGGCCCGGTGTGAAGGACACATAGGTCCCCCCGCTCGCAGGTCCGTTTTCCCCGAAGACGAATTGGCCGCTGCTGTTAATCAGCCAGTACATGATTGATCCGCCGGGGACACCGGCACCGTGCTGGCTGTCCATGCTCGACCAGAAGAATGCGCCGACGGCAGGATTGGAGCCGACGGTGTAGCGCCAGGCCGCCATGCGCGTCCACGACCCGGACACATTGGCCGGCCCTTTGATCCCGGCCTGGTGCAGGGCGAGGTAGGTGGAGGCGCTGAATGCATTGGCACCGGGATTGGGGTTGTTGACGGTGGCGACGGTGTTCGTTGAGCCCGTGTAGAGGCCCGCGGGTGTGTTCACCGCGGTGATCTGGGTGCCGAACACGAAGGATCCCGGCCCGTATTTACTGACGGCCAGCGGGGCAGGCGGGTTGGTGCCGGTCTGGTCGGTCGCCTGCTGGGACCCCGACGGGTCCTGAAGGGTGTAGAGGAACCGGGGGCTGTGCTTGGTGATCTCCAGGGTGAGAGGGTCGGAGAGCTTGACCTGAGACAGCAGCGAAAGAGCATCCACACATACCGGCTCCACGGCCCCGTAGGTGCCGTGGAAATTCCAGCGCGACGGCCAGCGCTCCGTGAACCCGGAGTACATCGGATACCAGACGCCCGGCGGCATCCACGTAGTGGCGGTGGCCCCCTTCTCCAGCTGGAGGCCGTCAGCCTGCATCGTGCAGGTAGCGGCAGCCGCCGAAGCCGGAGTGACGCCCACCACCATGGCCAGAGCGGTCGCCGGCGCAGTCGCGGTGACCGTCACCTGCGTCCACGCCGCGGTCGTGCTGCCGGTCAGCGTGACGGAGGTGCCGTAGGTGTAAGAGCCCGGTGGGGCGGCCGGGGTGGTGTACCAGCCGAAGAAGGGCTTGGCCTGCAGGGAAGTGGAGGCGGTGGTGTTCCTGACCTGCATCTGCAGGGTGTACGTCGCGCCGGGGATGACGCCCGTCTGGAGCGTGCCGAAAACCCACGATGGCGCGTTGGAGCCGCCGGGAACCTGGAAGGCAAGTACCCGCCCGCCCTGCCAGGCCGTGGCGTCGGCGGCGATCTGCCCGCCACCGGAGGGGTCGGTGTCGGAGAAGACATCCTGCCCGGCCCCGGTGATGCTCAAGGGCCCGGTGCTGTAGCCGCCGAGGTCGCCACCGGTGGCCACCACCTGGCTGAGCAGGTTCCGGGTCGGCGGCCACTGCGCCCGTTTGCGGTACGGCTGGTACGCCATGATCCGGCCCGCCCACGGCCCCGAGGCGTTGAGCGGGTCGAGGGCCCCGTCGGTGTTGGCCAGGGTGACCTGATACTCGCCCGCGCGGACTTGGTCCAGCTCGTACTGGCGGCCGCGCTGCACCGATGACCTCCCGCGCGTGCGGGGCGTGACCTCGACATACCTGTCCAGCGGGCTGTCGCCGCCCGCACAGTTCCAGTACGGGGCCCAAGCTTCCTCGACCAGCGGCCAGTTGACGTTGATCAGCCCGCCCGTGGCCGTGTTGACGTGCTCGATGTAGGCGTGCATGCCTGCGGTCTCGGTGCCGTAGTAGCCGCAGGTCAGATGCAGCTCGACACCGGTCGCGACCCAGGTGTAGGCGGTAGTGGCCTGGGTGGTCCACGTGTAGGCGTCCGGGCTGGTGTCGAAGGCGAAAGAGCCGGTGGTCTCGCGGATGCGCCACCATGCGTGCGCATAGGCATCGTAGGCGCCGACCGTGGTGGTCGAGGCGGTGCCCGCGTTGGTCACGGACACCGACAGCGTGCCGCCTGAGACAGCGAATGTGGCCTTGTTGCTGGCGTCCTTGACGACCTCGAAGAACGTCTGTGTCGAGCCGTTGCCGGTCGACACGGGGGTGACCTTGGCGAAGGCCGCGGACGCCGTGGCGTCCCACAGGCCGGAGCCGAGGGTGTAGTAGCTGGTCGTGCAGGTCACGAAAGCCCGGTCGAGCGTGGTGTCCAGGTCGGTGTTCGGTGAGGCCGAGGCGGTGTTCCAAAGGGTGCGGTTGAGGGCGCCGGCACCGAAGGCATCGACGAGGTTGGCGAGCTTGGGTGCCACGCGCGCTCCTCTACCGCTTGTAGGGGGTGTAGCTGGTCGAGGACCGCATCCCCAGGCGCAGCATTTGCTCCTGGACGACGTCGCGCAGGTCCCGCTCGGACAGGACCGAGCCCTGCACGGTGATAGTCACGGTCACGGCCGGTCCGCCCGCCGGGCCCGCAGAGGCACCGGCCAGGGCCGCACCGGTCACTCTTGGAGCTGCAACGGGTGCACTGGCCAGCTGCGCGCCCATGGCGGTGACGGCATCGACCGCGGCACGGGTGTGAGTCCTGATGCCGGCTGCAACGCCGTGGGGGATCCACTGCCCAACCTGCTCGGCGAACAACCTAGACGGCGACCCGATCCCCAGGGCGCTCTTCGCGGCGCTCAGCGCGCTGCTGGCCAGGCTGCGCAGGCTGCTGAACAGACCACCCGCGGCGCTCTCCACGCCAGAGACGATGCCGGAGACGATCGCCGAGCCGACGCCCACGAACCACGAACCGACGCTTCGCACGGCGTTCAAGGCGGAGCGCAGGCCACCGGAGATGGCGGAGGAGATGCGGCTCATCGTGCTCACGATGGTCTGCCATGCGGAGGTGATCGGCCCGGTCATCGAGGAGCGGATCGATGACCACAGGGACGAAGCCGTCGCCCGGATACTGGCCCAGACCGACGACAGCCAGTTGGACACGCTGCGCCACAGGGACAGCAGAAACTGCCCCGCTGCCTGCATGGGCCGAATAATCACGGTCTGAATCACTGACCACACGGACTGGGCGACGGCCTTGATGCCGTCCCAGACGGCAGCGAAGAACGCGGCAACGGCATTCCACACGGCGTGAGCCGTGGCGGTGATCTGGGCGTGGAAGTGGTTCCAGATGCCGATCAGCACCGCGAGAGGCAACGCGAAGATCACCAGCAGCAGCGGCCACCACTTCCGGAAGAACCCCGCAATCGCATTCCACACGGACATCGTTGCGGCCTCGATGGACTGCCAGGCGGACTGGATGGCGTGCCACAGCCACTGCACACCGACGACCAGGCCGTTCCACGCGGCCTGCAACGCGTGCCAGACCGCGACGGCCGCGACCTTCACGCCCTCGAAGGCAGCGGCGACAACGTTGCGGAAGGTCTGGCAGTGCATGTACGCGTAGATCAGAGCCGCAACGAAGGCGATGACGGCCAGGACGATCAGCACGATGGGGTTGGCGTCGAGCACGACGTCGAGGGCCGCCTGCGCCGCGGTCAGCAGACCGGAGGCGATCGCGGCGACCCGTTCCGAGGCGGCGAACGCCATCACGGCCCGTCCTGCCCCGACCAGGGCCGTGCCGATCTCCTGCACGCCCGTGACGGCGCCCATCACGGCCCCGGTCGCGAACTTCACCACGGCCGCAGTCAGGACCACGCCGATCACCGTGGCCAGGGCTACGGCGGCGCCCTGGTACTGAGTGAAGAAGCTGATCCCGGACTGGATGACGGGGATCAGCTTCATCCCAAGTTCGATCATCAGGCTGTCGAGCCCGGCCCGCAGCTGCTTGACCTGCTGCCCGAAGTTCTTCTGCACCAGCGCGAACCCCGAAACTCTGCCCTGAGCATCCGTCGTCGCGCCGGCCATCGCACGGATTGTCGCCGCGGTGTCTTTGAAATTCGCGCCCACCGTCGTCAGCGCCGCATTCGCACCCGGAGCCGTTCCCATCAGCCGCTTCAACGCCGCAGCGAATTCCGGTGTGCCTTCCTTGCCCGCCTTCGTCGCCGCCTGCGACAGGTACTGCATGGCGTCGGTGAGACCGTTGGGCCCGTGCAGCTTGGCCTTGAGCTCGTCAGCCGAAACCCCGAACTCCTGGAACGCCGCCTGCATCGGCTTGGTCGGATTCAGCAACGAACGCAGAGCCTGCGCCAAGTTCTGCGAGGCTCGTTGCGCGGTGAACCCGTGATTGGTCATCTCGGCAAGCGCTGCGCCCACGTCGTTGAAGGAGATACCGGCCGCCGAGGCGGCGGGCACGATGCTGGCAAACGCAGCGGAGAAGTCCTGCAGGCTGACCTTGCCGTGCGCCACAGCGGCGATCATCTTCGACGTGACATCACCTGCCGCCGAGGCGCTGAGGTGGTAGTCCTTGAGCACATCGGTCAAGGCCTGCGCGACCGTCGTCGTATCCGCGCCCTCCGCGGCAGCGCCCTGCGCCGCGGCCTTCAATACGGTGAGGCCGTCGCTGGCGTGGTAGCCGGCGGCCTCGACGTAGTACATGGCCTTGGCCAGGTCCGTCGCGCTGACACCGACC
Organism: Streptomyces sp. AM25; assembly: GCF_058146165.1. NCBI lineage: Bacteria > Bacillati > Actinomycetota > Actinomycetes > Kitasatosporales > Streptomycetaceae > Streptomyces > Streptomyces sp. AM25. The sequence continues at coordinate 14,582 of NZ_JBKIWN010000032.1, read as the reverse complement.
TGGCCGGCCATGGACAGCAGGCCGCTTTGGACCAGGCCGAGCTTGTCGTGCGTCTCACCGGCCGAGGTGACCAGCCGCACCGTGGCGGCCTGGAAGTCCGAGGCCATCTTCACCGAGGTGACGGCAACGCCGATGCCGACAGCCGTGGTTGCCTTGCCGAGCTTGGTCAGCGCGCCGCCCAGGCCACCCATCTTGGCGGAGAAGGACTCCCCCGAGGCGGCGGCCTCTGCCATGCCCGCGCGGAACGGGGTGGTCTCGGCTCGGAGCATGACCCACAAGTCGGCGACTTCGGCCACGGCACGCCCCTTTCCCTGTTCACCGGGCGCTGTAGCCGGGTCAGATGCGGGGCCAGCCGGGCTGGAAGACCGTTTGGTACAGCTGCGGAGCCACGTGGGTTACCCCGAACCGGAACGCAGGCAAGAGAAACGGGTAGCTCGCGCCGTTGCGGAGCATGCCACGCTCCAGGTACATGCCGTACTTGCTGGCAGCAGTGCGTGAGCCGTAGGGGGCGTTGACTCCGGCAGCAGTGCCCACCCGGGTTTCCCAGGCCCCGCCCGTGAACACCACCGGCGTGTGCGTAAGGGACCGGCGCAGTGTCCCGGAGATGACCGCCGGGCCCAGTCCCGGCCGGGCCGGCGTGGGAGTGCCGTACTGGTGGGACCCGTTACTCGCATTGGTCTTCGCCTGCCCCTCGACCGCACTGGCCAGGCGTGAGATGACCGTGCGGGCTTTCACCTGCGCATCCCCGTCGATCTCCGCGAAGAGCCGGGTGAACACCCCTGGCCGCAGTTCCGGCACGGTGCATCACCCCCGCCCTTGCGCTGCACGCCGTGCCCGGTCGTTCTCCCGTTCCTCCTGCTCGGCGATCAAGCCGAGGAAGTCCAGGCAGTACCGGCGCACGTACACGGGAGTCTGCTGGAGTTCGTCCCAGCTCCAGTGCATGCGCCGCATCAGCAGGAAGTCGGCCCACTCCGCCGGCGCGTCCCCCGAGGCCCAGGTGCCGTCGAGGATCGATTCAACCGGCAGCAGCACGTCCTCGAAGTACTCGCTGCCTGGTCCTAGGTAGGGTTCGCGACGCGGCCGACCTCCTCACCGACCCGGTTGATGATCGCCATCGGCAGGCGGGCGACGTTCTCCGGCGTGATGTCGGTCAGCCGCACCTGCTCCGAGGCCTCCAGGGCGGCGAGTTGCCCGTCGAGGTCATCGGCGTCGATGTTGACGTTGACGGGGATCGAAGCGGCGCTGGCGTCGTACACGTGCCACGCCACGATGAGCCGTGCCATGACCTTGTACATGGCAGCGTTGGCCGCCTGCGGGTCCAGCGGCTGCCCGTCCTGGCCGAGTGCCACATCGTCCGGGGTGAGCTCGGACGGTGGCAGCAGCCGGGGGTTGCGCAGCAGCACGCTGACACGGTCGCCGAGTTCGGGGAAGGACAGGAGGATGAATCGGTTGGCGTATCCGGACACGGGCGTCTCCTGGGGGCGTTGAGGGCGTGGGGCGCCGGCCGGATGCGACGCCCTCACGCGCCTCCGGCCGGGGAGCATGCAAGGTCAGTAAGCGGAGGTCTGGAAGTTCTTCAGCGTCGCCTGCACGGCGCCGCCGTCGGTGGTGTTGTAGATCCCGGACAGGCTGAAGTCGGCCTGCACATACGGGGTGGACAGGTCGCGCTTGCCCTTGTACCACCCGGACTTCGACATGGTCAGTGACAGGGACTGACCGCCCCGGGGCACGGGCTGCTGCAGGCTGGCCGTGGTGGCGGTCTGCGTGTAGGTGAGGTACAGGTTCATGTCGGTCTGGTTCTCGAAGATGGCCTTGTAGGCGCCATCCGCCTCGATCGGCCCGGCGAACACCTCACGCGGGGTCTGTGTTCCGTCGCTGGAGGCGATGGCCTCGGTGGCGCGCTTGACCGTCACGTCGTAGGTCAGGCCACGGGTGGAGGATGCGCCGGCGTTGGTCATGTTCCAGGACCAGCCCAGCAACGGATCGTAGGTGGAGAACGTTTCGGTCTGCAGGGTCTGCACGACCGACGGAAACGACACGTACTTGATGCTCGCGGTGACAGCACCCTTGGGGTCGATCTTCATCTGAAGGTCGGAGAGACGACAGTACGAGCACGACACGGTCTGTGTCGTGTCGTACAGCGTCAGGCTGTACGTGGGCAGCGCGGTGGTGGACTGCTTGAAGGTGTGCGTGGTCTGCGACACCACCGTCACAGCCGAGTTGTGGGACTGCGCGAGACCCGTCGCAGGCACCGTGATCGGAATGGTGTACGGGCCTGAGCCGGTGGGGGTGCCCGTGGTCGCGTACTCCAGCTTGGTGCCCGTATCGATCGCGATGATCGAGCCTGCGGGAATCGTGGCGGCGGTGGAAATCGACGTTGCTCCCGCGGTCGTTGACGACGACAGTGTGGTGGACACACCGGCCGTCACCACGTCTGGCCCGATGATCCCGGCCAGGAAGTGACCGAGTAGGTCCGGATAGGCGAGGACGTCCAGTTGCCACTCGGCGTGCACGACGCCCTGAAGAAGGCCCTGCAACACCGTGTCGTTGCCACGGAAGGACTCGTCCTTGATCTCGCCATACATGTCCTCGTAATCGCCCTTGGTGAAGGGGATTCCGATGACCGGGGCGACCCAGGTGCCAGCAGTGGTCTCCTTGGCAAGGCCGAGTGTGGCCAGGCGCGAAATCTGGGTCACAACGCCACCTCCTCAGACGCACGCTGTGCTGACGGCTTCCTCTTCGAGGGCTGGGAAGGTTCGTCCGGCGGAGCTGACGGCGGGGGCTCGACGGGTGTGAAGCCGGATATGGGGTACGGCCAGTCGACGGTTTCCCCGGGCTGGATCGTGGCCGGGATCGAGGGGACATCGACCGCGGACTCGTGCATGCTGCGCTGCAATGGCATAGGGGCCTCCGGACATGCAGAAGGCCCCCGCACAGGCAGGGGCCGGGTGAAGGTGAACGGACGGATCTCGCAGCGGATGAACTCGCGTGGCTCTTCTACGGCGTTGTGCAGACCACTTCGGGAGTGAACTGTTCGGGCACCGTGTTGGGGTTCCTGAGGATGGTGGTCCAGAAGGAATCGCCGCGCACGGAGCTGAGAAGAGTCGATTGCGGGTTTTGGTCTGCGCCTGTGTCATTGCTGAAGAGACCTGAGACAGCAGCCATGCCCGAAGGGCAGTTGGCGGTCCCGGAACCGGTTCGCCCAGGCTGGACGGTTACCGTGTCGCCGAAGACGAGCTGGAACTGTGACTTCACGGCCGCCGGGCGACTCTCAGTTGACAGGCCGGAGTTGTAGCCCTGCGCAACGGCCACCCCAGCACCGGCCGTGAGAACTGAGGCAGCTACCAGGGCAAGGATTCGCATGCGTTTCATCTCGACCTCCAAGCCGCGAAACAGCGTGCGTCGGGTGCATGCCCATCCCAGACATTTCCGATCCGGAACATCACTCGTTCGGCGCAAGCAAGCCCACCCTGAGGGCTGGACCTATCCCGTCACTTCGATGTCGTCGGCGAAATAAGTGATCTCCGCCCGGAATTCTGCCTCCGGCGGCATGGTCTGCTCAGGGTCGACGAACCTCACGGTCACGTACTCCGGGTTCTCGGCCACGGACCGGAAGCGTCCCCCGTGGGACTTGTCGCCCGTCAGCCCGCCGATCCGGGTGAGAACCTTGTCGACGGCCGCATCGAATGCTCTCTGATCGGCTTCAGCGATTCCCTGGCCTGAGGTGAGGGGCCAGATCAGTTTGAGCACGAACTCGTAGGTGGCCATCCGGCGGATGTTCGCGAAGCGCTTCTCGTGGATCTGCCGCCGCAGGACGAACAGGTTGGTGCCGCGCTTCCCGGGGGTGCGCGGCTGGTAGGCCTGCACATTGCCCCAAGGGCCGCCGGCACTGGTCAGCAGGGCGGGCAACCCGTCTCCGGAGGTCGTGAGCCAGGCGACTTCACGGTCCACGGCGTCAGCAGTGCTCACCAGCGATCACCGCCTTCTTCCCTTCCGGCGCTGCGGGTTCCACCGCGGGTGCGGAAGGTGCAGTCGTGAGTGCCGCACCCGGCCGGTACGGGGCCGGTGGCGGACATAGTGCACGGCCCGCAGCCGGCGCCGGTGATGGCGCAGGCCGATGTGCGTGCCCACCCGACCTCGGCGGTGCAACGCGCCGCGGCGTCGCGGATGCGTACCCCGGTACTGACGGTGCCGTCCCTTCAGCCGGGCAGCGATCTTTGCGCGGGTCGCTGCCGACAGCCGATGACCACGGTGAGGTCGGCGACGCCCTTTCAACACAGCGGACAGCTTCGCCCGGGCCGCCGCCGACATCACATGCCCACGGCGGCGCCCTCCCCGGCCCATCGGCGGCGCCATGGTCAGCGCCTTATGTAGGGGGCCAGCATTTCCACTGCGTCCGACCGCAGCGCATCCGGGTCATGCCCACTGCGCCCGTCGACAGGATCCAGCTGCTTCACTGCCATGCTGGCGGCCATGTACTGGCACGCCTGCACGAGATCGGCCGGCACAGTGGCGTAGCCGCCGGAGTAGGTGACCTGGATGGTGGTCCCGGGCGGTACGAAGGTGCCGAGCTGGAATCTCACGTGCCCGGTATCAGGCTCGTACTGCACGGTATTCACGGTCACGGTCTGGGCCCCGGAATACGACCGGTAGAGGGTGATCGCGCTGATGCTGCCCGACCACATCTCCAGGTAGCGAGGCGGGTGTTCACGCACCCAGAAGTGGCGGGTCAACAGCGTGCTGCCGAGCGACTGGGCGCGGGAGAACCCGAGTTGCGAGGTCGGGTCGAGGGGGACGTAGGCGTCCATGGCGTCTTCGATGTCCATCGCGTCCGCCCGCTGCGTCTCCACCACGCCGGTGAAGGGTGCGAGGCGGCGGTCACAGGCCGACTCGCATGCCCGCGTCGCCTGCAACATCAAGTTCGTCGACGCCTGCACGGAATAGCCGCTCACCAGGTTCGCGAACGGCCCCTCCGTGAAACCGGCGACCGACGCCAACGGCGTTGGGGAGTCAGCAGCCACCCACGTTCACCCCCTTCACAACTGCACTGCTACTCGGAGACTTCGGTCTGGTCGCTGGCCACGGTCTTGCGGGGGCCGCGGCGCTTCACCGGCGCCTCCGTGACGCCTGCGTCGGCCAGTTGCTCGTCCTTCGTGGCCGGCGGGAGTACTTCTTCGAACCCGGCACCGGGAATCTGCACCAGGTCCAGGCCCAGGCCGTCCGGGACCTCGACGACGTCCTCGGGGGTGTTCCACTCGAAGCCCCCTGGCGCATTGCCGGGGACCAGGCGGGTCTTACGGAGCCACATCAGGACCCTCTCCTTGCCTCTTGACGGACTTCAGCAGCTTCTTGAGGAGCTTCTTCTCCGTCTTGGCGAGCTGCTTGGGGTCCTGGATGGCCTCCCAGCGGCGGAAGAAGTCCTCCTCAAAAGACAGGTGCCGCGGACACACCATGTAGCCCTTGACGATCGTCTGGGCCGGAACCTGGGTGCCGTGGAACAGGTCCACGACGCACCAGCCGGGCGGGGGCGGCATGTCCGCCACGGGAGACCTCCAGGAATGACGAAAGGCCCGAGCGGGTGGCCCAGGCCCTTCGGTTGATCAGGTTGGTCAGGAAGCGGACCTCTCGGCTCGCCTCTTCTCCGTTCGAGCCAGCTCCCGCGCTTTATTGCACGTTCGGCACTGCCGGTGGCCCTTCGAGGTCACGTAGAGGTTGTCCCCTGAGTAGGGGTGACCCTGCGGGCAGTGCGTGCGCTCCGCCGGAGCGGGGCCGCGGTGGGCCTGCGTCCGTTGGTACGCCGCCCGGGCCTTCTCTCGGTTGCACGCCCGGCACGAGCGCGTGCCCTCCGCTGCGAAGTGCGAGTTCTCCTCGTCCATCGCGTGGCCGTTCCTGCAAACATCGACCCGGTGAACGACCTGTTTATTCTTACGCGCCCGGTACTTGCACACCTGCTCGCGCTTGCATTCCCGGCACGAGCGAACCCCCCGGTTCGGGTCCACGTAGGTGTTCTCCGGCGTGTACTCGTGGCCGTTCTTGCACAACTGCTTCGGCTGCCGTGGCGCAGGTGGGTTCAGTGCCCGTCTGCGAGCACGTGACTCTGCTGACTGCCTGCGGCTGCACGTCCGACAGTCTCTCGATCCGTCTTTACGGACGTACAGATTGTCCCCCGAATAGGGGTGGCCGTATGGGCAGTGGGTCTTGTTCCGCTGAAACGCTGCGCCGTCCCGGCCGCCGACTCCCCGCCGGAAGTTCTCGTGCTGCGTCACGGGATCAAGGTGGGCCGGGTTACAGCAGGTGCGATTGAGACACAGATGGTCGAGCACATGCCCTTCGGGGATCGGACCGACGACCAACTCATACGCAAACCGGTGCGCGTACACGGTGTTGGTCTTGCCGTCCTTCCAGTACGACCACAGGCCGTACCGAGTACGGGCTATGGTCCCCCTCCATACCCAGCAACCGGTGAGCGCCACCTTCTCGACGCGCTCCCAGAACCCCGCCACGCTACGCCCGCTCATGTCGGATGCCGTCCTCAACGGTCTCCGGCAGGCAGGCGGAGCGTGCCCGTGCTCCGCCCGTCGCCGTCAGTGGACTGACTTAGGAACAGTCTAACCGCGACGGCTGATGGGCACTCAGAATACCTCTGACTAGCTGCTAGAGGGTCGCCGAGAGCCGACTCAAACGCCCGACGTACTTGCTGCCGCGGCATGCCAGTGTGGTGTCCGTCAGGGCAGCGAAGGGCAGAGTGTCCGGCGCGGTGACGGTGGGCGCCAGGGGCAGGATCTGCATGTCTCGGGTGTAGGGGCGGACGAGGAAGTTCTCGTCGCGCGGGATCAGGTAGACGTCCTCCTGCGCGTTGGCTCCGCCGCGGGGGAAGGCTCCGGTGTTGCCGCCCTGGTAGGCGGACGGGCCGGTATTGCCGGAGCTGTTGGTGAGGAGGTTGGTGCCGGTGTCGATGATGGACGTGGTGGCCGTGCCGGTGGTGTCGAAGGCGTCGACGGTGCCGACGAGGGATTCAGTGCCGGTCGCGGTGGACCGGTAGATCTTGTACAGGATCGGCGAGGCGCCGTCTGGCAGGTTCGTCGGCGTGCTGAAGCTGAGCGTGACCGTCGACGTGGAGCCGGTGGTGGTCTGCGAGACCTCGGTGGACGCGGAGATCTCCCCGAACCGGGCAACGACGGCGGAGACGCGGTAGTAGTAGGTGGCCGCGGCCAGAGTCCCACCGCTGGTCGACGTCGCCGTGGAGACCGTGCCCATGGTGTTCGTCCTCGGGCTCAGGAACGAGCTCTTGAGAATCGGGATGTCGCGGTAGGTCGGCACGTTGAGGCCGGCGCCGATCTGGGTGGTCGGGGCGGCGAAACGCTGCTGCGCGACGAGCGACTGCGACACGGCGGAGGCCATGCGCGGGCTCATGACGAACATGAAGTTCGAGCCGATAGGCATGGCGGCGTTGGTCTCGACGAGGTCGATGAGCTGGTCGAGGTAGTGCAGAGCGAAGCTCGCGTTGATGTCGAGTGCGTTGACGTAGTTGCTGCTGCCCGAGCCGGCCGTCCAGTTGGAGACCAGGTAGTCGAGGCCGGAGCAGATGGGGTACTGGCCGGCCGCGGTGGCGCCGTCATGTCCCCAGATGAAGCTGTTCTCCAGCGTCCACAGCATCGACGTGACGGTGCCGTCGAGTTCGAGCTGGCGCAGGTCCCCGACGATGTCGCGGGTGACCGTCTGCGCGAAGCCCGTCACGCTGCCGACGGCCTGGTAGAGCCTGATGTTGAAGACGGCCTGCTCGTAGGTGGAGTTGCCGATCGGGCGAGCGCCACCGTCGACGACACCGCCGCTGTCCGGCCGGTTCACGCGACGGTTGAAAAAGTACTGCGTGGAGTTCCACTGCCGGGAGGGGATGGCCGCGAGCAGTGGCGCGTAGCGGCGCTGGTACTCCAGGAGCAGGGGCGAGATGGCCTTGGGGATGAGCGGCGTCACTGCGCCAGCGGTCGTGATGGCCTCTTCCAGCTCGGTGGGCATGGAAGCGCCTCCTTTTCATGCGAAAGCCCCACCCGGCAGATGGCCGTGCGGGGCTGAGACGGGCGGAAGTGCGAACGCCCCGCGCGGCGGCGGGACGTTCAGGAGGGCTGCCTGCCTACGGGGCGGGCTGGGGGGTGCGGCCGAAGTCCCCGAGGAGGAGTTCGGCACGGTTGGCGTAGAGGTCCTCGGGGCTGGTGCCGTCGGGGCCGGTCTGGTCGTTTTCGTGGACGCGGTATCCCTGGCGGGGCGGGAAGCCGTGCTCTTTCAGGAGCATCTCGCGGAGCTCGTCGCGCTGCTGGGCGAGAGCTTCGGCAAGCTTGGCGTCGAAGGCGGCCTGCAGCTCGGCGGCAGTCTCCTTGAGGGCCTTCTTGGCGCTCTTTTCCTTGCCGGGCTTGGCTTCGGCACTCTCCGCGGCTGTGGCCTTCGGCGGCTCGGAGGTCTGCTCGCCGACGGCCGCGAGCACGGGTGCGAGGTGCTCCTGCAGGGCGCCGGTGAAGATGGCGCCGAGGGCGGCGATGTCGGCGTCGGTGAGGGACCGGGCGGGGACCGCCGCGGTCTGCTGGGTTTCGGTGGCGGGCTCGCCCATGGCGGCCTCCTCCTCTGGTATGGCCTCGCCTGGTTCGGGCGGGGGCTTGCGGGTGACGGCTTCGGTGGCCGGTTCGCCGATGGCGGCCTCGGCGGTGGTGTGTGCGGCGACGGTGGCCGACTCTGTACCGGCGCTGTCCATGTCGCTGTCGGTGTCAGCGTTGGGTGCCCCGGCGACGTCGATGTCGGCGTCCATGTCCGGGTCGAGCTGCTGGAGTGCGTTGGCGACAGCATCCATGGCGGCAGCGGCGATGACCCGTAGTTCTGCCGGGTCGATGCTGCAGTTCCGGATGGTGATCGATGTCGGCCCGTTGTAGGCGTCGATGCAGAATCCGGCCGGGCCGCCGGGGCCGTCGTAGTACTCGCGGACGTCCGAGTAGCGTGTGCCGGATTCCTTCATCGAGCCGTCCTGGTTCCAGTTCGGGGGGAGCATCGAGGTCAGGCCGAGGGCTTTGGCCCGGGCGATGATGTGTGCGCGGATCTTGTCGTGGTTGGCGTTGCCACGGCCTACGGCACGGATGGCTTTGCGCAGGTCGGCCTTGGTTTTGATGGGGTACGAGGGGTCTCCGTCGGCGTTCTTCATCGCCTGGCCCTTGTCGGCCATTGCCCGTTTCTGCTTTGCCGAGTACGCCTCGTCGGCCGGCGTCTGTTCGGTGATGGCTTCGACGGTTGCCTCTACCGATTCGCTGATCGGTGTGCGGCCTCCCCCGGATTCGGCAGCCGGGAACTCGTCGGGTACCCAGGAAGCGGCGGCGACGGTGGCACCCAGCACGCCGGGTGTGGCGGTGAAGTCCACGGCGTCGATTTCCAGATCGTCGGCCGTCGTCACGCTCTCCCCTGCGTGGTCCACCCGCCTGACCGGGCCGAGCCAGTACCCGTGGATCGACACCGACCGCAGCGCAGGTTCCTTCCCGGTGACCAGTGCGGCGATGTCGCGGCCCGGTGCGGTGTCGTACAGGTCGGCCGCGTAGGAGGCGGAGCCGTCTTCGCTGACCTTCACGCCGGTGAGGCGGCCGACGATGAGACGGGAGTCGTCGCCGGCATCGTGGTGGGTGCGCATCACGATGGGCAGACCGTGGGGGTCGGCGATCCTCTCCGACATGCGGGCGGCGGCCTTGGCGATGAGTTCCTTGGAGTACAGGCGGCGATTGCGGGAGACGCCAGGGGTGAGCATCGTGCCCGAGACGGTGGCAATCCGCGTGGTCACTGCCGGCCCCTCCCTTTGCGTACTGCGGCGGTCGTGGCCAGCCGGGGCTGCCGACGTGTGGCAGTGAGCAGGCGGATGAGGGCGGCCCGCACACCAGGGTCGGTTTCGATGGCGTCGATGAGCCAGGTCCGGAAGTCGGCTTCGGCTTCGGCTGCTTCCACGTCCTGACGGGTCACTGCTCCGCGCACGGGCCGGCGCTTGGGCGGGATCTCGTACATGGCCGATCTCACCTGCCTTGGACCGAGAGCTGGAAGGTGAGCGCGGAGAAGCTTCCGGTGAGGGTCCAGGCGAGCCGGTAGGAGCCGCCGGAGACGAGCACGGCACCGGTGCTCATGCCCTGTCCGACGGAGAAGGCGGCCGTGGTGGCAGCGGTAATAGCTGCGGAGGACCCCAGGGTCTGCCAGATGCCGTTGGCGTCGAGTTGCTGCAGGCTGATCACGACGTTGGTACCGCCGGTGAACGTGGTGACGTTGACGCCGATGACCGCGGCGGCAACGTTGTTCGTCCACGTCTGGGTTGCGGTGTTGCCGTTGGCCGTCCGGGAGGCCGCGGACTCGGAGTAGAGGCTGACCGGAGGCTGGACGACGGTGAAGACCGTCGGACTGTTGGCCACGTTGACGCCCGGCGTGCCCGAGACCGTGACGGCTGGGGTGTTGGTGACCGTGACCGAGGTCGGGCTGCCGGAGGCGCCGATCACGTTGCCGCTGTTGTCGACCGGGGTGAACACCGGATTCGTGGGCACGGGTGGACCTCCTGGTCAGACGGGAGCAAGGACACATCGGCAGTGCGGATGCTGCGGCAGCGCCGGGGCGCCGAGCAGGCTGTACGGGCTGCCGTCCTCGGCGGCGATGCAGCGTTCGCAGACTCGCCCGTCACCTGCGGTCAGCCACTCCACGGCCTGTGCCCCGGCGTTGAGGTAGGCGGCCAGCAGCCCCGTGCCGTAAGCCGCGGACACGGCGGCGTCTGCGGCGAGGGCCAGGTCGAAGCCGTCATCCAGTACGTCTTGGGCATCGGCTTCTGGGTCGCCAGTGCTGTCCGCCATGGCCCGTCCTGCTCGGGTCGCCGTGGCGGCCATAGCCGCGGTCAGGACGCTGCGTGCGGCCCCTTCGGCTGTGTGGCCGGCGAGGTCCGGTGCGCCGAGGCTGTTCGGCTGATCGTTCTGGTCGTCGTAGTCGGTGGCGTCGGTGTGGTCGCGTGTGACGAGGGCGTGGCCGGCGGCCCAGCCGGCCCGGTGGGCGCGTTTGGCTGCGAGGGCGAGTGCGGCACGGGTGCGCTTCCACGGCCGGGCGGCGAGGGTTGCGAGGATGGCGGCCGCGGCGGCTTCACGCCGGTGCTGGCCGACCGGGCTGGTGCTCTCGCCAGTGCCCTGGCGCCAGGCGGCGACAGCGGGGCCCAAATCGATGCCGGTGGTGTCGCGTTTCCACGCGGCGAGGATGATGGCGTCGGCTGTGGTGTGCAGGGCTTGGCGGCGGGCGTAGACCGGCTGCCAGATGCCGTGCAGTGAGCGGAGTTGGATGGTGGCGTCGGGCACGGCCACCTCCTGGTGCTGGACGGCGTCAGCCGATCTGCTTCGCGATCAGGGGCAGCACGTCCTGGGCACGTGTCGGATGGCCCAACCCCATGGGGATCACCGCCCTTCGAGGGGTGCGAGGAGTTCGTCGGGCCGCGGCAGTCCGTGCCGGCTCATGTAGCTGGTGACCTCGTCGACGCACGCGAACGGGCCGACTGGCCGGCCGTTTTCGTACTTGTACCAGCGGACGTGAAAGCCGCCGAGCGAGTCGGTGTCGTCGCCGTACACGAGCGGGGCGCTCACATCCGGGACAGGGCTTCGTCCAGGCATCGCCGGTATAGGTCGTCCCATAGCTCCTCCGGTGGGTCGCCCTGCGCGGCGTCCTTGGCAAGGCCCGGATTGTCTTCCGGGTCCTGCGGCTGGGCCTGCCCGTCGGGCACGGGTGCTGTCGGGTCCGGTGTGGGGTCGAGTTCGGCGTCCGGGACGCCGGGAACGTAGCCGTTGACGCCCGCCGCGGTGAGCGGGGCGGTCCGGTAGGCGATCGTGGCTTTCGACATGGTGGCCATGTCCGCCCAGAACACGGGGCCTTGCCGGTCGAGGAGAATCGCATCGTCGCCACCGTCGATGGGCGGCTCGCCGATCTCGGCCCTCCAGCGGTTGACGGTGTAGGCGCCGGAGTTCAAGCGGATCTGCCGGATCTCCTCGACAACCTTGCTGTCCCGGAAGTCGATCTCAGCGAACTCCAGGTGCCAGTCAGTGATGCCGAACCCGATTTGCAGCAGGTGGAAGTTGAGCTTCTCCAAGATCAAATTGGCGATGGGGATCACGGTGTTGACGCGATAAGTCTTGTCCTGAGACTCACCGCTGCCACTGCCGAGGTTGCCGGACTCGATGATGCCCAGCTTCGCGGGTGGCACGCCGAAGCACGCAATGATCTGATCCCGCAGCTGCCGGTCCGCATCGAGATAGTCGGTGACCTTTCGCTGGTCCAGGACTCCCACCGACGCCCCGCCGGTCGTCAGTAGCGGTTCACCCACGGCCTTGGGCCCGAGGTTGAAGACGCGGTACTGCTCGCGCCACCGTTGGACGTCACCGTCCTGGTAGTGCGCCAGGTCCACGTGCACGCGCGGCGGATCGCCACGCCGGAACGACTCCTTGATCGTGGCCATGGTGAAGAGCCACGCCGTGATCGGCAGCAGCGCCTTCTGCGCCGGGGACACCCCGTACAGGCCACCGCGCGGAGCGTCGAGGGAGATGTGGATGACCTGCTCGGGTTCGAACCGCGCGGTGCGCACGCTGTCGACGTCTTGGGAGTAGCCGGATACTTCGCCGTGCTGGTCTGCAATGACCGTCATCGTCGTGGCGTCCAAGGTGTACAGGGCAACGGGCTCGCCCAGGAGGGAGACGACCTCCAGGTAGGCGTCGCCGAACAGCAGCAGGTCCGTTGCGACGTTGCGCAGCAGCTGGACCATGTCCTCGCGGGGGTTGCAGAACCGCATCAGCCGCCGGAGCCGGGTCACTTGCGGTGTCTCCGGCGCCGTCGTGTCTGCAGACTCCTGGTCTTCGGGGACTGCCTGCAAGCCGCCGGCGGTGACCGTGCGGGCAATCAAGTCGATGCAGGCCGCAACCCAGTTGCACGACATGTACGCCTGGTGAAGCTGGGCGAGGACCTGCTGCCGCTCACTGGTCGCCGACGTCAGCGACGAGGTGTTCTGGATGTTCAGCGGCAGCCCGTACTCGAAGCCGCTGCGCCGCACCTGCGCCGCCGTCGGGGCATCCAGGGATTCGGCAACCGCGGCCGCGACTTCCGGCGAGCCGAACCGCAGGTGCTCGCGGATCCAGGTCAAAGCGCCCACGGGTCACCCCCGTTCAGGATCGGGAATCCGCCGACCGTCTGCGGCACGGCGACCGGGGCCGGGCCGGTCGCGTTCGGATCGAGGGAACGCACGGCCGGTCCGGGCTCGGGAAAGTGGAACCGCGGGCCGCCGCCCACGTTGGTGAGCAAATAGCGAAGACTGTCAGCCAAATGATCATCAGCGTTGGTGTCGGCGTCTTCCGGGTCGCCCTTGGTGGCGTGCGGCAGATCCGACAGTTCCCGGTACAGCTCGCGGCAGGTCGAGAACATGTGCAGGCGCGGGCACGTTGTCCAGCCCAGTTCTCGGTGGTGGGAGCATGCCGGTCCTTCGGCGAGGTAGGAGTGGACGCGCTGCCAGCCGATGATGCGCGACCCGGGCCCCTTCCCGGCGGCCGTCAGGAGGACGCCTTCGTCGGCGTACACGGAGGCGATGGGCTTGGCGTCACCGCGGGTGGCCCACATGGCATCGTCGGCGTACCGGACGGCGACGCGTTCGCCCTCATCCTCGGCAGCCAGGACGCGCCGGGCTTGTTCTGCTTCACCGACCTGCCGCTGGTACAGCTCGCGGTAGACCCAGATGCGGCCGTCCTCGTCGACAGCCGCCCACAGGACAGCCCAGGGGGCGCTGTATCCCCAGTCGATGCCGTTGTAGCAGCGCCACGTGTCGGGCAGCGTAATCGGTTCCACGACGTGCCGGTCCCGATTTAGCTCCGGGAACATCATTCCCGCGAATTGGTCCCAGTCGCCGTCGAGAAACGCCGCCCGCAGCTTCTCGGGCAAGGCCTTGAGATCAGCGGCGTACTCCGGGTTGACGTGCGGGTTGTCGCTCAGCTTGCTCGGAATGAAACGAACCGTCCGACCGCGCTCATCGGTCACGACGTTCGCACCGTAATTGGTGGGCTGGATGTAGCGGGTCTTGACGGCGCCATGGCCCGGGCCGCCCGGGTTACTGCCGCTGCGGATTCCGAGAACCGGAATGTCGGAGCGCCCGGTACGCAGACGGGATTCCAGGAACGCGCACACGTCCGGCGGCGTCAGGGTCCGCTCGTCGAAGATGAGGAGCTGGTACTGGCCGCCCTGCCGTCGGGTGGCGTCCTGGATGCTCTCCGCGTAGCGGAACATGATGAGCGAGCCGTTGCTGAAGCGCAGTTCGTACTCGGTGCCGTTCCACCGGGCCCCGACCGCGCCGGCGAAGCCGGTCTGTGCCAGCTCGGCGATCAGCGACTCCTTCAGCTCACCGTAGGTGCGGCGGAAGGCCCCGACGCGCAGACTCGGGTAGCGCACGCACTGCCGGATCGCCTCCAGGACCAGACTTTTCGTTTTACCGCCGCCCGCGGAACCACCGAAAAGGACATCGAACTCGGTGGCGTTGTGGAACTCCTGTGGGCGCTCATGGAATTGACCCGGGG
>NZ_JBKIWN010000031.1:0-63319 GCF_058146165.1 Streptomyces sp. AM25 | reverse complement strand
ACGCCCACCTTCAACCCGCATCCGCTTGACATCAAACGAGATGAGATGTCTGACCACCTGGAAACTGTGGAACGTGACCTCCGACATCCCGGCGAGCGACCTCCAGCCCGGAGACGCCCTGTTGAGGGACGATCCGGACGCGAACGCCACGCACCACGTGGCCCTGTTCGTCCGGTGGGCGGACGCCGCCCACACCCAGCCCGTGGTGCGCGAGGAGTACGACTTCGGGCACGTGGCCGAGGAACGCACGTGGGGCAACGGTCTCCGCGGGTTCTCGCCCCGCCGCTACAACCGGCTGGACGACCTGATGCCCTACGGCTCGATCAGGGCCAAGTACGACAGCCTGGGCGGGCTGAACAGCCCGCTGGGACCGCCCGTCACGGGCGAGCGCGATTCCATGATGGGCGGGCGTTTCCAGCAGTTCCGCACCGGAATCATCATCTGGCACCCGGACGCCGCCTTCGCCGTCTACGGCGACATCCTGAGCAAGTTCTGGGCGACGGATGCGGAACGTGCGTGGGGTTTCCCGACGATGGACGAGGCCGATGCGGCGCCGGCGCCGAACGGCACGCGGGGCCGTTATCAGTTCTTCGAGAACGGTCTGTTCCTGTGGTCGCAGCAGACCGGTGCGCACATCGTCCATGGGGAGATCTACAAGGCGTTCGACAAGGCCGGTCATGAGGCCGCTCTGGGTTACCCGGTGACGGACGAGGTGGACGAAGCGGGCGGCAGGGCCCAGAAGTTCCAGAAGTCCACCATCCACTGGAACCCCGCCAGGGGCACCTGGATCACCGACAACTGAAGATTTCCTCTGAAGACTTCTTCTTTCCCCTTCACGCATTCCCGAGTTCACGACCTGGAGATCATGGTGAGCGAGCACCGCCCCACCCGCAGGAACATCCTGAAAGCTGCGGGAGGCCTCTCCGCGGCAATGGCCCTCGGCGCCGGAGGCGTCGTCGCCACGGCCTCGGCCGCCCACGCGGCCGGCGACGGCTTCGGGCTGCGCATCGCGGACCGCAACGAGGCCGATCCCCGCATGTGGTACTACCGGTTCCAGACCGCCGAGATCGGCTGGAACCCCGGCGTCAACGTCCTGCTCCCCGACGGCTACCACACCAGCGGACGCACCTACCCCGTCCTCTACCTGCTCCACGGCGGGCTGCAGGACTTCATCGAATTCGACCGCCAGGGCATCCGGGCCTGGACCGCGGGCAAGCCGATCATCGTCGTGATGCCCGACGGCGGCCAGGCCGGCTGGTACTCCAACCCCGTCAGCTCCAACGTCGGCCCCCGGAACTGGGAGAGCTTCCACATCAACCAGCTGATCCCCTGGGTCGACGCGAACTTCCGGACGTACGCCGAATACGACGGCCGCGCCGTCTCCGGATTCTCCATGGGCGGCTTCGGCGCCCTGAAGTACGCGGCCAAGTACTGGGGCCACTTCGCCTCGGTGAGCGCCCACTCGGGACCGGCCAGCCTGCGCCGCGACTTCGGCGCGGTCGTCCACTGGGCCAACGTGTCCTCCGCGGCCAAGGACCTGGGCGGCGGCACGGTCTACGGCGCGCCGCTGTGGGACCAGGCCAGGGTCACCGCCGACAACCCGGTCGAGCGCCTGGAGAGCTACCGCAACAAGCGCGTCTTCCTGGTCGCCGGCACCAGCCCCGACAAGACCAACCCGTTCGACGTGTTCAACGAGACCCAGGTGCTTGCCGGCCAGCGGGAGTTCCGCGGTCTCCTCGACCGGGCCGGCATTCCGCACGAGTGGCACGAGGAGCCCGGCGGCCACTTCATCCGCCCCGACATGATGCTCCGCGACCTCGACGGCATCATCGACCGGCTGCGGAAGGCGTGACGGTCAGGACAACTGGCCGTTGTAGTCGGGCAGCTTGAAGGCCTTTTCGAAGTAGCCGCCCTCGAAGTCGGTCGAGCGGTTGCCGATGTTGGCGGTGATCGTGTAGCCGTCCTCGGTGAGCTCCTGCCGGCAGCGGGCCTTGCCCTCGCCCTTGCTCTCCCCGTGGTCGCGCGTGCAGACCGCGTCCACGGGGTAGCCGGCGTCCTCCAACTGCTGCTGGGCAGAGGACGAGGAGGTGCGGGCGGTGACGAACAGCACGGCCACGCCGTGCTCGTTCGCCCACTGGGCCACCTTCAGCACCGGCCCGTTCGCCCGGCCCGCGTGGTAGTACGTCTCCAGCGCGGTGTTGTCGATGTCCAGCACGATGGCGGGCTTGCCGGCCCCTTCACCGACACGGTGCTGCAGCCACGGAATCACGGGCGCGACGGCCTCCTGCACGTCGGCCTGCCACGTCTGGTAGCCGGGCACGGCCCGTGCCGGAGCGGCCTGCGCCGTGGTGGCGGCGGCCAGGGACGCGGCCGGCAGCATGACCGCTGCCAGCGCGGCGAGAGCAGCGATGCGGGACTTCATGACGGGCATCGATCCAGGTCCTTCCGGTGAACGGTGTGCCGTCACAAAGATCAACATCGTGAGGGGACGCAGGGGCGAATCGCAGGTGTTGCGGAAGTGACCGGTGGGAGTCGAGCCGCACAACGGCCGAACGCACGCCGAGTTCACAACGAACGGTCGGTTTCGGCGGACCGGGCCGAGATCTCCGTGGGTCCGGCGAGGTGTTCCGTGCGCTTCTCCGGCCGGGTGGAGTCCAGCCGTATCAGGCCGGGCCGTGCGGCCAGCAGACCGCACACGAGCTCGGGCACCACCAGCAGGAGCAGCAGCCAGACCGACACGTGCCAGCCGCCGGTCACGCTGTGCAGCACGCCGAAGGTCAGCGGGCCGGACGCGGCGAGGAGATAGCCGCCGGACTGGGCCATGCCCGAGAGCCGTGCCGTGACCGCGGGATCGGGCGAGCGCAGGTTGAGAAGCGTGAGAGCGATCGGGAACGCGCTGCCCGTGGCGACCCCGAAGACCGCGACCCAGACCCATCCGGCCTGCGGGGCAAGGAGCAAGCCGCCGAGCCCGATCACCATCAGGGCGACGACCCCGAGGACGAGCGGCCGTTGGTCGTCCAGGCGGGCGGTGAGCACCGGTACGGCGAAACCGAGGGGGATGCCGATGATGATGATGATGACCGAGTTCATCATCCCGGCGGTGGCGGGCGCGAAGCCCTGCTCGTGCATCATCTGGGGAAGCCACGACGTCAGTGTGTAGAACATCAGCGACGCCATGCCCATGAAGACCGTGATGGACCACGCCAGCGGCGAGCGCAGCAGCGACCCCTCCTCCTCCGCACGAGCCGCCGTCCGGGTCTCCGCGTGAACGGCGGCCGGCTGTTCCGGTGACGGTTTCCGCCCGCGGAGCGCGAGCGGGCTCCACACCAGGGCCGCGATCAGGGACGGGACCGCCCACATGACCAGAGCCAGCCGCCAGCCGCCCAGGTCGTCCAGCGGGACGGCCAGGCCTGCCGCGGCGGCGCCGCTGACCGACATCAGCATCATCGCCAGGCCGGTGAGCGGCCCCACGCGGTCGGGGAACACCCGCTTGATGACCGCCGGCACCAGCACGTTGCCCGTGGCCATCCCGGCTCCGGCCAGCACGGTGCCGGTGAACAGCGCCACCTGGGCGGGGACCACGCGCAGCAGGAGCCCGAGCGTGAGCACCAGGAGCGCTCCGGTGATCGCCGCCTCGGTGCCGAACCGGCGGGCGACCAGGGGGGCGAGCGCGGAGAAGACGCCCAGGCACAGCTCCGGCAGCGTGGCGAGCGCGCTGACCTCGACGCCGGTGAGCCCGAACCTGTCCTGGAGTTCGCCGAGGACCGGGGGGATGCCGGTGATGGCCGCCCGCAGGTTGAGGGTCAGCAGCACCAGGCCGATGACGGTCCAGATCGCGGTGAAACGAGTGATACGGGGAGTGGGCGTCACTGCGTCTCCGTCCTGCGCAGCAGTGTGTCGAAGGTCCGGGGCGACCCGTGCATCGGAGCGACTCCTGGGCCGGTCAGACGGGGAACTCACGGTTGGCGAGGTGCTGCGGACGCGGCTTGGGCGCGGCGAACGGGGCCTCCAGCGTGTTCTCCGCGCTGTTGTAGACGACGAAGATGTTGCAGCGTGCGAAGGGCGTGATGTTGCCGTTGGACGCGTGCAGCAGGTTCGAGTCGAACATCACCGCGGACCCGGCGGGACCGGTGATCTGGTCGATGCCGTGCCGGTCGGCCATCCGCGACAGGTGCTCCCGGCCCGGGGAGCCGACGGGGAGACGGGCCACGCGCAGTGACTCCTTGTGGAAGTCCGGCGGCGTCTCCCCGACGGTGGGAACGAACGTCTTGTGCGTGCCGGGTATGACCAGCAGCGGACCGTTGAACGGGCGGTTCTCGGTCAGCGCGATGGAGACGGTGAACGCACGTGGCCGGGGCATGCCGTCCTCGGCGTGCCAGGTTTCGAAGTCGGAGTGCCAGTCGAACTGGGCGCCGCCGAAGCCGGGCTTGTAGTTGACCCGGCTCTGGTGGAGGTACACGTCCGAGCCGAGGACCTGCCGGGCGATGCCGACGAGCCGGGGCGAGCGGAGCAGTCCGGCGAAGAGCTCGCTGAGCCTCTCGACCTCGAACACGGAGCGCACCCGGTCGGAGTCCGGCTCCAGGATCGTGCGTTCACTCGCGCGCAGCACCGGATCCTCGACGAGCCGCTGCACTTCGGCGCCGTATGCCGCAACCTCCTGCGGGGACAGCAGGTTGTCGAGGACCAGGTAGCCGTTGGCCTCGTAGTGATCCAGCTGCTTCTTGTCGAGCGGGCCGGGGGCGTCGCCCCACACGGTGGGGTCGAGCCGTGGCCGGGGGACGGCTTCGCCGGTGACCCGGGTGGGGTAGGGGTCGGGACGCACAGTGGTGTTCATGCGATGTCTCCTTCGCAGCGGCTGCTGTTGCAGCCTCAGGCCGTTTCCACGTCCCCCGCGTCGGTGCACAGTGGGTAGGTGCCGTTCTCGTCGTGGTCCTCCCGCCCGGTCATGGGCGGGTTGAACACGCAGATGTAGCGGGAATCGGTCTTGGGGCGCAGGGTGTGCCGTTCATGGCCGTCGAGGAGGTACATGGTCCCGGGGGTGATCCGGTGCTTTTCCCCGGTCTCCTCGTTGGTCAGCTCCGACTCCCCTTCGATGCACAGCACCGCCTCGATGTGGTTGGCGTACCACATGTAGGTCTCGGTACCGGCGTAGACGGTGGTCTCGTGCAGGGAGAAACCGGCCTGCTCCCGGGCGAGCACGATCCTTCTGCTCTCCCAGGTACCGGACTTGGACTTGATGTGCCGTTCGGTTCCTTCGATGTCGCTGAATGAACGGACGATCACGGTGGAGTGATGCCCCCTTGGTCGATGGTGGGTCGGACGACCGGCGCGTGGCGCGGGCGAGGCTCTTCATACCTCTCTCGGTCAACTCGCCGGACTGCGGCGGGAGTTCGGTGCCGTGCTGATCGACACCCCATTAGAGCAACATCCCCGCCCGGCCATCAACCGTGAGGCTCGCGCCGACTGAAAGGCCCACCGGGGCATAAATCAGGGACAAGGTCAGACAGATGCCGCTTTCCCGGGGTATGCGCAGCCCAGAGGCAGGTCGGGTGCCTTAGCTGCTTGACGAAATTATCTTTGGCGGAGTAGATGTCTCGTGTGATCACCTCGCGACATGTGATCAATCGGGGTACGGGAAGACCCTCTTGTTTGATTTGGTGAAGACGTACCGGCTGGGGGCAGTATGGAAGCTCAGCTTGAACGCAGCGATGGACGGGCAGATTTCACATCCGACGGATCGGCGCCTCGCCTGGTTCCCATAGACCGGCTTCGGCCGGCAGATTCGCCTCGCCTCGCCGGAGAGGACGAGCAGCACACCCGGAGGCTGGTCGAGAGCGAAAACGAATGGCCGCCCATACTGGTCCACCGGTCCACCATGCACGTGATCGACGGGATGCACCGGCTTCGCGCAGCCAAAGAGAAAGGACGCGGCTTCATCAAGGTCGAGTTCTTCGACGGCAGCGAGGAAGCGGCTTTCGTCGAAGCCGTGAGGGCCAACGTGAGGCACGGTCTTCCGCTCTCTCTGGAGGACCGGCGGTCGGCGGCCGGGCGTATCGTCGTCGCGCAGCCGAACATGTCGGACCGGGCGATCGCCGAATGCACGGGGCTGTCCGCGAAGACGGTCGGCAGCATCCGGCGGCGGCTGAACCAGGGCTCCTCGCAGGACGAGGTGCGGATGGGCAGGGACGGCCGCTGCCGCCCCCTCAGCGCCGCCGACGGCCGACGCCAGGCAGCCGAGGTGCTGGCGGCCGAACCTCTTGCTTCGCTGCGCAGGATCGCCAAGGTCGCCGGGGTTTCCGTGGGCACCGCGCACGACGTCAGGGAACGGATACGCCGGGGCGAGGACCCGGTCGTGCCCAGGGACCGCCGTGAACCACAGGATCCCGACGGTCGCGAGGGCTTGACGGCGCTGGCCGCGGATCCGTCCGTCGCTGCTCCGGAAAAGGAGCAGAAAAACATGCAGGCGCGACTGCAGTCGTTGCAGAGGGACCCTTCGCTGAGGTTCTCGGAAGCGGGCAGAGAGTTATTGCGGTGGCTGCACCTGCAGCACCAGGCAAAAGTGAAGTACCCTCATGTTGTCGACAACATACCGCCACACCTTACGGAAATCGTGGCCGAGTTGGCTGTCCAGTGCTCCGAGATGTGGTGGAACCTTGCGCAGGAACTCCGGGAGCGCGAGGAGCAGTCGGACTAGCAGGTGCCGTGCGGCGAGGCGACGCGGCGAGAATATCACCTGGAGCTGCGGCAGTCGTTTTATGAACGCAGCGGCAGAAGGCCGCTGTTCAAGTGAAGAACTTCCGCAGTCGAGCGCAGATCCTCCTGTTGACCTGCGCGGTATCAGTGGGCCATTCGAATGGAGGAATTCCCGCCATGAACGACCGGCTTCTCACTCTCATCAAGGACGTCGTCGAAGAGGTCAACGAGCGGAGGGAGGAGAAGATCCCCACCACGGAACTGTCCTCCCTCACCCTGTACGGGGACAACGGAGTCTTCGACTCCATGCAGCTGGTCAACTTCCTGACGCAGGTGGAAGAGGCCATCGAGGACGAGTACGCCGAGGAGATCTCGCTGACCTCGGAGAAGGCCGTGTCCCAGAGGGTGAGCCCGTTCAGCAGGGTCGGCCGGCTCGTCGAGTTCATCGAGGCGGAGCTGGCCGAGGCCGGCGTCACCGTCTCCGAGCCGGTGTGAGCGGCCGCGGGCCGCCCTGATGATCACCCTGGTCACCGGAACCAGGACCGGCATAGGAAAGGCTCTCGCCGAACACTTCCTCGGGCACGGGGACATCGTGGTCGGCTGCAGCCGGAGGCCCTCGGGCATCGACCACCCCGCCTACCGCCACCACGAGATCGACCTGACCGACACCGCGCAGGCACGGTCCATGTTCCGCGCGGTCCGCCGCGAGTTCGGGCACTTGGACGTGCTGGTCAACAATGCCGGCACCTCGGTCATGAACCATTTCATGCTGACACCGGAGAGAACCGCCCGCGAAGTCTTCGACCTCAACTTCTTCGCGGTTCTGAACTGCTGCAGAGAGGCCGCCAAACTGCTGCAGAAGAGTCCGGAGGGGCTCGCTGCGATTCTCAACGTCTCGACCGTCGCGGTGCCGTGGGCGCTGGACGGCCAGTTGGTCTACTCGGCGAGCAAGAGCGCTGTCGAGCAGCTGACCCGTGTCATGAGCAAGGAACTGGCCGGGTTCGGGATACGGGTCAACGGGATCGGCCTGCCGCCGGTCCGTACCGTGCTCACCCGGACTCTCGCGCCGGAGACCCTGGACGCCGTCGTCGCCCGGCAGACGTTCGGGCGGATGTGCGAGATGGAGGACATCCTCGGCCCGGTCGATTTCCTCACCACGGGCCAGTCCGGATTCGTCACCGGCGAGACGCTGTATTTGGGAGGAGTCCAGTGAGGGACACCCTGATCGACAGGATGGAGCGGTGGGGAGACCGCACCGCCGTCCTCCACAGGGAATCGAGCCGAACGTACGCCGAACTGGCCGGGGAGATCCGGCATATCGAGACGATGCTGGACGAGGCGGGCGTGGAACCGCACGACGCCGTCGTCCTCAGAGGAGACTTCTCGTTCTCCCACATCGCCGCGCTCTTCGCGCTCTACCGCCGCAAGGCCGTGGTGGTGCCCGTCGTGGCGTTCACCGGAACGACGCCGGCGGCCGTGCGCGAGGCCTGCCGCCCCCGGTACGTCGTGGAGACGGACGGAGAGGTCGCGGTCGAACCGTTCGCCTCGCCTCCGGGCGAGGCCGTGGAACTCTACGGGAGGCTGACCGACTCCGGCTCGGCCGGGCTCGTCCTCCTTTCCAGCGGATCGACGGGTGTGCCGAAGGCGGTCCTGCACGACTTCGACGCCCTGGTGGAGGAGAAGCTCGGCACGAGTGAGCGCGTGGGCAGCAGACCCCCGCACATCCTGCTGTTCCTCCTGGCCGACCACATCGGGGGAATCAACTCGCTGCTGGGCGTTGTGCGCAGCGCGGCGACCGCCGTCGTGCCGGTCAAGCGCACGCCGGAGGAGGTCTGCCGACTGGTCGAGAAGTACGGCATCCGCCTTCTCCCGACCAGCCCGACCTTCCTCAACCTCATCCTCATCGGCGGTTTCCAGGAGAAGTTCGACCTCTCCAGCCTGCGGCTGATCACCTACGGCACCGAGCCGATGCCGGAGGAATTGCTCACACGCATACACGCGGCTCTCCCGCGCGCCCGCCTCCTCCAGACCTTCGGGACCAGCGAGACGGGCATCTCGACCACTCGGAGCGAGTCGTCGTCCAGTACGTACTTCAAGATCTCCGACGGGCACGTCGAGCACCGGATCGTGGACGGCGAACTGCAACTGCGCACCAGGACGCAGTTCATGGGCTATCTCAACCACTCCGACGAGGCCGTAACCGAGGACGGCTGGTTCCGCACCGGCGACCTCGTGGAGAAGAACAGTGACGGCTACATCAAGATCAAAGGCCGGGCGAAGGACGTCATCAACGTCGGCGGCGAGAAGGTCCTGCCGCTCGAACTCGAGTCGATCCTCATGAGCAGCCCCCATATCGCCTACTGCACCGTCTACGGGAAACCGAACTCGATCACAGGACAGGCCGTCCACGTCGACGTCAAACCCGTCGGCGAGATGGGCAGGTCCGAAGTCCGCCGGCACGTACGCGAGTTCCTCGACGGCAAGGTCGAGCCGTTCAAGATGCCGGCCAGGATCACCGTGATCGACGAGATACCCGTTTCGGACCGGTTCAAGAAGAAGAGGATCCGGCAGTGACCCACCTGGTCGTCATAGGGGCGGGCAAGTTCGCCCTGGAAGTGGCACGCTACGCAGAGGACTCCGGTTTCGGGATCGAGTGCTACCTCGCCGTCGAGGGCGAGGACGTCCATGTGCCGGACGGGACATGGACGAAACTCGCCGCATACGAGCCGGGCAAGGGGGCGAAGGCCGTCCTCGCCGTGTCCGACATGGAATTGCGGCGCACGCTGATCGAGGGGTACATCACGCCCCGGGGACTGTCGGCGGTCAATATCGTCCACCCTTCCTCCCGCCTCGATCCCGCCGCGGTCGAAGGCGAGGGCAACGTCATCGGCCCGGACAACTACGCCGGCGTGAACACCGCACTCGGAAGCTACAACGTCGTCAATTACCGGTGCACGTTCGGGCACCACTCCCGGATCGGGTCGGGCAACTTCTTCGCCCCGAACTTCCACTGCGGCAACAGCGCAGAGATCGGAGACGGCAACTTCTTCGGCCTCGGCTGCACTGTCGCCCCGGAGGTCTCCATCGGCGACGCATGCCGGTTCCAGGCGGGGATCACCATGTTCGAGAACGCCGCCGGCGGCTTCTCCTATCTCGCCCCGAGCCGCATCAAATCCATCAACTCCCTCCGGTCCTGAAGGGAACGCCCATGAACCGAACGACCGTCGCCGTCATCGGGGCCGGCCCCGCCGGCTGCACCGCTGCCCTCACGCTGCACAAGCTCGGCCATGAACCGGTCGTCTACGAGCGCGACTGCTTCCCCCGCTACCGGATCGGGGAGTCCTTCCTCCCCGGTTCGCTGTCCATCTTCAACCGGCTGGGCCTGCAGGAGAGGCTCGATGCCGCCGGTTTCGTCAGGAAACCCTCGGCCACGTTCCTGTGGGGGCGGAACGAGGCTCCGTGGACCTTCTCCTTCACCGCTCCGAAGACTTCGCCGTGGGTCTTCGACCACGCCATCCAGGTCAAGCGGGAGGAATTCGACAAACTCCTCCTCGACGAGGTCAAAGAACGCGGCATCGAAGTGCACGAGAACACGCCGGTGTCCGATGTCGACCTGTCGGATCCCGGCCGGGTGTCGCTCACCGCGGGACAGGGTGCTGCTGCGCGGCAGGTGACATGCGATTTCGTGATCGACGCGGGAGGGTCCAACGGGCCCCTGGCCCGGAAGCTCAAAGTGCGGCGCTACGACGAGTTCTACAAGAGCTTCGCCGTCTGGACGTACTTCCGCTGCCCCGACCCCTTCGAGGGCGACCTCAAGGGGACGACCTACTCCATCACCTTCGAGGACGGCTGGGTGTGGATGATCCCGGTCGAGGAGGGCCTCTACAGCGTCGGACTGGTCGTCGACCGCTCGAAGTCGGGCGAGGTCAAGGAGCTGGGCCCCGAACGCTTCTACCGGGAGACCCTCGCCAAGGCCGCCCGGGTGAAGGAGATCCTCGGCGACGCCGAGACGGCCGACGAGGTCCGTGTCGTCCACGACTGGTCGTACGACTCCGAGGTGTACTCCGGCGGACGCCACTTCCTCTCCGGCGACTCCGCCTGCTTCACCGACCCCCTGTTCTCGCAGGGCGTGCACCTGGCCACGCAATCGGCCGTCTCCGCGGCTGCCGCGATCGACCGGATCGCCCGGCAGGAGGGGGAGACCGAGGAGGTCCACGCCTGGTACAACCGCGCCTACCGTGAGACCTACGAGCAGTACCACGAGTTCCTCGCCTCCTTCTACACCCTGGCCTCCTTCACCGAGCCGGAGTCCGCATTCTGGGCCAGGCGGCGCATCGGCGAAGCCGACGACGGGCGCCTGCACCACAAGCGCTGGTTCGAGCGCCTGGCCGCTTCCACCAAGGACGGCACCTGGTCGGTGAGCGACTTCCGCGACCGCGCGGCGACCATGATGAGCATCGGACGCCACCAGCGCATGGAGTTGAGCGACGAGTTCACCGACAAGGAGCTCAACCCCGCCCGCGTGCGCTGGATCAGTCAGCTGACCAAGCGGCTCAACCGCATCGAACGCCTGCAGTGGAACGGCAAAGAGGTGGTGCTCAAGCCGTACTACAAGGTCGATCCCGAGACGTTCGGCCTGGAGTCCAAACAGGTCCTCGCCAATGAGGAGGGCCGCGACATGGTCAAGTGGCCCCTGGAGGAGAAGCACCGGCAGATCTTCGGCCGTCTTCTCGGCGAGGAGATCGGCTACAAGGAGCTGATCCGCGAACTGGGCGCCGCCGGACAGCAGGAGTTCAGCTCCCAGATCGTCATCCGCCTCATGGAGGCCGGTCTCCTGACCGGCTATGACAAGAACGGTGAGGAGGTCTTCATCCAGGACCGCCTCCGCTTCGACGGTGTGGGAACCGAGTACGAGGTCTGATCCCGGTCCCCGCCGCCCGCGCCCCGGTCCGCCGGGTCCGCGGGCGACGGATCCGGAACCGTTCGGGGACAGGGAGAGGAGCCGTCTGCCGTGGACGCCCTGCCCGCTGCCGGCGAGTGCCACCTCTGGTCGGTGGCCGTCCGCACGCGACCGGACTGGGAAGGGCTGCTGACGCCCGACGAGGCGGCCCGGGCCGGGGCGATTCCCGGGGACGGGCGGCGGAATCTGTTCGTCACCTCGCGCGCGGCGCAGCGTTTGATCGCCTGCCGCTACACCGGCAGTCCTGCCCGCCTGGTGCGCATCGACCGCACCTGCGACCGTTGCGGCGCCGGCCACGGCCGTCCTCGCGTCGTCGGAGCCGGGTACGACTACTCGGTGTCGCACACCCGTCGCCGTGTTCTGATCGGGGTCGTGACGCAGGGATTCGTCGGCATCGACCTCGACGAGGTTCCGGGCCCCGGCGTCCCGGAGCGGCTGGTCGCCCGCATCGCCACACCGGATGAACGCGCGGCCCTGACCCGGCTGCCCCCGCGTGAACGACCGGCGGCCTTCGCGAGGCTCTGGTCGAGGAAGGAGGCTGCCGTCAAGCTCACAGGACACGGGCTGGCGGCCCGGCTGGACCGTATCGGGGTGCGGGGCGATCTGGTCCTGCCCCAGGGAAGTCCCGCCGAGGAGTGGCCTTCGTCCCGGGTCCATCTGCTGGACGTGCCCGTGGAGGGTCATGTCGCCGCGATCGCCAGCACCCGTCGGATCACTGGTCTGGCCGCTCGGCCGCTGCCCTCCGGGTGAGCCGGAGGGCAGCGGTGGCGCGCGGGCTCCGTCACCGCTTCAATCGCGGGGGTGCAACGGTCCGATGCGGTAGAGGACTTCGTCGTGGTCGCCGCCCGGGAGCTCCTCCGCGGGGAAGAGCAGTTCGGTGTGGGTACCGGCATCGTATTTCCCGGCGACCATGTGCAGCAGCATCGCGATCGTCTTGTTCTGCTCGGAGACGCTCGTCTCCACGTAGTGCGCCCCTGTGGCCAGTTGGAGGTCGATCGCGTTCACGAGGATGTCGATCCCGAGGCCCGAAATGCCGCTGCCGGGCCTGACCGCCGCCTGCCAGATGAAGAACGTCTCCGGTTCGTCGGGCCGGCGGTAGCCGGTGAGGAAACCCACGATGTCACCGCCCACGGTGGCCACCAGGGAGGTCTTGGCGAAGTCCCGGAACCAGAGCGTGTAGTGGTAGGAACTGTTGTCGTCCAGCATCGGCTCGTCGACGACCATCTGCCAGACGGATACGGCGTCTTCCGGGGTGGGCGTGCGGTAGTGAACATCGGTGCCGGTCTTCTGCGACAACGAGCCGGTCATCGTTCTTCCCTTCGCATCGGGCGGGGAGAGGTGACGGAGTGGTCCGGTACGGACATCGTGACTCACTCACGCCGGGATGTTCCACCCGGCGATCACCCGCCGCGCGTGCTCCGTGCCCAGCACGGACAGCGTGGCGGTCCCCAGCCGGTACAGGGCGCCCGTCTCCGTCCCCTGCCCCAGCCAGCGGGCGGTGAGGGCGCGCAGCACGTGGCCGTGGGCGAAGAGGGCGACATCGCCGCCCGTCTCCTCCAGCGCGGCGCAGGCGCGGGCGAGGACGTTGTCGCAGCGGTTGCCGACCTGCACGAGCGATTCCCCGGGGCGTTCGGCGCCGTCGGTCGGCACGCCGTCGCGCCACAGGTCCCAGCCGGGCCGGGTCTGCTGGATCTGTGCGGTGGTCAGGCCCTCGTACGCCCCGTAGTCCCACTCCATGAGCCCCGGCTCCAGGGCCACACCCGTCCCGCGGGGCAGGCTCAACTCCGCCGTGCGCACGGCGCGTTGCAGCGGGCTGCACAGCACGGCGGTGATGCGCCGCGCGGCGAGGACGGGGGCGAGCGCGCGGGCCTGCGCCTCGCCCTCCGGGGTGAGGGGCACGTCGGTACGGCCGGTGTGCCGGTCGGTTCGGCTCCATTCGGTCTGGCCGTGCCGGATCAGCAACAGTTCGCCCGGATCGGATGTCATCGTTCCTCCGGCAGGTACCAGCGGTAGGGGCGGATCAGCCGGTGGACGCTCTCCGGCCCCCAGGACCCGGGGGCGTACGGCTGCACCGGCGGCGGGTCACGGAGCAGCGGGGCGGACGCCTCCCACAGGCGCTCGATGCCGTCGGCGCTGGTGAACAGGGACTGGTTGCCGAGCATCGCGTCGAGGGTGAGGCGTTCGTAACCCTCCAGGGCGTGGGCGGTGTTGAAGCATTCGGTGTACGCGAAGACCATCTCGGCCTCGCCGAGGCGCATGTCGGGGCCGGGCTCCTTCGCCATGAAGCGGGTGGTGATGCGGCCCGGGTCGTCGAAGTCGATGACGAGCGCGTTGTGGCGGCCCTCGGCGGTGTCCTGCGTGCCGAAGGGGAACATGCGCAGGGGCGGTTCGCGGAAGCCGAGCGTCACCATGTGCCGTCCCTGTCCCAGGGCCTTGCCCGAGCGCAGGTAGAAAGGCACTCCGGCCCAGCGCCAGTTGTCGAGTTCCACGCGCAGGGCGACGAAGGTCTCGGTGTCGGAGTGCGGGTCGACGCCGGGTTCGCCGCGGTACCCCTCGTACTGGCCGCGCACGACGCCGGCCGGGTCCAGGGCGCGCATCGCCGCGAAGACCTTGTCCTTCTCCTGCCGCAGGGAGCGGGCGGTGAGTGCGGCCGGGGGTTCCATCGCCACGAAGCCGAGGATCTGGAAGAGGTGGGTGACGATCATGTCGCGGAAGGTGCCGGTCCCTTCGAAGAAGCCGGCCCGGCCCTCGATGGTGAGCTGCTCCGGTACGTCGATCTGCACGTGGCTGATGTGGTTGCGGTTCCAGACGGGCTCGAAGAGGCCGTTGGCGAAGCGGAGGGCGAGGATGTTGTCGACGGACTCCTTGCCGAGGAAGTGGTCGATGCGGAAGACCCGGGACTCGTCGAAGACGGCGTGGACGGTCGCGTCGAGCGCGCGCGCCGACGCCAGGTCCGTGCCGAAGGGCTTCTCCACGACCAGCCGGCCGCCCTCGGCGAGGCCGCTCGCGCCGAGCTCCTGCACCACGGAGGGGAACGCCTTCGGCGGCACCGCGAGATGGAAGAGCCGGCGCGGGCTGCCGCCGACGGCCCGTTCGGCCTCCTGCACGGCCGCCAGCAGCGGACCGGTGTCGTCCGGGTCGGCGGCGCCGAAGGACAGCGCGGCCTCGAACTCCTGCCAGGCCGGCCCCTCGGGCCGGGTGCTGCCGAACTCGGCGACCGCCTCGCGGGCGTGCGTGCGGAACTCCTCGGTACCGAGTGCGTCGGCGGCGGGCGCCGAGCCGATGATGCGGTACCGGGACGGCATCAGCCCGGCGCGGGCGAGGTGGAACAGACCCGGCAGGAGCTTGCGCCGTGCCAGGTCACCGGTCGCGCCGAAGAGGACGACGACGTGGTCCTCCGGACGCGGGCCGCGCTTCTCTGCGGTGGAGGACGGGCCGGTCACGGCTACCCCTTCTTCTCCGCATGGCCCCCGAATTCGCTGCGCATCGCGGAGAGCACCTTGTCGGTGAACTCGCCCAGCCCGCGCGATTCGTAGCGCTGGTTGAGTGCCGTGCCGATGACCGGGGCGGGGACGCTCTCGTCGATTGCCGCCTGCACCGTCCAGCGGCCCTCGCCGGAGTCGGAGACCCGGCCGGTGAAGGCGTCGAGCCCGGGGGAGCGGGCGAGCGCGTCGGCGACGAGGTCGACCAGCCAGGAACCGACGACCGAGCCGCGGCGCCACACCTCGGCGACCTCGCCCACGTCGATCTCGTACCGGTAGGCGTCGGGGTCGCGCAGCGGGGCGGTCTCCGCGTCGACGGTGCCGCCGCGCAGGCCCGCGTCCGCGTGCCGGATGATGCTGAGGCCCTCGGCGATGGCGGCCATCATCCCGTACTCGACGCCGTTGTGCACCATCTTCACGAAGTGCCCGGCGCCGCTGGGGCCGCAGTGCAGATAGCCCTCGGGAGCCGTTCCGCCGGCCCGGGTCCGGCCGGGGGTGGGCTCGGCGCCGCCGGTGCCGGGGGCGATGGTGCGGAAGACGGGGTCCAGCCGGGCCACGGCCTTCTCGTCGCCGCCGATCATCAGGCAGTAGCCGCGGTCGAGGCCCCAGACGCCGCCGGAGGTGCCGCAGTCCACGTAGTGGATGCCGTGCCGGGCGAGCCGGCCGGCCCGGGCGATGTCGTCGCGGTAGAAGGAGTTCCCGCCGTCGACGACGGTGTCGCCGGCGTCCAGCAGGGGCACCAGCTCGTCGAGCGTGGACTCCACCGCTCCCGCGGGCACCATCAGCCAGACGTTGCGGGGCCGTTCCAGCGCCGCGGCCAGCTCCCCCAGCGAGAAGGCGGCGGTCGCGCCCTCCTTCTCCAGGGCCTGGACCGCGTCCCGGCCGAGGTCGTTGACGACGCAGTGGTGGCCGTCGCGCATCAGCCGCCGCGCCAGGTTGGCGCCCATCCGGCCGAGCCCGACCATTCCGATCTGCAGGGGCGAGTCCGTGGTCATGGCTGGTCTCCCCGTGTTCGGCACGAGCCCTCGTTCCAGTACACGCCGTCCCGGGCCGGCCCGCATCCCGGCCGGTCGCCCTTTTTCAGTGTTCGTGCAGGAAGGCCTTGAGGATCACAATGACCAGGCCGAGCACCAGGTTGACGACCCCCGTGACGATCACGCGCCGACGGGAGCCGCCGGCGCGGACCTCCGCCGCGCCGGCCCAGCCGATCTGTTCGGCCAGAGCGACGGCGAGGGCGAACCAGACCGTCCCCTCCAGATCCAGCCCCAGCAGCGGGCTGACGGCCACGGCCACGGCCGGGGGCACCGCCGCCTGGACCATCGGCCACTCTTCGCGCGACACGCGGCTGACCACGGCCCAGGACGGATGCCGGTAGGTCTCCCGCTCGCCGACGAGGCGGGAGTAGACGTGTGCGACCCAGAACACCAGACCGGTGACCAGCAGGATCAGTACGAGGCCCACCCGGCGGTACGGCCCGAGTGCCCCGGTGCCGGCCACCACGGAGGCGGCCAGGAGCGCGCCGTAGACCGCGCCCCCGAAATCGGTCCGCGGCTGCTCCGGCCGGCGCCGGCCCCGGCCGTCCGCTGTGTCGTCCGTGTCGGCGCGGCCTGTCACGTCCCCAGGATCGCCGGGGACGTACCGGTGCGCACGACAGGCGGGCGGGCCGGGGGAGCGACAGGCGCCCCTGCGGGTGTCGCCGGGTCGTGCCCCGGGGGAGCGCACTGCACGATGAGGGCTCGGCACGGGAGCGTCCGCCGGAGGAGAACGTCATGCGGAGCGGCACGAGGACGGCAGGGCAGGGACTGCGGACACCACGCGTGGCCGCGGTGGCGGGCATCGTCTCCGCACTGCTGCTGGGTGCGGCCATCGTCCTGGTGCGCCTGGCCGTGCCCGAGCATCCCCAGGACGCCGCGGACTGGCTCGGCGACACGTCCCGGCGCAACAGCCTGAACACGGCGCTGGCGATGGTGCCGTTCGCGGGGGTCTTCTTCCTGTGGTTCATGGGCTGCTTCCGCGACTACGTCGGCGCGGCGGAGGACCGGTTCTTCGCCACGCTGTTCCTGGGCAGCGGGCTGCTGTTCGTGGCGACGCTGTTCGTCCTCGCGGCGACGGCGGGCAGCCTGCTGGCCGTGACCGGCTTCGCGACGCGGCCTCCCGCACCGGGCAGGGACGAACTGTGGCAGTACGGGCGCCACCTCGTCCTCACGCTGCTGTCCGGCTACTTCACGCGGATGGCCGCCGTGTTCGTGCTGTCGACCACCACGATCGGGCGGCGCCTGGGCGTCTTTCCGCGCTGGCTGTCCTGGCTCGGCCACCTCGTGGCACTGGTGCTGCTCTTCTCCGTCAGCAGCACCGGCCACCTCGAACTCGTCTTCCCGGTCTGGATGCTGGCCGTCAGCAGTCACATCCTCGTGAAGTCCCTCACGGGCGCGGCCCCGGTGCGTCCGGGGCCTTCAGACGCAGGGTGAACCAGATGGTCTTCCCCCGGTCGATGGGCCGGGTGCCCCAGCTGTCCGCCAGCGCGTCGACGAGCAGCAGACCACGGCCCGACTCGTCCCCCGCCTCCGCGAGCCGCGGCTGAGGGGGCTGGAGACTGCGGTCGGTCACCTCGACGGTGAGTTCGTCCGGGCCCCTGCGCACCCGCAGTTGGATCGGGCCGGAGGCGTGGCAGATCGCGTTGGTGAGGACTTCGGAGGTCAGCAGCCGGGCGTCGTCGAGCGCCTCGGTGCAGTTCCACGCGGCGAGGGTGACGGCGAGGAACCGCCTGCCGTCGGCCGCCGCGCACGGCTCCGACAGCAGCTCGGTGCAGGCCCAGGCGAGCGGGGCGGGCGGCAGCTGGACCAGGAGCAGGGTGACGTCGTCGTAGTGGCCCGTGGTGTCGGGCAGGAGCGCCGCGAGGGCCCGGTCCGCCGCCTGTTCGAGACCGCAGGCGGAACCGAAGGAGTGGCTCAACTCCGAGGCGAGCGCGGTGATCTGCTGCTCGATGTCGGTGGCGGGGGTCTCGACGAGGCCGTCGGTGTAGAGCGCCAGCGTGGACCCGGGCGGTACCGCGACGACCGCTTGCTGATGGGGGACGTCTCCGACGCCGAGGGGAACGCTGATCGGTACGGCGATCGGACTGACCTGGTGGTCCGGGGCTGCGAGGAGTGCGGGCAGGTGACCGGCCGAACAGATCGCCATCTGGCCGGCGTCGGGGTCGATCACCAGGTAGCTGCAGGTGACCAGTTGGTCGGGCAGATCGGCCACGATGGTGTCGAGCGCCTGCATGAGCTGCCGGGGCGGCATCCCCGTACGGGCCAGGGCGTTGGCCGCGGACCTCAACTGCCCCATCACGGCGGCGGCTTCGAGGCCCCGGCCCATCACGTCCCCGATGAGGACACCGACCTGACCGCCTCCCAGCGGGACGAGGTCGAACCAGTCCCCTCCCACGCCGGCACCCTGGGTGGCGGGCAGGTAGCGACTGGCGGAGTGCAGGCCGGGGACGTCCGGCGGGGTGCCCATGAGACTGCGCTGCAGGGTCAGGGCGACGTGCCGCTGCTGCTCGTAGAGCCGGGTGAGTTCGGCCTCGGCGCGCTTGCGCTCGCTGATGTCGCGGACGATCGCACAGGCGCCGATCACCGTGCCGACCGCGTCACGGGTCGGCCAGAGCGTGACGTCCACGTCGAGCAGGGCGCCGGTGTTCGTCACCCGGAGCGTCTCGAAGTGCTCGACCTTCTCGCCCCGGCTCAGCCGCTCCATCAGGGCGTCGACCTCGTCCTTGCACGCGGGCGGAGCGAGCAGGGACACGTGCCGGCCGACCGCCTCGTCCGCCGTGTAGCCGTAGAGCTGGTGGGCGGCGGCGTTCCAGTAGGTGATGCGGCCCTCAAGGGTCTTGGCGAGGATCGCGTCCTGGGAGGACTCCACGAGGGACGCCAGCTCGGTGATCCTCCGTTCGACGGCCTTGCGATCGCTGACATTGCGCACCGCCGCGGAGAAGAGGAGGCCGTCGGGGGTCTCGAGGGGGCTGAGGCTGATCTCGACGGGGAATTCGTGCCCGTCCTTGCGCAGTCCGTAGAGTTCGAGACCGGCTCCCATGGGGCGTACTTGTTTGTTGCTCGCGTAGTCCCGGCGGTGGGCCGAGTGCTGGTGCCGGAAGCGCCGGGGCACGAGGATCTCGACGGGCCGGCCGAGCAGTTCCTGTCGGCAGTAGCCGAAGACGGCCTCGGTCTGGGCGTTGACGAGTTGGATGACTCCCGTGTCGTCCACGATGACCATGGCGTCCGGGGCCGACTCCAGCAGCCCCTGGAAACGGGCCTCGGCCGCCCCGTGTTCGTCGTGGCTGCAGTTCTCTGGCATGGGGACCGGCTCCTTCTGGTCGGAAAAATAGATCCCAGCACCGGTGCATGACCCTGGCGTATGCACGCAGGTCGATTGCTCGTCAACGGCCCCGGTTGACCTGCTCTGATGCAGAAATGGGAGAAAGTCGAGCGGTCTGTGCGTGCTCTTGACCGGCCCGTGTGCCGGGCTTTGCGACGGGGCCGGGCAGCCCGCCGGGCAGGGCCCATCGGCACCTTGGCCGGTGCCGTCCGCCGGGACGAGGGTGGAAGTGCCGGTGGATTCCGGCATCGGAGAGGGAGGCCCGGGATGAGGAACACCCCGCGCACGGTCGGCGACGTGATGACGGAGACGGTCGTGGCGGTCAGCCGCAGCGCCGCCTACAAGGAGATCGTCAAGACGTTCGCGCAGTGGAAGGTGAGCGCCGTGCCGGTGGTCGAGGGCGAAGGCCGTGTCGTCGGCATGGTCTCCGAGGCCGACCTGCTGCCCAAACAGCAGTACAAGGACCGCGACCCCTCCCGCCTGGAGCAACTGCGCCACCTGGACGACCTGGTCAAGGCCGGGGCCGGGACGGCCGGGGAACTGATGAGCACCCCGGCCGTCACCGTCCGCGGATACGAGACCCTGGCGGAGGCCGCGCGCGTGATGGCCCGCGAGGGCGTCAAGCGGCTTCCCGTCGTGGACGGGGACGGGCGGTTGACGGGCATCGTCAGCCGCAGCGACCTGCTCATGGTCTACCTGCGCGACGACGAGGACATCGCCCACGAGGTGCGCGACGAGATCGTGGACCACTTCTTCCGCAACTGCAGGTCCACGGTCGACGTATCGGTGACGGAAGGCGTGGTCACCCTCTCCGGACGGCTCCCCGACGGGGCGATGGTGCCGGTCATGGCCAGGCTGGTACGGGACGTGGAAGGCGTCGTGAACGTCGAACTGTGCCTCGAAGCAGCCCCGGCCAGGCACAGGATCCCCGAACCGCCCGCCGTCGGACCGCAGTTCTGACACCGGAGGAGCGAACCATGTCCGAGGCGGCGACTCCCCGGCAGGGCCGGGTCCTTGCCGGTTACGACGGCTCCGAGCCCGCCCTGCGGGCCCTGGACCGCGCCGTGGACGAAGCAGTGCGCCGCGGTACCGAGCTGGAGATCCTGTGCGGGTGGCCCTGGGGACGGCACCTGGTCCCCGAGTCCGTGATGAGGTGCGGTGACGGCCAAGTCCTCTACGAACAGGCCAGGTCCGCCATGCACCGGGCCGTCTCACGGGCCCACCGGGGTGCCCCCGGCTTGTCCGTGGTCCCCACCCTGACCACGGAGTCCCCCGCCCGCGCGCTCGTCCGGTCCGGGCACTCCGCCGGCCTGACCGTGCTCGGCAGCCGGGGGTACGGCGGATTCACCGGGCTCCTCCTGGGCTCGGTCACCCTGCGGGTGGCCGCGCACACCGCGAGCCCCCTGCTCGTCGTCCGCGACGTGGTGCGGCGCATGCGGGGGACCGTGCTCGTCGGCATCGAATCGGACGCCGACACCGACGCCCTGCGCTTCGGCTTCGAGGAGGCGGTACGGCTCGGTGCGGAGTTGCTGGTGCTGCACGCCTGGCAGTACCCCGCCTCGCCCGGCATGCAGCCCGCCGGGCCGCTCTTCCGCGACGACGTGCGCCTGCTGGCCAAGGCGGCCGAGGACGTTCCGGAGTCCGCGGTCGCGCCCCTGCGCGACGAGTACCCCGGGGTCGAGGTCCGTACCGAGGCCCTGTGCCTCGGGGCCGGCCACGCGCTGACCGAGGCGAGCCGGGAGGCGGACGTCGTCGTCATCGCCGCCCACCGCGCGAGCCGCCGCCTCGGCCTGCAACTGGGGCCGGTCACGCACGCGGTGCTGCACCACGCGCACTGCCCGGTGGCCCTCGTCCCGACCGGCTGAGACCACGGCCGGTGTGCGGGGCGTCGGCGACGGGGCGTCACTTCCTGTCGTAGACGGTCACGCGCCTGCCGTTGGTCTGGGTTTCGTGGCTCTTGCGGAAGTACCGGTCCAGGACCTGCTGCTTGGTGCGCTCCCGGGCCGTCCCCGGTGGCCGGGCGACGGCATAGGCGTCGGTGACGAGGACGATGCGGGAGCGGCCGAGCATCGCGGTGCGGATCTTCTCGGGCGGGAGTTCGAGGCCCTTGAGGGTGCCGGACTCGGTGGGGGTGCGGTCCAGGGCGATGTCGTCCAGGCCGTCGAACGCCCAGGGGGTCACCAGGGCGGTGTCCCGGCGGGCGGCCGGCAGGAAGAGGACGGCGTCGCCCGGCCGCGCGTAGTGCGCCACCTCGTGGGCGACGGGCACGACGTCGTCGACGCGGCTGAAGGAGGTGCGCTGCCGGTTCTCCATCGGCGCCAGCAGGACGACGGCCGTGCACGCGGCCATGGGGATCAGCAGCCAGGGCTGCGCGAAGCGGCGGGCGGCGGCCGCCCGGACCGCGGCCGCGCCGGCGGCGCCCAGCAGCAGCGCGAGGCCGATGCAGGTGTGGAGGACGTACCGGTCGAGGTAGAGCGGCTTGACGGCCGAGACCGCCAGCAGCGCGAGCTGTGGGACGGCCAGCAGGGGCAGGGCGAGGCGGGCCGGGGTGAGCGGGCCGGTGCCGCGGTGCGGGATGCGGGCGCAGGCGGCGCCGATGATCAGCAGCACGGCGGGCGCGAGCAGCGTGGACCAGCCGAGCGGGCGGATCCAGGAGACCTGGCCGGACTGGGCGCGGCTGGCCAGGATCAGCGGCAGCGTCGCGGCGACGGCGACGGCGGCTGCCGTCGCCCAGCGGCGCAGCACGGCCCGGTCGGCGCGGACCAGGACAAGGGTGAGGGCGTGGGCACCCAGGGCGAACAGGGAGAACCAGTTGAGCAGCGCCGTGATCCACACGGTGGCGCCGTATGCGGCCCACAGGGTCCGGCGTCCCGGCCGGCCGAGTGCGGTCACCAGCAGCCAGGTCGCCGCGGCGACGCCGGCGGTGACCAGGGCGTAGGGGCGGCCCTCCTGCATGTACGTCTGCACGGCGGGCAGCAGGGCGAGGACGGTGCCCGCGCAGATCCCCGCGACGGCACCCGCCAGCCGGGCGCCGATGAGCGCGGTGAGGGCGGCGGTCGCGGTCATGGCCAGGACGGAGGGCAGCCGCAGGACGAGGACGCTGTCGCCGAAGAGCTCGAAGAGCCCGTGCATGAGGAAGTAGTACAGGCCGTGGACGAGGTCGACCTCGCCGAGCATGTGCCGGATCTCCGGCACCGAACGGTGGGCGGCCTGCCAGGTGGCCGCCTCGTCGCGCCACATGCTCCCGTGGCGCGTGACGCCCCACAGACCGAGCCCGAGCGTGACCGCGGCCGGCACGAGCGGGACCAGCCACGCCGTGGTGGCCCGTCCCGGCAGCCGGCGCGAGGCCGTCGGTGCGGACGGGACGCGGCGGTACAGCCGCCGTGCCACGAACGCGGTGAGGGCGACGGCCAGGGCCAGCAGGACGGCGGTGTCGAACCACTGGAACGTCCAGAAGTCACTGCCGGGGTACGCCTTGACGAACGTGCCGGTGAAGCCGTGCCTGCTCATGCACGCCGCCGTGTCCCCGCCCTCCCCGAACCGGCAGACCGAGGCGGGCGCCTCCCGGCCGGCGGAGGTGAGATATCCCCAGCCCGACCACCAGGCACCCTCGGGTGAGCCGGGGGAGGCATCCCCCTCGGCGGTGTACGTGTGAGGGGAGAACACCGAGGTGTGGACGGTGTGGAGCACCCAGCGCACCCCGAGGACGCCGACCACCGTGGTGATCATGGCGGGCAGGGTGCGGCGCAGCAGCAGCCCGGCGGCGGTGCCGAGAGCCAGGCCGAAGAGGGCGGCGGCCACGGCGCCCGGACCGGTGGCGTAGAGCACCGCGGGGTCGTACCACGTGAGGCCGTAGACCTTGTTGGCGGCCGGCTGCCACCACCAGGCCACCAGGAGCGCGAGCAGCCCCGCGGCGAGAGCCGTGCCGGCGGCGGCGACGGCCAGGCGCGCCAGGTACCAGCGGACGCGGCCCCCGGCAGCGGCGGGCAGCCGTCCGGGAGCGGTCTCCAGCACTCGGGCGATCATCGGCGCGCCCCAGAAGGCGCCGGCCAGGGCGGGGAGGGCGATGCCCACGGCACCCAGCGCCTGCAGCCTGCCGTCGTGCTTGAAGGCACGTTCCGCCAGTCGTACCGGTGAGCAGCCGGCGCCCTCGGCGTGGCAGGCGGCGATGGTGGAGAGCAGGGCGTCGCGCCCGTATGCCGTCCAGAGCGCGCATGCCAGAAGGAGGGCGGCGAAGCCGGTGATCACCAGGCGCTGTCCGCGCCAGGGGGAGGGCAGGGGACGGCAGGCGGCGGTGTCGGCGCTCACGATCGCGCACTCCTTCACTCACGGCCGGGCTCCGCTGTCCCGCTGGTCAACCGGATGCCAGGATTCCGGCCGAAGGGCCAAACCGTCAAATCGCCCTAAAAGCGAAGAAGGGGAGGTGAAGAAGGTCGCCATTCATCCGACGCTGATCGCGTCGAGTTTCGCCCGCAGGTACCGGTGGGAGTCCACCGGCTCGTACGCGGTCCTGCCGACGGGGGAGGGCAGCGACTCGACGCGGGTCCCCGGATCGCACTCGTAGAAGTACACCAGGGACAACAATTCCTCCGTGGGCGTGTCCGCGGGCGGCGGCAGCACGCGGTGGCGGCCCGACCGCCAGCGGTCCCCGGTCCAACGCGCCATCAGATCGCCGATGTTGACCGTGAGCGCCTGCGGATCGTACGGAGCGTCCTGCCAGCCGTCCTGCTCGGTGAACACCTGCAGCCCGCCCTTGCCCTGCTGCCTGTCCAGGACGGTCACGGTGCCGAAGTCCGTGTGCGGGCCGATCCGGAACTGGCCCGGCTGCGCGGCACCCACCACGTCCGTCCCCGGATACCAGTTGATGTTGAAGCCCCAGGTGGGATGCCCGGTGTGGCGGGTGAACAGATCCGGGGGCCCGTCGAGGGCGACCGCCAGCAATTCCAGCAGCAGATCCGACAGCGACCGCATCTGCGCCAGGTACCGTTCCACCAGCGGCCGCAGCCCGGGTACCCCGGCGGGCCAGACGTTCGGCAGGAACCACTCCGCGTCCACCAGCGGATCACCGGTCGGGGTGTCGGAGGCGAAGGACCAGGACTCCTTCAGGTCCGGCGGAGTCCGCGTGCCCTCGGCGTAGCCGTTCGCCTCGGCCCCCGGCCCCAGCCAGCCGCGCCCGCCGACCCGCACCGCGTACGGGGCCTTGACGTCGGCCGGCAGACGGAAGAACGCCCGGGCGGCGTCCCGGATGCCGGTCCGCAGTGCCGCGTCCACGCCGTGCCCGGTGACCAGCAGGAAGCCGGCGTTCTGCAGAGCTTCGTCGACCGTCCGCGCCACGGCGGCACGGGCCTGCGCCGTGCTGTGCCGCCATGGGCGGAGGTCGACGGTCGGAATCCTCGCACTGGCCATACGGTTCCTGTCCCCGGCCGCTGTCACGCGCCTTGTAGGTGGCGGGCAGCAGTTTCGCGTGCCGCGAGGATCCCGGCAAGAGGCCACCCGAGGG
Organism: Streptomyces sp. AM25; assembly: GCF_058146165.1. Classification (NCBI taxonomy): domain Bacteria; kingdom Bacillati; phylum Actinomycetota; class Actinomycetes; order Kitasatosporales; family Streptomycetaceae; genus Streptomyces; species Streptomyces sp. AM25. Next base: position 38,328 of record NZ_JBKIWN010000031.1, on the reverse strand, counting down.
GTTTCACAGCAGGAGCTGCCTCACCAGGAACGGCGTTCCCGCCGCGGCGAGGGCGATCCCCGACAGCCCCCAGGCCAGGGCGGTCCGGGCGAGCCGCCCGGAGGCGCGGGCCGGAGCCGTCCCGAGCAACGCCCCCCACTTCTCGGTCTCTTGCCGCTCGCGCCGCCGCAGCACCCCGGCGCGTACGGAGAGGGCCGACGCGACCGCTGCCCCGACCGCGGCCGTGGCCCCGGGAACGAGCCACGGGGTCTGCGCGAGCAGCAGGAGCGTGACGGCGGCGAATGTGCACCATCCCGTCAGGCAGGCGAGGGCGGCGGCCCGCCGGGCAGGCGGCCGGTCGTCGCCGGCCCGCAGGTCGGACAGGGCGGGCAGGTACCAGACACAGCCGGCTGCGCCGATCACCGCGGCGCTCAGGGCGAGGAGAGTCCGGGGCATGAGTTCCTCCTCGTCCTTCAGCGGCCCGTCAGTTCGGCCGCGGCGATGTCCGGCCGGTGCAGGTCCAGCGCAGGGGACTCGGAACGGATGCGCGGCAGACTGGTGAAGTTGTGCCGCGGCGGCGGGCAGGAGGTCGCCCACTCCAGGGAGCGGCCGAAGCCCCAGGGATCGTCGGCCTCGACCTTCTTGCCGTACTTGGCGGTCTTCCAGACGTTGTAGAAGAACGGCAGCAGCGACAGGCCCAGCAGGAAGGAGCCGATCGTGGACACCGTGTTGAGCGCGGTGAAACCGTCCGAGGCGAGATAGTCGGCGTACCGGCGGGGCATGCCCTCGACGCCCAGCCAGTGCTGGACGAGGAATGTGGTGTGGAATCCCACGGTGAGCGTCCAGAACGTGATTTTCCCGAGGCGCTCGTCGAGCATTTTGCCGGTGAACTTGGGCCACCAGAAGTGGAATCCGGCGAACATGGCGTAGACGACGGTGCCGAACAGCGTGTAGTGGAAGTGGGCGACGACGAAGTACGAGTCGGAGACGTGGAAGTCCAGCGGCGGTGCGGCCAGGATGACGCCGGTCAGGCCGCCGAACACAAAGGTGATCAGGAATCCGGTGGCCCACAGCATCGGGGTCTCGAAGGACAGCGAGCCCTTCCACATAGTGCCGATCCAGTTGAAGAACTTCACACCGGTCGGGACCGCGATCAGGAAGGTCATGAAGGAGAAGAACGGCAGCAGCACACCGCCCGTGACGTACATGTGGTGCGCCCACACGGTCACCGACAGACCCGCGATCGAGATGGTCGCCGCGATCAGGCCGATGTAACCGAACATCGGCTTGCGCGAGAACACCGGGATGACCTCGGAGACGATGCCGAAGAACGGCAGGGCGAGGACGTACACCTCCGGATGCCCGAAGAACCAGAACAAGTGCTGCCACAGCAGCGCACCGCCGTTGGCCGGGTCGAAGACGTGCGAGCCGAACTTGCGGTCCATCTCCAGGGCGAACAGCGCGGCGGCCAGCACCGGGAAGACCATCAGGATGAGCAGGGCGGTCAGCAGCACGTTCCACGTGAAGATCGGCATACGGAACATCGTCATGCCCGGTGCGCGCATGCAGATGATGGTGGTGATGAAGTTGACGGCGCCGAGGATGCTGCCGAAACCGGAGAGCGCCACCCCCATGATCCACATGTCCGCGCCGACGCCGGGGGAGTGCACGGAGTCCGACAGCGGCGCGTACGCGAACCAGCCGAAGTCGGCGGCACCCTGGGGCGTGAGGAAACCGGCCGCCGCGATGAGCGACCCGAACAGGAACAGCCAGAAGGCCAGCATGTTCAGCCGGGGGAACGCCACGTCCGGTGCGCCGATCTGCAACGGCATGAGCCAGTTCGCGAATCCCGTGAACAGCGGCATCGCGAAGAGCAGCAGCATCACGGACCCGTGCATCGTAAAGGCCTGGTTGAACTGCTCGTTCGACATGATCTGCGTGCCGGGGCGCGCGAGTTCCGCGCGCATCAGCAGCGCCATGAGGCCGCCGATGATGAAGAAGACGAAAGCGGAGACGAGATACAGCGTGCCGATCTGCTTGTGATCGGTGGTCGTCAGCCATGCGACGGGCGTGCTGCGGGGCTTCCGCCCGGCCACCGGCCCGATTTCCCGATGCTGCGCCTCGGCCCTGTCGTCTCTGTGCGTCCCGATACCGTCCACAGGCCACCAACTCCAGCTGTGCCAAAGAGAATTTCCGGGCCGGAGATCTCCGGCCCGGATCATGATCAATGGCGTGCCGCGGTCGCGGACAGGGCCGGGGGTCCCCGGCACAGGGCCGAACGGCCCCACTTCCTGCGGTGAATGCCTCGGGAATCGACGGTGATTCAGATCATCGACTGCAAGGCGGGCCGGAATCGAATGGCGATGAGCAGCACGACGACTGCGTACCACGTGACCGGTACCGCCCAGTGGAATTCCAGGACTCCGCGGACCCATGCTCGCGGAGCCGGAATGATGCGGTGCCGGAGGCTGTGCACGACCGAGTACCAGAACAGGGCGATGGTCGCCGCCCAGGTGAGGCAGCACCACAGACAAAGAGCCCCGATGGAATAGAGCGCCTGGCCCATCAGCCACATGCAGAAGGCGGCACCGGCGAGCCCGCCCAGGTTCAGGCCGATCCAGCACCACCGGGGGAACCGGGCGCCGGCCAGCAGCGCAATGCCGCCCGCGACCACGAGCGAGTACGCGGCCACTCCCAACAGCGGATTGGGCAGCCCGAACAGCGAAGCCTGATCGCTGCGCATCACGTCCGTACAGGACAGCACCGACCCGACGTTGCAGGCGGGGCGGAACGCCGGGTCCTCGGACAGCCGGATGCTGTCCGCCATGATGACGGCCGAGGCGAGGAGCCCGAGGCCGCCGGTGACGACCATGAGCCAGGAGAACCTCCGGCCCGACCCGACCGGGGCGGGCCTTCGGCGAACGGCCCGGCCCGAGCCCGTCGTGGGGAACGTCCGCGCCTGTTCCGGCTGCCGGCTGCTGTCGGTCGTGTGCCTGTTCATGGCGTTCGATCCTGCCCGCCCCGGTTCCGGACACCATGGGCCGAACGGCCCCCGGCGGGCGGTGACCGGCCTTCCCTCATCCATGCAGCCGCCCCGACCACCGCGGCTCCACCGTCTCCCACTCCGCCTCCCAGCGGGCGTACCGCCCGCGGTTCAGCGCCCCGACGAGCGCTGCGCGGGTGCTTCCGTACGCCAGGACCAGACCCGCCGCGGTCAAGCAGGCGGCGAACCAGCCGGCCGTCAGCGCTTCGTCGCGCTGCATCGGCGGCTTCGCCGGCCGTCCCGCGCGGTCCACCCAGATCCGTACCGTGCTGCCCTCGGCCGATCCTGCGGGGACGTCCGCCGTGCCGGTCCGTACCGCACCCGACGCATCCGTCCAGCGGACGGGCGCCCGTTGCAGGCTGTCCCCGGTGGTGGAGTGGCCCTTCGCATCCGCGGTAACGAGCGCGGCGATCCGGTGCCGCTGCGCCGACTGCGCGTGCAGCGTGCGCATCTGGGAGGCGTAGACGTCCTGGGCGACCAGGAACGGGGCCGTCGGCAGAGCGAGGAACAGGAGAACGAGGAGACACGTGCAGAGCCACGACTGGCATCGGTCGGAACGCCGTCGCAGCGGGTTGGCCGCCCGCATGCGGAAGCGGTGCGGGAGGGGCCCTGTGCGGGAGCTGCCTCGTGCGTTCATCCTCTGCCTCCCGAGCGGGAAGTCGTCCGGTCCGGCTCGTGCGTCTCCACGGTCGGCCGTCGGGAGGGCGCGGTCATGGGGCCGAAGGGCCTGCTGCGGGGCCGCGCGGTCCCGCCCGACGGGCACGCCGGGCACGGTCGCCGGGACCAATGGGCCCTGGCCGGCGGAGCGGAGGGGCGAAGATCGGGGCCGTTCAGCCCTAGCCGCGCCGGCGCGGACCGTGCCTGACTGGTGCCATGGCACAGATCTCCATCCCGCACGATGTCCTGCCGGGTCCGCCGACCACGGTGGAGCTGTCCCGGCCGGAGGCGCTGAAGCTGCTCCGGGGCGCACGGATCGGGCGCCTGGTCTTCAGCCACCAGGCTCTGCCTGCCATCCGGCCGGTCAACCACGTCCTCCTGGACGGCCAGGTCGTCATCAGGACCCACACCGGCGCAGCCATGCTCGGCCCGGCCCGGGACGGTGCCGTGGTGGCCTATGAGGCCGACGAGCTGGACACCGAGACGTGCACCGGATGGAGCGTCGTGGTCACGGGCGAGGCGCACCTGGTGCGGGATCCCGCGGACCAGCAGCGCTACCGGACAGCGCTCGAGCCCTGGATCGGCGAGGAGATGGATCACGTGATCACCATCAGCCTCGACATGGTCACCGGCTGCCGCATCACCTGATGCGGTGAGGCGGAGGACGCGCAGGAGGTGACGGCAGTGACCGGCGACCGGAGGCCGGAGCGGCTGCCGCGCCCGGTCTACGAGCGCGAGCTGCTGCGTCTCCAGGGCGAGTTGGTGGCGCTCCAGGAGTGGGTACGGGCCGAGGGCCGACGGCTCGTCGTGGTCTTCGAGGGGCGTGACGCAGCGGGCAAGGGCGGTGCGATCCAGCGGGTCACCGAGCGGCTGAACCCGCGGGTCGCCCGGATCGCCGCGCTGCCCGTGCCGACCGACCGGGAGCGCACGCAGTGGTACTTCCAGCGCTACACGGCCGAGTTGCCGGCCGCCGGGGAGATCGTGCTGTTCGACCGGAGCTGGTACAACCGTGCGGGCGTCGAGCGGGTCATGGGCTTCTGCACGGAGGAGGAACATGCGCGGTTCCTGCGCCAGTGCCCCGTCTTCGAGCGGCTCCTCGTCGAGGACGGGGTCATGCTGCGCAAATACTGGTTCTCGGTGAGCGACGCGGTGCAGGAGCAGCGGTTCCGCAGCAGGCTGGAGGATCCGACGCGGCGCTGGAAGCTGTCGGCGATGGACCTGGAGTCGATCACCCGCTGGGAGGCGTACTCCCGGGCGAAGGACGAGATGTTCGCGCACACCGACATCCCCGAGGCGCCCTGGTACGTCGTCGAGGGCGACGACAAGCGTGCGGCCCGCATCAACATGATCGCTCACCTGCTCTCGACGGTTCCGTACCACGACGTCCCCCGGCCCGCCCTCGAACTCCCGCCCCGCCCTCCCTCCACCGGATACCGGCGGCCCTCCCGTGATCTGCAGACCCTCGTCCCAGACCGGGCGGCCCGGCTGCTCCGGTGAGGAGACATCTCACCAGTACGGGACGACGGCGACCGGGCAGTGCGCGTGCTTGAGCACGGTGCTGTCGACCATGCCCGGCCGGGGCCCGGGTGAGCCGTGCGGGCGTGCGCCCTGCACGAGCAGGTCCGACTCCGCGGAGGCACGGAGCAGGGCCGTGTGCGCCGGTCCGCCGACGGGGCAGGTCAGCAGGGGCACGTCGGGGTGGGCCCAGGTCGCCGACCGGAGGGCCTCGTCGGCCTCGTGCTCGCGCCGTTGCCGATCGTCGCCCCGCGGGTCACCGCCGGTGCCGGACCAGGCGAACACCGTTTCCACCTCGCACCGTCGCAGTGCCGCCTCGGCGAAGGCGAAGGAGACGGCCGCCTCTTCCGGGTGCTTCCTGCCGATCCCCACGGTGATCCGGTGTTTCCGGCCGTGGACGTTGTCCGGGCGGCCGCGGACGACGACGGCCGGACAGTGCGCGTGAGCCGCGACCGCCGTGGCCACTGGGCCCAGGAACAGCGAGCCCACCCCTCCTCCCTTTCCCCGGTGCCCGACGACGACAAGAGATGCGCTGTGCGAGGCCTCCAGCAGGACCATGGCGGCTGCTCCCCCAACGGATTCGGCCGTCACCTTGAGCCGGGAGTCGCGCAGCGCGGCGCGGTCGGCCGCGAGGGCGCAGACCTCGTCGGCCTGCGCCGGGGAATGCCCGGAGTGCGGACCGTCCGGGCCTGCGTGGAGGATCCACAGGGGCAGTCCGCGGAGGACGGCCGCGTCCGCCGCCCAGTCCACTGCCTCCAGACTCGCGCGGGATCCGTCGGTGCCCACGACGACGGGAAGGTCCATTGCTGCCACCGCCTTCAGGTCCTGCTTGCCGGTCCGCTTCCACGATCGGCCGCGTTGCGCCGGCGTGCCAGAGGCGAGCGGCCTTGTCCCGAGGGCCTGTTGGCCGCTTTCGGGCGGCAACCGGCCCTGGCGGAGCGGGAGATCTGCGCCTCAGCGGTCGAGCAGTCGCGTGCGTGCCGCCCGGAGACGGCGGCCGATGACGGCGGCGACATGGGTCAGCAGAGCGTGGTCGAGCAGCGGGTCGTGCTCGCACAAAGCACGGACCGGGGCCGCCTCGAACTCCCAGGCCCGCACGGGGCTGACGGCTTCGGCGCCGAGGTGCCACTCATGGGGCGGGCACAGCCACGACCAGCCGAGGAGTCCGCCGGGCCCGATGCTGTCGACGACCGCGGCCGGGCGGCCCGGCACCCGGAGGTCGAGGCGGACCGTCCCGGTGTGCAGGATCCAGAACCGGTCCGCGTCGCCGTCCTCCTCGAAGATGCGCGCCCCCACGGGGAACGACACCTCGCGCGCGAGGGCCATCAGAGCCCGCTCCTGGTCCGCCGAGAGGTCGGCGAAAACCCCGGTCCTGGCCATGTGCGCTTCCTCCTGCCCGGCCGCCCCGCGACCACGTGCCCGATGCCTCCCCGTCGGCCTCCAGCCTCCGCCGGTCCCGGTGCCCACGGGGCGGGCCGACCGGGCCCGATGCGGCAGGCGAACGGCCCTCGCCGGGCGCATTCCGGGCCCGGACCGCCCGGTGCCCCGCGGGGTGACCGGAGATCTTGGGCATACCAGGGCGTTCCCTGCGCCGGGGCTCGGTACGGTTGCACCAGGGGGAGGTGGATGCGGATGCAGGTCGGAGGAGGCGCGTTGAGGAACGCCGGGCAAGAGCCGGTGCGGCTGCCGCAGCTCAAACTGGACGAGCTGCTGGAGGAGCTGCAGGCGCGGCTGGACGCGGCCCGGGGTACCCGGGACCGGGTGCACAGCCTGCTGGAGGCGGTGCTCTCGGTGGGGCGCGAGCTGGACCTGGAACACGTGCTGCGGCGCATAGTCGAGGCGGCCGTGGTGCTGGTGGACGCCCAGTTCGGGGCCCTGGGTGTGATCGGCCCGGACGGCAGCACGCTGTCGCAGTTCCTGACCGTGGGCCTGGACGACAAGCAGATCAAGGCCATCGGCCCGTACCCGGAAGGACACGGCATCCTCGGCGAGCTGATCCGGCGCCCGGAGCCGCTGCGTCTGCCCAAGATCTCCGAGCACCCGGCCTCGTACGGCTTCCCGCCGAACCATCCGCCGATGCACAGCTTCCTGGGCGTGCCGATCCGGGTGCGCGACGAGGTCTTCGGGAACCTGTACCTCACCGAGAAGCGCGGTGGCGCCGACTTCGAGGACGAGGACGAGGCGGTGCTCTCGACGCTCGCCGTGGCCGCCGGCGTGGCGATCGACAACGCCCGGCTGTACGAGGAGTCCACGCGGCGCGAGCGCTGGCTGCGGGCGAGCTCCGAGGTGACCACGCGCCTGATGTCGGGCAGCCCGTCGGCGGACGTCATGGTCCAGATCGCGGAGCTGGCCAGGGAGATCACGCGTGCGGAGCTGGCCACCTTCTCCGTGCCGCTGGACGGGGGCTCCGCGCTGACCGTGGAGGTCGCCGTGGGTGCCAGGGCCGACGAGCTGCGCGGTCTGGTCCTGCCGGCCGACAGCTCGCTGGTGGGTGTCGCGTACGACGCGGGGGAGCCGGTCCACAGCCGCGACATCGACGGGGACCCGCGCGCCCTCGCGGCCACGCGGGTCCTCGCCGGGCTCGGACCCGCGGTGGCGGTGCCGGTCATGTCGGGGGAGATCGTGCGAGGTGTGCTCTTCCTGGTGCGCGCCGCCGGCCGGCCGGAGTTCTCCGAGGAGGAGACCGGGCCGCTGCTCACGTTCGCCGGGCAGGCGGCCCTGGCGCTGGAGCTGGCCGAGCGGCGTGCGGACGCCGAGCAGCTGGTGCTGCTCGAGGACCGTGACCGGATCGCCCGCGACCTGCACGACCTGGCCATTCAGCGGTTGTTCGCCACGGGGATGACGCTGCAGAGCGCCGACCGGTTCATCGACCATGCCGAGGCGTCGGAACGGGTCCAGCGGGCCGTCGACGACCTGGACGAGACGATCAAGATCATCAGGTCGGCGATCTTCGGCCTGCGCTCGCGGGACACGGCTCCCCAGCACGGTCTGCGCACCCGGGTCGTCCAGAAGACGGGCGAGGCCGGCCGGATCCTGGGCTTCGCCCCCAGCCTGCGGATGGAGGGCCTGCTGGACACGCAGGTGCCCCGCGCGGCCGCCGAGGACGCGGCCGCCGTGCTGGAGGAGGCCCTGGCCAACGTGGCCCGGCATGCGCACGCGACCTCCGTGGACGTGTCCGTCGTCAACGCCGGCGGGCAACTGGTGCTGAGCGTCGCCGACAACGGTGTCGGCATCCCCGAGGGCGGACGGCGCAGCGGGCTGCGCAACCTCGCCGAGCGTGCCGAACAGCACGGCGGCGTCCTCGAGTTCAGCACGCCGGCCGGCGGCGGCATGGTCCTCACCTGGCGGATCCCGCTCACCGGCTGACAGCGGGCGGGAGCCCGTGGCGCCGTGCGGTCAGGCCCGGGTGGCCTCGCGCCGCGGGGCGGCGGCCGGGGCGGGGGCGCCGACGGGTGCCGCTCCGCGGGTCAGGAGCAGGCTGAGGAGGGCGAGTGCCGCGCAGAGGGCCATGCTCAGGAACATCGGGACGGCGGTGTCCTCGCCGCCGAGTCCGACGAGCGGTGCCGTCACGGCGCTGAGCGCGCTCTGCAGCGTGCCCAGGACGGCCGAGCCGGACCCGGAGGCGTACGGGACCCGGGCCATGGCCAGGGCTCCGGCGTTCGCGGTCACCAGGCGCATGCCGATGAACACCAGGCACAGCAGCACCATGGTGAGCGGCAGGGTCAGGGCCCCGGCGAGGGAGACGGCGCACAGCGCCGCGGTGCAGACGACCATCGTGCAGAGCCCGGTGCGCAGGAGGCGGCCGGGGCTGCAGCGGCCGACGAGCCGGGTGCCGGTCATGCTGGCGAGGGTGCCGATGACGCCGATGCCGGCGAAGGCGAGGGAGGCGTGACCGACGCTCAGGCCGAGCACCTTCTGGAAGAGGAAGGCGGAACCGGCGATGTAGGAGAAGAGCATGGCGAAGGTCAGGCCGAAGGAGAGCGTGTAGCCGAGGTAGGCCCGGTCGCCGAGCACGCCGCGCATGGCACGGAAGGTGGCCCGGGGACCTCCAGCGTGCCGCTTGCCGGCGGGCAGGCTCTCGGGGACGAAGAGGGCCGCACCGAGCAGCGCGAGGGCGGACACGCCGGCCAGCACCCAGAAGACGCCGCGCCAGCCGGTGGACTCGGTCAGCAGCCCGCCCGCCATGGGGGCGACGATCGGACCCAGGCCGGTGAGGGTCATCAGGGTGCCGAAGAGCCTGGCCGCCCGGTCGCCCGAGGCGACGTCGGTGATCACGGCGCGGCCGACGACCACGCCGGCCGAGCCGCTGAAGCCCTGGACGAAGCGCAGGGCGACGAGCGCGCCGAGGGAGGGCGCGAGGGCGCACAGGGCCGAGGCCGCCACCATCACCGCGGCGCCGGTCAGCAGGGGCACCCGGCGGCCGAACCGGTCCGAGAGCGGGCCTATGAGCAGTTGTCCCAGGCCCATGCCCAGGAGGAAGGCGGTCAGCGTCAGCTGGATTCCCGAGGCGCTGCTGTGCAGCTCGCCCGTCAGGTGGGGGAAGGCGGGCAGGTACATGTCCGTGGCCAGGGGGGTCACGAAAGCGAGCAGCCCGAGGGCCGCGGTGAGCCAGAACATCGAAATCTCCCGGAGGGGCCTCCGGCGGACGGGCGGCGCCTGGTCGGTGCAGGGCCGCGGCCGGGAAGCACGGAGTGCATGTAGTTATGTATCTATAACTAAAGCTAGCATGGCTCCATGACCGAGCAAGAGCCCCGCCCCGCTCCCGACGCATGCCTGACCGAGGCCAAGGCACTGACCCCGGCCCTGCACTCCCTCTCGCGCGTGCTGCGTCTCCGCCTCCGCGGCACCGAGGAAGTCGGCCTCCAGCCCCTGCCGCCCGCCGAGTTCGAGGTGCTGCGCACCGTCCTGGACGAGCCCGGCATCGGCGTCGGAGTCCTCGCGCGGCGGCTCGGCCTGCACGCCAGCAACGTCAGCACCACCGTCCGCGGCCTCGTCGGCCGTGACCTGCTCGTCCGTGAACCGGATCCCGCCGACCGCCGCGCCGTACGGCTGAAGCCCACGGCCAAGGCCCGCGCCGACCTGCGCCGTGTCGAGGAGAACTGGGCGAAGTCCTTCGCCGCCGCGCTCGGGGGGCTTCCGCAGGAGCAGCGGGCGGCGCTCGTCGCGGCCCTGCCCGCCCTCGAGGCGCTCGGGGTTGCGCTGCAGAAGTCTCCGCAGTCCGCATGACGGGATGCGGCAGGGGGTGCTGAGGGAACGTCCCGCTTCGAGGAGCGGGCCGTCAGCCGGTTGCGGGCGCCACCGGGCAGGCCTCGGTCAGCGGTGCCCGCGCGGGTGCTCCTCGCCGCCTGCCGCCTTGGCCGCCTCCGTGGCGATCACGGCGGCCTGGATGCGGCGTTCCACGCCCAGCTTGGCGAGCAGCCGGGAGATGTGGTTCTTGACCGTCTTCTCCGAGAGGAAGAGCCGCTCACCGATCTGACGGTTCGTCAGGCCATCGCCGATCAGCGCGAGGATGTCGCGCTCGCGCGGGGAGAGGCCCGCCAGCCGCTCGTCCCCCGGCTCGTTCCCGGCGGTCTTCTCCCCGCGCAGCGTGGTCATCAGGCGGGCGGTGGTGGTCGGGTCGAGCATCGACTGGCCGGTGGCGACCGTGCGGACGGCGGCCACGAGGTCGGAGCCCTTGATCTGCTTGAGGACGTAGCCGGCGGCCCCCGCCATGATCGCGTCGAGCAGCGCGTCGTCGTCGTCGAACGAGGTGAGCATCAGACAGGCCAGGCCGGGCATGCGCGACCGCAGCTCGCGGCAGACCGTGATGCCGTCGCCGTCCGGCAGCCGCACGTCCAGCACCGCGACGTCCGGCCGGACGGCCGGACCCCGGGTGAGCGCCTGGGCGATGGTGCCGGCGTCGCCGACGACCGTGATGTCCTCCTCGGCGTCCAGCAGATCCTGGATGCCCCGCCGGACGACCTCGTGGTCGTCCAGCAGGAACACCCGGACCGGCTGCTCGGCCGAGAACGTCCTTGGCTCGTCCACAGCTCCCGGCTCCTGTCGGCTCGGTCCCGTGCTCCGTGCACGTCTCCTGCTTCCGAGGATGGGCCAAAGCGGCACAAGCCGCCATGGGCCGGTCGGCCCACCCGGTGGGCCCCGGCGGCCCGCTGTCGGTCCCTACCGGCCCCTGCCGCACGGGAAAAAGGTGGCCGACGCTGGCAGAGTCCGGCACCTCAGTCCCCAGGACACCGAGGAGACAGCCATGTCCGCTGCGACCACCGCCCGCAGGACCCGGGTCCTGGTCGGCTTCGACGGCTCGGCACGCGCCCTGCCCGCACTGGACCGGGCGACCGACGAGGCCCTGCGGCGCGGGGCCACTCTGGAGATCCTGTGCGGCTGGCCCTGGGGCAGACAGCGGTCGCCGCACATGGCGATGGCGCCCGGCGGGCCCTCGCTCCAGGAGCTGTCCCGCGTCTCCCTGGACCGGGCCGTCGCCCGCGTGCACGGCCGCGCCGCCCGCCTGCCCGTCGTGCCGACGCTGACCACCGAGCCCGCCGCCCGGGCCCTGGTGCTCTCCGGGCACACCGCGGCCCTGACCGTCGTCGGCACCCGCGGCCACGGAGGCTTCGGCGAACTGCTGCTGGGATCGGTCACCCTGCGGGTGGCGGCGCACTGCCTCGGCCCCCTGCTCGTCGTCCGCGGTTCGACGGGCAACGAGCGGAGCTGCGTCCTGGTGGGCCTGGAGTCGGAGGCCGACCTCGGTGCGCTGCGCTTCGGCTTCGAGGAGGCGGCCCGCCGCGATGCGACCCTGCGCGTGCTGCATGCCTGGCGCTACCCCGCGGTCCCGAGCATGTGCCCCCCGGCGTCGTTGCAGTGGGACGACGTGCAACTGCTGGCGAAGGCCGCCGAGGCCGTCCCGCAGTACGCCGTCGCCGCCCTGCGTCCCGAATATCCCGGGGTCGACGTCGACACGGTGGCCATGTGCCTCGGCGCCGGGCACGCGCTCACCGAGGCGAGCCGGACGGCTGACCTGGTCGTCGTCTCCGCCCACCGCCGCGCCCGCCGGCTCGGCCTCCAACTCGGGCCGGTCACCCACACCTTGCTGCACCACGCGCACTGCCCCGTGGTGCTCGTGCCGAACGGGCACGGCCCGACGGCGTGACCCGCCGCCGGGCCCAAGGTCCCCGCCGCGCCGGGACCTGAGACCCGCCGCCGGCGCCCCGGAAGGGGACCGGTCGGCAGGCTGCCGGACCCCCGGCGGCCCTGGGCCCGGCCCGGAGTCTGCGACGAGCATCGGGTGTGCGGACGCCGGCACGATCGCACGCCGGCGTCGCCGACGAGTACGGAGACCGAAGATGACCGCAGTGGCCGAACCGATCGTGGACACCACCACCGCGCAGCCCTGGCGCGGCTTCGCCGGGCAGCGCTGGTGCGAGCACGTCGACGTGCGCGACTTCATCCAGGCCAACTACACGCCCTACGAAGGCGACTCCGCCTTCCTGGCCGGGCCGACCGAGCGCACCCGGACCGTGTGGGGCAAGGTGACCGCGCTGTTCCCCGAAGAGCGCCGCAAGGGCATCCTCGACGTCGACACCGCCACGCCCTCCACCATCACCGCGCACGCCCCCGGATACATCGACCGCGACCGCGAACTCGTCGTCGGCCTGCAGACCGACGCCCCGCTCAAGCGCGCGATCATGCCCAACGGCGGCCTGCGCACGGTCGAGAACGGCCTGCGCGCCTTCGGGTACGAGCCCGACCCGTTCGTCACCAAGGTCTTCGGCACCTACCGCAAGACCCACAACGACGGCGTCTTCGACGCCTACACCGCCGAGATGCGCCGGGCCCGCAAGGCCCACATCATCACCGGACTGCCCGACGCCTACGGCCGCGGCCGGATCATCGGCGACTACCGCCGCGTCGCGCTGTACGGCGTGGACCGGCTGACCGAGGCCAAGCGCGCCGAACGGGCACTGCTCGACGAACAGCCCTCCACCGAGGCCGTCATCCGCGACCGCGAGGAACTGGCGGAGCAACTGCGCGCCCTGGACGAGCTCACGCGCATGGCGGCCGGCTACGGCTGCGACGTCTCCCGCCCGGCCGCCACCGCCCGCGAGGCCGTGCAGTGGCTGTACCTGGGATACCTGGCGGCGGTCAAGGAGCAGAACGGCGCCGCCATGTCGCTCGGCCGCACCTCGACCTTCCTCGACGTCTACCTCGAACGCGACCTGGCCGAAGGCCGGATCGACGAGGAGCACGCGCAGGAGCTGATCGACGACTTCGTCATCAAGCTGCGCATCGTACGCTTCCTGCGCACCCCCGAGTACGACGAACTGTTCTCCGGCGACCCCACCTGGGTGACGGAGTCCATCGGCGGCATCGGCACCGACGGCCGCCCCCTGGTCACCCGGACCTCGTTCCGCTTCCTGCAGACCCTCTACAACCTGGGACCGGCACCCGAGCCGAACCTCACCGTGTTCTGGTCGCCCCGACTGCCCGACGGCTTCAAGCGCTTCTGTGCCCGGGTCTCCATCGACACCAGCTCCATCCAGTACGAGTCCGACGACCTGATGCGGCCGTGCACGGGCGACGACACGGCCATCGCCTGCTGCGTGTCGGCGATGGCCGTGGGCAAGCAGATGCAGTTCTTCGGCGCACGCGTCAACCTCGCCAAGGCACTGCTGTACGCGGTCAACGGCGGCCGCGACGAGATCTCCGGCGAACAGGTCGCCCCGCCCATGCCTGCGCTGACGGGCGAGTACCTGGACTACGAGGAGCTCACCGAGGCGTACGGCCGCGTCCTCGACTGGCTCGCGGGCACGTACGTCGACGCCCTCAACGTCATCCACTTCATGCACGACAAGTACGCCTACGAACGCATCGAGATGGCACTGCACGACCACCCGGTGCGGCGCACCATGGCCTGCGGCATCGCCGGGCTCTCGGTCGCGGCAGACAGCCTCTCGGCGGTCAAGTACGCGCGCGTGAAGGTGATCCGCGACGAGAACGGGCTCGCGGTCGACTACGCGGTGGAGGGCGACTACCCGGCGTACGGCAACAACGACGACCGGGCCGACGAACTGGCGGTCGCACTCGTCCGGTCCTTCATGGGCAAGATCCGCCGGCACCCCACCTACCGGGACGCCGAGCACACCCAGTCCGTCCTCACCATCACCTCCAACGTCGTCTACGGCAAGCACACCGGCAACACCCCCGACGGGCGCCGGGCCGGACAGCCGTTCGCCCCGGGCGCCAACCCCATGAACGGCCGGGACCGGCACGGCATGGCGGCCTCCGCCCTGTCGGTGGCCAAGCTCCCCTACACGGCGGCCCGGGACGGCATCTCGCTGACGTCCACCATCACCCCCGCCGGTCTCGGGCGCAGCCCCGAGGACCGGGTGACCAACCTGGTGGGGCTGCTCGACGGCTACACGGCCTCCGGGGGCTTCCACGTGAACGTCAACGTCCTGGACCGCGCCACCCTGGAGGACGCCATGGAACACCCGGAGAAGTACCCGGACTTGACCATCCGGGTCTCCGGGTACGCCGTGAACTTCGTCCGGCTCACCCGCGAACAGCAACAGGACGTCATCAGCCGCACCTTCCACGGTGCCGCGTGAGCGACGTCCACGGTCCGGTCCGGGCGGGTAGCACCGCCCGGCCCGGACCGGCGGCGGGCAGGGTCCACTCCTGGGACCTGTCGACGGGCGTCGACGGGCCCGGCACCCGCTTCGTGCTGTTCACCAGCGGCTGCCCGCTGCGCTGCCTGTACTGCCAGAACCCCGACACGTGGCGCATGCGCGACGGCCACACCATGACCGTGGACCAGGTGATGGCGGAGATCGACAAGTGCCGTGCCTTCCTGGCCGCTTCGGGCGGGGGAGTGACGCTCAGCGGCGGCGAACCCCTGCTCCAGTCCGCCTTCACCGGCGAGATCCTGCGCCGGTGCAAGGAGGCCGGCCTGCACACGGCCCTGGACACCTCGGGGAACCTGGGAGCCCGCGCCGACGACGCCCTGCTCGCGGACACCGGCCTGGTGCTGCTCGACATCAAGTCCTTCGACCGCGCCCTCCACCGCAGGCTCACCGGCGGCGAGTTGGAGCCGACCCTGCGCTTCGCCCACCGGCTGGACGCGCTCGGGGTGCCGGTATGGGTGCGGTACGTGCTCGTCCCCGGCTGGACGGACAAGGAGGCCGACGTCGACGGCCTGGCCGCCTTCGTGGCGGGGCTGTCCGTCGTCGAACGCGTCGACGTCCTGCCGTTCCACAAGCTGGGTGCCGCCAAGTACGCGGCACTCGGCCTGTCCTTCCCCCTGAGCGGCACCCCGGCGCCGCAGCCGGCCCTGGTGGAGCGGGTCTGCGAGCAGTTCCGGGCGTACGGCCTCAGGGCGGACTGACGCAACTCCGGGGAGACCACCGGTCGTCAGACCGTGGTCTCCCCGGCGGGAACCAGCCGGTTCACCACGCCGATGACGCCGTCCACCCGCCAGGCGAGCCGGACCGCGGTCCAGACGTCCAGACCGCGGTACACGGGCCCGTCCAGCGTGACCACTCCGTCCGCGACGGAGACGGACACGGAGCCGGGCGGCAGGCTCAGTGCGCGTCCGAGCACCTCGTCCGCCACCTCCGTACGGATCTCCTCGTCCGTCCGCAGGAACACCCGCAGCAGGTCGTGCCGGGTGATGATGCCGATGAGCCGGTCCTCCTCGTCCACCACGGGGAGGCGGTTGACATGGTGGCGTTCCATGACCCGCGCGGCGTCCGAGACCCGTTGCTCGGGGTGGACGGTGAGGGCGGGGGTGGACATCAGCCCCCGCGCCGTCTCCGTGCCGACTGCCTGATGACGGGTCAGGTCCGCTTCGGAGACGACGCCGAGCACCTTGTCGTCGTCGTCCACCACCGGCACACCACTGACGCACCGCCGGTCGAGCAGGAGCACCAGATCCGCGAACGTGGTGTCGCGGCCCGCGTGAGCGACCTCGCGCGTCATCACCTCACCGACTGTCCGGGACTTCACGGCAGACCTCCTTTCCCGGCGATCCTCGTGTGCCGCGGTCACGCGGCGTTTTCCCAGCTTCGCGCGCGGACCCGGCGGACGCAGGGGCCGAGTGTCCCCGATCGGCGGACCGGAGCGCCAGGTCGAGTGGCCCGCGGACGGTCCGTCCCGCCCCGTCATGCCGGCCTGACCCCGGCACGCGGTGTCGGACCGCCGTCGGGCCCGTAACCGAAGCGGACCAGGAACTGCGGGTAGCGGAACCGCCGCCGCAGCAGGCACTCCCTCAAGTCGGGCCACTCCAGGGCCTGGTGCAGCGCCGAGGTCCGCACGCCGCGCGCGGTGGCCAGCAGGAGCATCCGCTCCAGGGCCTGCCCGGCCCGGAGCCAGTCCACCGGCCGGTCGTCGCTCGTCCACAGCAGCGCCAGCTGCGCGTGGCGCTCGAAGCGCAGGGCGGGCAGGTGCGGGGTGTCGGCCGACCCCGTGAAGTCGCGCATCGGTATCCGCCGCGCGGTGTCGCGAGGGCCCAGCGCCGTGACCGGGACGCCGTAGGGCCCCGCCCCGGCCGGGGCGACCCAGGCCCGGCTCTCCGCGATGCGCCACCGGTCGGCGTGGTTGCGCCGCTCGGCCTCGGCGGTCAGGCCCAGCAGGACCTTGGTCTCCACGATGCCCGGGAGATGGACCCGGGCGCCCTCCGCACGCGCGGCGGAGGCCATCTCCGCCACCACCGGCTCCGCCACGGGACGGCCCGTGAAGGGCAGCCGGCTGGTGTGCCGCCGCGCGATGGCGTCGTACAGGGCCGGATGCCCGGAGCCGGTGTCCCCGGCGGCGATCAGGCGCACGGTCGCGAGGAGTTCGGGGTCGTCCCCCTCCGGCAGCAGGTGCACGTCCGGTTCCCAGCCCAGATGCGCGGCCGCCACCCGGAGGTTGAACACCGCGGCCCCCACCGAGAGGTGCAGGGCCCGGCGCAGCGGGTCCGCCAGCGGCAGCGAGCGCTGCAGCGCGGCGCGGACCTCCACGGCGGGGGTGTCCGGATCCAGCCGGAACCGCCACGGCTGGGAGTTGTGGATCGATGGCGCGGCCACCGCGGCGGAGATGAGCGTTTCGATGGCGGCTGCGTCGATGTCCGGGGCACGCATCGCGATCCTTCCTTTCCTGGGCCGTGACGGCCGGTCCGGGTGCTGAGCCCCAGGCTTCGCCGCCGTCGTGCGCCGGACCATGGCCCAGGCGGCCCGGAAACCAGGAGACCGGCCCTGATCTGCACGGGGAGGCGCAGGAAGGTGAAGGAAGGCCCCCTGGGCCGGGTGGGAGGGCCGGTCGGCCCATGTCGCGGGTCCGGTGGCGGGACAGGATGGAGCGGGTCCCGCCCGGCGGGACGGTCACTTGAGTACGGAGCACGTCATGACGGTCGACAGCACAGCAGGGACCGGCGCGCAGGCGCCCGTCACGGTTTTCCTCCTCGACGATCACGAAGTGGTACGACGAGGCGTCCACGACCTGCTGTCCGCCGAGCCCGGCATGACCGTGATCGGCGAGGCCTCCACGGCCGCGGACGCGCTCGCCCGCATCCCCGCACTCCGCCCCCGCGTCGCGGTGCTCGACGTCCGCCTGCCCGACGGCGACGGGGTGAGCGTCTGCCGCGAACTCCGCTCCCGGATGCCCGGTCTCGCCTGTCTGATCCTGACCTCCTTCGACGACGAGGAAGCGCTGCTCGACGCGATCCTGGCCGGGGCCTCCGGCTACGTCCTCAAGCAGATCAGCGGCAACGACCTCGTCGGCGCCGTGCGCGTCGTCGCCTCCGGCAAGTCCATGCTCGACCCCGGCACCACCACCCGGCTGATGGCCCGGCTGCGCGGCGAGCACCGGCGCGAGGAGGAGCAGCGGGACGTGCCCGACCTCGACGAGCGCGAGCTGGAGATCCTGGCACTGGTGGGAGCGGGCCTGACCAACCGGGAGATCGGCCAACGGCTCTATCTCGCCGAGAAGACGGTCAAGAACAATGTCTCCCGTCTGCTGGCCAAGCTGGGGGTGGAGCGGCGGGTACAGGCCGCCGTGATCGCCACCCGCTTGCCGGAGGCCGGCAGGAGACGGTCCGGACAGTCCGCGCTGCTCCGGCGGCGACGCGGCTGACACGACGGCCGGTCGCCCGTCTATGACGGGGAGTCAATTGTGTGGCTGGCACCGACCCCACGGAACGTGCGGGGACGCGCGGCGGACGTGATCTCCATGGCCGGTTCAGCTGCCTGAACTCCGCCCTGCATGTCCCAGAGTGCGCAGGGCGGCGGTACGTGCCCCCGCGACACAGGCGGCGACGCCCACGCCCTCGTACGCGGCCCCGCACACCTCCAGGCCGGGCAGCCCGGCCACGGCGTCACGGATCGTGCGCACCCGGTCGAGGTGTCCCACGGAGTACTGCGGCAGCCCCCGCGCCCACCGCGAGACGTGGAAGTCGACCGGGCGGCCCAACGGGACCAGGATCTCGGACAGTTCGGCGAGGCAGACGGCGGCCAGCTCGCCGTCCTCCCGGCCGAGCAGGGACTCCTCGCCCAGCCGGCCGACGGAGGCGCGCAGGACGAACGTTCCGGGGGCGGCCTCGGCGAGCCAGTGCCACTTGTTGCTGAGGAAGGTGGCGGCCTTCACGGCCTTCCCCTCGACGGGCGGGACGAGGAAGCCGTTGCCGCGGGGCACGCCGGCCGGCATCTGCGCGCGGTCGAAGGCCAGGGTCACCAGCGCCATGCTCGCGTGCTCGATCGCGCTCAACTCGCGGGCCGCCACGGGCGCGTGCGGTCGCAGGAGCGGGGCGGCGGCATAGGCGGGGGTGGCCAGGATCACGGAGTCGGCCTCCAGCGTGCGGGGCGAGGAGCCGGAGACGACGACCCGCCAGCCGTCGGGGGTGCGGTGCAGCTCCCGCACCCGGGTCCGGGCGAGCACCCGTGCCCCGCAGGTGTCGGCCAGGGTGCGGGGCAGCCGCGCGAGGCCGCCGCGCAGCCCCTGCATCACGGCGGGAGGAGCTCCTGCCTTCGACGGCGCACCGGAGCGCAGGGCGGTGAGCAGCGAACCGCCGCGGGCGGCGATGTTCGCGACCCCGGGCAGCGCGGCGCGCAGCGAGATCCGGTCCGCCCGTCCCGCGTAGATCCCGCCGAGCAGCGGCTCGACGAGCCGGTCCACCGCCTCCCGGCCGAGCCGGTCCGCGAGATACGCCCCGACGCTCGTGTCGCCGTCCAGGGGCGCGGCGGGGAGCTCCTCCTCGCGCCGGAGCCGGGCCAGGCCCTCGGGCGACAGCAGGCCGGTGTCCCGGAGTGCGGCGAGGTCCGTGGGTATCCCCATGACGTGGCCCGCGGGCAGGGGGCGCAGGGTGCCCCGGGTCCACAGGGTGACGGGGGCCTGCGCGGGCGCGACGAGGTCGTTGCCGAGTCCGGCGGCCTTGGCGAGGTCCACCGCCTCCGGGCGCAGGGCCAGCACCGCCTCCGCCCCGTCGTCGACGGGGACGCCGGCGACGGTGCCGGAGCGCAGGATGCCGCCCGGCTGCGGGCCGGCCTCCACGACGGTGACCTCGGCCTCGGCCCTGAGGTACCACGCCGCGGTGAGGCCGCTGATGCCGCCGCCGATGATGATCACTGATTGCACGAGGGCCTCCTGGCCGGTCGGGTTCGGGGTCGGTCTTCGGTGGCGGGGGATGTCCCGCCGCGTCAGGTGGGCGGCAGTCCGGTGGCGAGCAGGACGACTCCCAGGGAGCCGGCCAGAGAGGCGACCGCGAGCGCCCGGGCAGTCCTCGGCCGGCCGCGGGAGTACGCCCACCCGTGGGCGGCGGCCGCCGCCAACACGGCGAGGAACAGGGCGAGTTTGGCCGCCAGCGTGCGGCCGTAGCCCGGCTCGGCGAGCGTGGCGAAGGTGATGCCCTTGTGCCAGGCCATGGCCCAGCCGGTGGCGATCTGCACCGGCAGGAACACCGCGCCGGTGAGGATCCCGAACCGCTTGCCCGCCGCCACGGCGAACCGCGCCCGCTCCTCCTCGGACAGCATGCGGCGGGCCAGCGGCAGGATCACCAGTGACAGGGCCAGCTGGCCGCCGACCCACAGAACGGCTCCGGTCACATGGACGAAGCGGACCAGCGTCCAGAGCCCGATGGCGCTTGTCATGGCGTGTGTTCCTCGCTCATCTCGCCGCGAGCAGCAGCTGTGCCACGTCCCGCTGGTGGGGAAAGGAACCGGGACGGTAACCGCACCACGGCTCCTGGGCGTACGGGTCGCCGGTCGCGCTGTAGGCGCGCGAGCGCGAACCCCCGCAGACCACGCGGAATTCGCACCGCCCGCACCGGCCGCCGAGCCGGTCGGGGTCGCGCAGACCGGTGAACAGTTCGGAGGTGCGGTAGATCTCGGTCAGCGGCCGGGTGCGCACGTTGCCCGCGGCGAGCGGCAGGAAGCCGCTCGGGTGCACCGTGCCGGTGTGGGAGACGAAGGCGAACCCCCGGCCGGCGTTGACGTCCAGCGGGGGACGCCGCGTGCGCCGCTCCGCGACGTCCAGCCCGAGTTCGGCCGCCCGCTCGCGCAGCTTCCCGTACAGCGGGCCGAGCCCCAGCGCCGCGACGTGGTCCTCGCCCCTGGCCGCCAGCACCGCGCGCTGCAGGGCGACGCGGCGGAAGTGGTGCGCCTCGGTGGTCTTGGCGGGCACCGCCAGCCCCACGTCGTGGACGAAGTTCAGGACGTCCTCCGCCTCGCCGGGCGTGAGCGCGTCCAGCAGCCGTCCGCGTCCGGTGGGCACCAGGAAGAACGCGCTCCACAGCATGGCCCCGTGCTCGCGCACCAGGGCGACGATGTCCGGCAGGTCGAGCAGGTTGTGACGGGTGACCGTGGTGTTGATCTGCACCTTGAGCCCGAGCCGGCGGGCCGCGTCCCAGGCGTCCAGCGTCCAGTCGTACACGCCGGACACGCCCCGGAAGGTGTCGTGCAGCGCTGCGGTGGACCCGTCCAGGCTCAGCGAGAGGCCGACCGCCCCCGCGTCGCGCACGGCACGCAGGTTCTCGGGGGTGAGGGTGGGCGTGCCGGAGGGGGAGACGGCCACGTGCAGCCCGGAGAGGGTGCCGTAGGCGATCAGCTCCAGCAGGTCGGGCCGCTGGAAGGGATCGCCGCCGGTGATCACGAACAGGGGCGCGGGGCGGCCGAACGCGGCGACCTGGTCCAGCAGTTCCTTGGCTGCGGCGGTGCCGAGTTCACCGGGGTCCCGGTCGGGGACCGCCTCGGCCCGGCAGTGCCGGCAGGCGAGCGGGCAGGCCCGGGTGGACTCCCAGATGACGATGAAGGGCCGGTCCGACACGTCCCGGCGCGTGCTGCGCACCGGACGGCGGGCGCTCATCGCGGCCACCGGCCGCGACCGGCCGCCCGGGTGTCACCATGGCCCGGGCGGACCGGCCGGTGACCGACGGGAGGTGCCGCGTGCGGTGCCCGCCCGGGCGGGTGTGAGGGGGAGTGTCCGGGCCGGAACTGCCTGCGGTCGTGCACGAGAACCTCCGTATCGGTTGCCGCCCAGCATGCGATGTCCGGCTGCCCGCGGGCGGCGGCCGAGCGGCCCCGTTCCGGGGCCGTTGGTCCCGCGCCGGACGTCGTATCCCGGGCCGTGCGGCCACCCGGACAGGGACCTTTCGCCCCGCCTTGTCCGGTTCGCTCTCGCCTAGCGTTCGATCCCATGGACAACGACGAGACCGCCGGTAACCCCGGTGCCCGCGGGGAACAGGGCGGGCCTCTCGCCGCGCGGCGGCTGCTGACACGGCACCACGAGACCTCGGCCGACGGACGCGCCCTGTTCGCCCCCGGCGACACGCAGTGGGAGGGCTTCTACCGCAGCCGCTGGGCCCACGACAAGGTCGTGCGCTCCACGCACGGCGTCAACTGCACCGGCTCCTGCTCCTGGATGGTGCACGTCAAGCAGGGCATCATCACGTGGGAGCACCAGGCCACCGACTACCCCTCCATCGGCACCGGCTGCCCCGAGTACGAGCCGCGCGGCTGCCCGCGGGGCGCCTCGTTCTCCTGGTACACCTACTCGCCCAGCCGTGTCCGCCACCCGTACGTGCGCGGCGCGCTGCTCAAGATGTGGCGCGAGGCCCGCAGACGGCTGGGCGATCCCGTGGCGGCCTGGGCCGAGATCACCGGGGACCCGGCCAAGGCCCGTGCCTACAAGAGGGCCCGCGGCAAGGGCGGCCTGGTGCGCGCCGACTGGGACGAGGTCTCCGAACTCGTCGCCGCCGCCCACGTCCACACCATCAAGACCTACGGCCCCGACCGGGTGGCCGGCTTCTCCCCGATCCCCGCCATGTCCATGGCCTCCTTCGCGGCCGGCTCGCGGTTCATGTCGCTCATCGGCGGCACCCTGCTGTCCTTCTACGACTGGTACGCCGACCTGCCGGTCGCCTCGCCGCAGGTCTTCGGCGACCAGACCGACGTGCCCGAGGCGGCGGACTGGTGGAACGCGGGCTACCTGGTCATGTGGGGTTCCAACATCCCCGTCACCCGCACCCCCGATGCCCACTTCCTCACCGAGACCCGCTACAACGGCACCAAGGTCGTCGCCGTCAGCCCGGACTACGCCGACAACGTCAAGCACGCCGACGAGTGGCTCGCCCCGCACCCCGGCACCGACGGGGCGCTCGCGATGGCCATGGGCCACGTGATCCTGCGCGAGTTCCTCGTCGACCGGAGCACCCCGTACTTCGAGGACTACCTGCGCCGGTTCACCGACGCACCCTTCCTCGTCGCCCTGCGCGCCCACGACGACGGACGGTACGTCCCGGACCGCTTCCTGACCGCCGCCGACCTCGGAAGTGAAGAGGAGAACGCCGAGTTCAAGACCGTCCTGACCGATCGGGAGAGCGGCGAGCCCGTGGTCCCCAACGGCTCCCTCGGCTTCCGCTGGGGCGACACCGGAGAGGGCCGCTGGAACCTCGAACTCGGCGACACCGTCCCCGAACTGACCCTGCTGGAGCGGGCCGAGGAGAACGTCGAGCTCGCGCTGCCCCGGTTCGACGAGGGCCCCACCGAGGGCGGCTCCGCCACGGTGCGCGGCGTGCCCGCCCGCCGGGTGGGCGGCAGGCTCGTCACCACCGTCTTCGACCTGATGCTCGCCCAGTACGGAGTATGCCGCGACGGACTGCCCGGCGACTGGCCCGACTCCTACGACGACGCGACCCGGCCCTGCACCCCCGCCTGGCAGGAGAGCATCACCTCCGTCCCGGCGGAACAGGCCGCACGCATCGCCCGGGAGTTCGCCCGCAACGCCGAACGCACCCGCGGCCGTTCGATGATCGCGCTGGGAGCCGGCACCAACCACTGGTTCCACTCCGACACCGTCTACCGTGCCTTCCTGGCCCTCACCACCATGACCGGCTGCCAGGGCGTCAACGGCGGCGGCTGGGCGCACTACGTCGGACAGGAGAAGGTCCGCCCCGTCACCGGCTTCCAGCACCTGGCCTTCGCCTTCGACTGGCAGCGGCCCACCCGGCACATGGCGGGCACCTCGTTCTGGTACCTCAACACCGACCAGTGGCGGTACGAAGCCTTCGGCCCCGGGGAACTCGCCTCGCCGCTCGGCGAAGGCCGCTTCGAGGGCAAGGGGTTCGCCGACTGCCTGGCCCAGGCCGTCAGGAACGGCTGGACACCCGGCCACCCTGGCTTCAACCGCAACCCCCTCGACCTCGCCGACGAGGCCGCCGCCGCACACCGCCCCGTCGCCGACCACATAACCGGCGAACTCGCCGCCGGACGGCTGCGGTTCGCCGCCGAGGACCCCGACGACCCGGCCAACTTCCCCCGCGTCCTGACCGTCTGGCGCGCCAACCTGCTGGGCTCCTCCGGCAAGGGCAGCGAGTACTTCCAGCGCCACCTGCTCGGCACCGACGCCGCCGTGCGCTCCGAGGAGTCGCCTCCCGGCACGAGGCCGAAGGACGTGACCTGGCACGAGCAGGCCCCCGAGGGCAAGCTCGACCTGCTGGTCACCCTCGACTTCCGCATGACCTCCACCGGGCTGTACTCCGACGTGGTGCTGCCCGCGGCCACCTGGTACGAGAAGGACGACCTGTCCAGCACGGACATGCACCCCTTCGTCCACGCCTTCACCCCCGCCATCCCGCCGCCCTGGCAGGCGCGCACCGACTACGACACCTTCCTGACCCTCGCCGACCGCTTCAGCGAACTCGCCGCCGAACACCTGGGCACCTGCACCGACGTCCTCGCCGTGCCCCTGCAGCACGACACCCCCGACGAACTCGCCCAGCCCCGCGGGGCCGTCGGCGACTGGCGGACCGGCACCTGCGCACCCGTACCCGGCCGCACGATGCCCAGGCTCGTCACCGTCGAACGCGACTACGCGGCCGTCGCCCGGAAGATGCGCGCGATCGGCCCGCTGCTGGACGACCTCGGCACCACCACCAAGGGCATCACCGTCCAGGTCGGCCCCGAACTGGACGAACTGCGCCGCCGCTGCGGCACCGTGCGCGACGGCATCGCCGCCGGACGGCCCTCGCTGGCCACCGCCTCCGACTTCTGCGAGGCCGTGCTCGCCCTGTCCGGCACCACCAACGGACGTATCGCCACCGCCGGCTTCCGCGCCCTCGAACAGCGCACCGGCACCGACCTGGCCCACCTCGCCACCGAACGGGAGGGGGAACGCATCACCTTCGCCGACACCCGCACCCAGCCCCGCGCCGTCATGACCTCCTACGAGTGGTCCGGCAGCGAGACCGGCGGACGCCGCTACTCCCCGTTCGTCATCAACGTCGAGCACCGCAAGCCCTGGCACACCCTCACCGGACGACAGCACTTCTTCGTCGACCACGTCTGGATGGCCGAACTCGGCGAACAGCTCCCGGTCTTCCGCCCGCCCCTGGACAGCCGCCGCCACTACGGCGACGAGCACCTGCACGAGGAGGGCCGCGCGGAGGTCACGGTGCGCTACCTCACCCCGCACTCCAAGTGGTCCGTCCACTCCACCTACCAGGACAACGCCCACATGCTCGCGCTGTCCCGCGGCGGGCCGGTGATCTGGATGAGCACGGCCGACGCCGCGCGCATCGGCGCCGAGGACAACGACTGGGTCGAGGCATACAACCGCAACGGCGTCGTCGCCGCCCGAGCCGTCGTCACCCACCGTATGCCCGAGGGGACCGTGTACATGTACCACGCCAAGGACCGCACCGTGAACGTGCCGAAGACCGAGGTCGGCGGCAAGCGCGGCGGCATCCACAACGCCCTCACCCGGCTGCTGATCAAGCCGACCCATCTGGCCGGCGGGTACGCCCAGTTCACCTACGCCTTCAACTACTACGGACCGACCGGCAACCAGCGCGACGAGGTCACCGTGATCCGCCGCCGTTCGCAGAACGTGGAGTACTGACGTGCGTGTGATGGCCCAGGTCGCCATGGTCATGAACCTCGACAAGTGCATCGGCTGCCACACCTGTTCGGTCACCTGCAAACAGACCTGGACCAACCGCAGCGGCGTGGAGTACGCCTGGTTCAACAACGTCGAGACCAAGCCCGGAGTCGGCTACCCCCGCCGCTACGAGGACCAGGAACACTGGAAGGGCGGCTGGGCCCTCGACGGCAAGGGCCGGCTGGCCCTGCGCTCCGGCAGCCGGCTGAAGCGGCTCTCCTCCCTGTTCTCCAACCCCCGGCTGCCCACGATCGACGACTACGCCGAGCCCGTCACCTACGACTACGACACCCTCGTCAGCGCCCCGGCGGGCCAGGACGTCCCCGTCGCACGCCCGCGCTCGGCGCTCACCGGCCGCCCCACCGCGATCACTTGGGGCGCCAACTGGGAGGACGGACTGGGCGGTACGCCGGAGCACGGTGCCGGAGACCCCAACCTCGGCGGCGGCCTGGCGGAGAAGGTCCGGTTCGAGTTCGAGCAGACCTTCATGTTCCACCTGCCGAGACTGTGCGAACACTGCCTCAACCCCGCCTGCGTCGCCGCCTGCCCGTCGGGCGCCCTCTACAAGCGCACCGAGGACGGCATCGTCCTCGTCGACCAGGACCGCTGCCGCGGCTGGCGCATGTGCGTCTCCGCCTGCCCCTACAAGAAGGTCTACGTCAACCACGCCACCGGCAAGGCGGAGAAGTGCACCTTCTGCTTCCCGCGCATCGAAGCCGGACAGCCCACCGTCTGCTCCGAGACCTGCGTCGGCCGGCTGCGCTACCTCGGCGTCGTCCTCTACGACGCCGACCGGGTGGGCCAGGCCGCCGCCATCCCCGAGGAGACGGACCTGCTCGACGCCCAGCGCAATCTCCTCCTCGACCCCCACGACCCCGAAGTGGCCGCCGCCGCCCGCGCGAACGGCATCGCCGACGACTGGATCGACGCCGCCCGGCGCTCACCCGTACGCGCCCTCATCAGCGAATACCGGGTGGCCCTGCCGCTGCACCCGGAGTACCGCACCCTCCCGATGGTCTGGTACGTGCCCCCACTGTCCCCGGTCCTGGACGCGGTCGGCGCGACGGGCGGCAGCTCCGACGACCCCGACCACGTCTTCGCCGCCGTCACCCGGCTGCGCATCCCCCTGGAATACCTCGCCGCCCTCTTCACCGCCGGCGACACCGACGCCGTGGCCGGCGTCCTGATGAAACTGACCGCCCTGCGCAGCCACATGCGCACCCGCACCCTCGGCGACCCCGCCGACCCGGGCCTGCTCGACGCCGTGGGACTCACCCCCGAACAGGCCGACGACCTGCACCGGTTGCTGGCCGTCGCCAAATACACCGACCGCTTCGTCGTACCCGCCGCACACAAGGAAGCGGCCACCGGGGACCCGGGCACAGCCGGCTTCCGCTGCCCGGTCGACACCCACGACCGGCAGCCGGGGGAGGGCCGCACCATGCTCGGCATGCCCGCCCGGCGCCGCACGGAAAGGGACGCACCGTGAACCTGTTCACCCGCGACCGGCGGCCCACCCCCCGGCAGACCGCGGAACGCGCCCGGTCGATGCGCCTGCTGTCCCTGCTGCTCCAGTACCCCGACGCCGAACTGGCCGCTGCCGCACCGGAACTGGCCGCCGCCGTCGCACAACTGTCGCCCTCACCCGCCGCGAAACACCTGACCCGGTTCACCGACTGGTTCGCCCCGCAGCCCGCACACGAACGGCAGATGCACTACGTCGACGTCTTCGACCTGCGCCGCAGGAGCGGACTGCACCTCACCTACTACCTGCACGGCGACACCCGCCGCCGCGGCACGGCCCTGCTCGCCCTCGCCCAGACCTACCGCGCCCACGGCTGGGAGGTCGCCGACGGCGAACTGCCCGACCACCTGCCGGTCGCCCTGGAGTTCGCGGCCCTCCTGGGGCCGGGGCCGGGCGAGGCACCCCTGCGCCGCCACCGGCGCGGGCTGCAGCTGATCCACCACTCCCTCGACGACCTGGAATCCCCCTACCGCCACCTCCTCGCGGCCCTCCTCGCCCTGCTCCCGCCGCCGACGGCCGCCGACCGGGAAGCGGTGCGCCGCCTGGCGGCCGAAGGCCCGCCCGCCGAACAGGTGGGCCTGCAGCCCTACGGAACCACTCCCACGAACCCGGAAGACCCCCGATGACCCACCTCGCCTCGCAGCCCCTCCTGTGGGTCGCGTTCCCCTACATCTGCCTGACGGTGTGCGTCGCCGGCCACATATGGCGATACCGCCGGGACCGGTTCGGCTGGACGTGCCGCACCACCCAGCTCCTGGAACACCGCTGGCTGCGCTTCGGCAGCCCGCTGTTCCACGCGGGAACCTTCGCCGTCATCGGCGGACACGCCGTGGGCCTGGCCGTACCCGCGACCTGGACGGAAGCCGTCGGGATCAGCGAACACGCCTACCACGTCACGGCCGTGGGCCTCGGCACGGCCGCCGGGGCGGCGATGGTGGCCGGGCTGGCCATGCTGTGTGCACGCCGCCTGCTGTCCGCACGCGTCCGCCGCACCACCGACCGCAGCGACCGCGTCCTCTACCCGGTACTGTTCACGACCGTCCTGCTGGGCGTTGCGGCCACCGCCGTGCACAACGTGGCCGGAGGCGGCTACGACTACCGCGCCACGATCTCGGTCTGGTTCCGCGGGCTGTTCACCCTGCAACCGCACCCCGCCGCCATGGCCTCGGCACCCCTGCTGTTCCAACTCCACATCCTGAGCGCCTTCCTGCTCTTCGCCGTGTGGCCCTTCACCCGCCTCGTGCACGTCTGGAGCGCACCCGTCGGCTACCTCAGGCGCCCGGCGCTGGTCTACCGGAGCCGGAAGGACGGGTGACCGGAACGCAGGTACAGGTCGCGCAACAGCGCGATCTCAGCGCCGTGATGGATCACCTCACGGTTGATGTGGAGCACCACAGCCGCCAGCGGGCGGCCGGCGAAGGGGCCTGCGGCCGGACCGCAGAGGCGGGCCGCATCCGCGGGGCCGAGCGACCGCATTCCGGAGGACCACGCGTCGTAGGCCCGGTCGAGCTGGCCGAGTGCCTCGGCCGCGGTGCCGGCATAGACATGGGTGCCGTAGTCGACGGGCGGTCCACCGAAGAACATCTCCGCGCGCTTGGCCAGGACATGGACGGTGATGTGGGCCAGCCGCCAGGCGATGGTCGTGACCGGCGCCGGCTCGGGGGTGGAGAAGTCGTAGTCGACGGTGAACGTCCCCCCGCCCAACTCGTCCTCCGCGCGGCGCGGCCGCAACGTCCAGCAGCCGGGCACCGGCTCCCAGAAGTATTCGTCGTCCGTCAGCCCGTCCAGCCGGGGCCGCAGCCGTTGCTCCCAGTGCGAGTTCAGCTGATCGCCGAGTTCGGCCGGCCAGTCGATGTCCATGGTGTGCCTCCCATCGTGCTGTCTAGACTGCTCAGGTCGCGACGCAAGTGTGGCCTCTCCTCGTCATCCCTGGGGAGAGGCCACGTGCCATTCGGGATGGCTTAGCGAGTCATTCCGATGTGGCCGGCGTGAATGCGCCCGATGAACGAGGTCCAGGCCGTGCTGGTGAAGACGACGACGGCACCGGTCGGCTTCTTGCTGTCGCGGACGGGCACGACTGCGTCGAGGTCGTCGGATACTTCGACGCAGTCGGTGCCGTTGCCGCTGTGAGTGGACTTGCGCCAGGTGACGTACGTCAGGTCAATGGTGCTCGCAGTGCGCATGGTGCTCCTCACGGGCTTTACGGATCAGGTCGGTTGACGCCGACGGCGTCAGGACGTCGAGATCCAGGTGATCGTAGAAGGCCCTGTATACCGCCACTTCGCTTGGCGCTTCCAGGAAGGCCCCGTTGATGCCGCTCTCCCAGTAGACTGCCTCGTTCTTCCCTGGTCGTGAAAGGAGCATGAGGGCTCCGATGGAGGTAACCCCGCCTGGGATCTGCCTGTTGAAAGGCAGGATGCGGAAGGTGATGCGGGGCCGCTTGGAGTGTTCGAGGAGATGCGTGAGTTGGGCGCACATCACGTCGTGGCTGCCGACGACGCGATAGAGCGCGGCCTCGTCCATGATGCTCCAGAGCCACGGCGGGTCATCTCCTCCGAGGATGGTCTGGCGCTCCATGCGGGCCTCGACCTTCTCCTCGGCATCTCCCCCGAAGAGGGTGACACCAGCGCTGATGATCGCCCGTGCGTAGTCCTCGGTTTGCACGAGTCCAGGGACGATGTTCGCGAAGTGCTGGATGCGGGTCGTTTCAACTTCGGCTGACAGGTATGCGTGGGACCAGATCGGGTAAGTGGTTTGCCGCTGGATGTCCTTGCGCACGTGGTACCACGTCGCGACCAACTCGCCTCCGGCGCCCGCAGCATCGTCGATCAGCTGCGCAGTGTCCGCGTTGGGGATCTCCTTGCCGAGTTCGATGCTTGCGACCATCGCCTGCGACAGGGGAATCTTCCTCCCGAACTGGGTCTGCGTCAGCCCAACGGCTTTACGCCTGTTGCGCAGCATGGATCCTGCAAGTGATGCGAGATTCCGTAATGGGTCAAGTTCCTTTGCTGCTGGCATCGTTGCCCCTCCTTCGTCGTATCGGTGCGTCAACTGATACGCGACTCGGAACCTCGATACCCAGAGCATGGTGACCTCACACACGCGACCGGATACTGGGGTGACTGAACCACCCCCTCCTTCCGGTATCGGGTGTTCGGTTCACCAGTGCGGCGGCTCGCCGTCCCTCGAAGGCAGTGAGTAGCGGCGGACCGTCGCAACCACCATCATCACCGCTCGTGCAGGAGCCCTCCCATGCCCTTGTTCCCGCGCACAGCCATGTCCGGCGCCGATCCGCGTACCGAGGAGCACCACGAGCGCGCCGTCGAATCTCCCCTCGGCGCCCGCTATTGGCACTCACATGGTGATCCGCAAGAGTGGAGCAGTAACGACTTCGAGGACTACTACGACCTCGCACGGGCGATGCCGCTCCCGGATTTCAGCCCCGGGGGAGACCCGGTAACCGCGGCCGCCGACCACTCCGAGTCTGCCGCGCAGCACACGCACCCGATCGACGTACAGGACATCACCGCGACCATCGGCAAGCCCCTGGACGCGATGCCGCTGGCCGACACCGTGGATGACCTGCTCACCGCCTTGCGGGGGCATGTGAGGCGTCTGCTGCCCGTCGTGGAAGCGCAGGATTGGGCGTCCAGCGACCAGCAGCGCATCGTCCAGCTCCTTGTCGGCGAGATCCGTAAGAAGCTCGACTCCGCTCCCACCGCCGGCGGTCAGGTAGTTGCCTGGTGCGTATACGCGCAGGAGCTCGCCCGCGCCTGCCGGGGCCTGCTCGGACTCGCACTGACGGAGCCTGGGGACGACCAGTGGTGCCAAGGGGGGGCAGCCGAATGAGCTGCCACGCGCGCCCTCGCGGTTCCACCTGGTACGACCCGGTAGGCGACGTGTGCAAGTGGATCTACGGGCTGGGTGTCATCGCGACGCTGGTCCTGCTCGGACAGATCGTCGAGCAACAGCAGCACGCCGCCACGGCCCCCGTGGCCACTGCGCCCGACACGCCGGCCGAGAAGTGAACAGCCTTGAAATGTCCTGCTGTTGGCCCGGCCGGGATTCCCTGCCCGTCCGATGTGTCCTCACCCCCGGGCGGGCAGGCCACGGGCCCCACGGGCCAGGCGCGTTCGGGCTGACTACCGGTCGAAGGAGGTCTATATGACCCGCTCCTCTCACAGGTCAGGGACGGATCTGCTCCAGACGTCGCCATATCTCACTCATGTCATCCCGGGGGCTGATCCGCCGGTCGTCTACCTGAGCGACACGTTCGGGCCCGTGTTTCCCGAGGGCGCTCCGCCGTCGGCCGACGCGGTGTTCGGGATCATCGGCCTCGACCGTCAGATCGCCTGGCAGGACGACTGCCAGATGCTGGAGCTGCTCACCGCATGTGCGCGCGAGCCCCAGGCCGCATGTGCGCTGGCCGAACGGTTCGGCGCGGACCGGGTAGCCGTGGCCACGGCGCGGGACTGGTTACAGGTACCCAAGGACTTGTGCCGGGCGTACCGGCTGGTGTCCGGGGAGATCGAGGTCACCGCCCACTGCAACTGGGGCTGCCAATTCTGCCCCGTCGCCACCGACCCGAAGCCCCGGCAGACCATGCCGATGGACCTGTTCGAGGAGATCATCACCAAGCTGAAGACCGTCGGCACGGTCGACTACGTGACATTCCAGTTCTACAACGAGCCCACGCTGGACAGGTACTTCATCGATCGCGTAACGGTGCTGGCCCGGCACGGCATGCAGCTCGCCCTGTACAGCAACGCCTCGGCGCTGACCCAGGACAAGATCGACGCGTTGGTACGGCACGGCGTCCTGCGGCATCTCATCGTCAACATGCCCAGCGTCGACCCGCGCGAGTTCGCGGAGCTGACCGGGTCGCGCAGCTACCCGCGCACCGTGCGGAACGTGGAGGCGGCGATCAGCGCCGGGCTGCGCGTCCAGATCGTGGTGAACGGCGTCGGCGACCGGCTGGTCCGCAACCTCGACGGTATTACGCGCCGCTACCAGCCGCTGGGGGTGGAAGTCTTCCCCAGCCTGACCTGCGACCGGGCTGGCGACGTGGGTGGACCGTACGCCCAGGACGTGCGAGTCGAGGGACGGCTGACCGGATGCGGCTGGCCTGTCCAGCACGCCAACTTCAGCGTCACCGGTGACCTGTTCCTGTGCTGCAACGACTATTACCAGCGTGAGGTCTTCGGGAACATCCGCGACGGGTCCATCGACGAGCTCATGACCAGCGACGCCGCCGTGAGCCTGCGCCAGAAGGTGTTCGGTGTGACCGACGCGCCGAAGGACTTCATGTGCCGACGCTGCCACAACCAGACGTCGGACTATCCCGGCCGGGACTTCCGGCCGATCGCGACCTTCGGATAGGGAGGGTTCATGCCGGACCCTGTGAAGATCTGGTACGTCGCCGGGCAACGGCTGTGCAACTTCGACTGCGACTACTGTGTGTCCACCGGCGACTGGGCCAAGAGCAATCGCTACGACTGGAAGAACCCCGCTGACCGGGAGACCTTCACTGCCGTTGTGGACTGGATAGCCTCGCGGCCCTGCTCGGTCGAGGTACGCCTCGGGAGTCTGGGCGAGCCCTTCGCCTCCCCCTTCTTCCTGGAGAGGGCGGGCTGGCTCACCCAACAGCCCGGCGTGCGGTACGTGGAGCTGCTGTCCAACGGATCCCTCATCAAACGCCGACTGCCCAAGCTCGAACACCACGCGAACCTGGGCAAGTTGTCGCTGTGGCTGACCTGGCACGAGGGCCAGATCCCGCTGGAGAAGTTCATCGACGCCGCCGCGTTCGCGCAGGAGGAGTACGGCTGCTTCGTCGTGGTCAACGCGCTGCTGTTCAACGGCCACGACACCGCCGAGATCCAGTGCGTTCGTGCCGCAGCCCTGACGGCCGGTCTGCGCTTCAACGTCGACCTTGGCTACGACCCCACCGCCCCGTCGGCGTCCTTCGACCACAACGGTGACCCAGCCCACGCGGTGCCGGCGATACGCAACGCGGACGTGCTGGACGTGTTGGACACGGTGGACGCCTGCGGTGGTGACGCCGCGCTCACCAAGGCTGCCTTGACCGGTCTTTCCTCGCCGCTCGGGCAGTCCTGCCGGGCCGGGCACGACTACGTGTTCATCGACATCCACGGTCAGGTCTACCGGTGCTCCCGCTACGCGGCTCTGGAACGCGCTCCGCTCGGCAGCGTCCTGGACCCGGAGTTCGAGCTGCCGCTGCGCGCCGAGCGGTGGGCACCATGCGAGGCGGCCAGCGG
This sequence comes from Streptomyces sp. AM25, assembly GCF_058146165.1. NCBI lineage: Bacteria > Bacillati > Actinomycetota > Actinomycetes > Kitasatosporales > Streptomycetaceae > Streptomyces > Streptomyces sp. AM25. The sequence goes on along the minus strand of NZ_JBKIWN010000031.1, from coordinate 4,937 downwards.
CTGCTGCAACAAGGAGGACTTCCTCAACCTGCAGGTCGCCGAGTCTCTGCGCTCCCGAGACGTGCCCAGTCTCGGCTGGACGAACGCCTGACCTGAACCGACGACATCAAGGAGCCTCAGATGCTGCTGGGTGACATGACCTGGCCCGACTTCCAACGGCGCGCCGGGAACGGATACGCCATCGTGCCGGTCGGCGCCCTTGAACCGCACGGCCCCCACCTCCCGCTCGCCTCGGACACGGTGATCAGTGAGTACTTCGCCACCCGGCTCGCCCGCGACCTCGGCGGCTTCATCACCCCGTCCATCGGCTACGGGATCGCCACCCCGCCCTATCGTCTGGGCGGCACCTTCCCTGGCGTCATCAGCATCAGCGGCAGCACCTTCATGCACCTCGTCGGCGACGTCCTGTCCTCGCTGGCCGACAACGGCGTCCGCAAGTTCGTCATCGTCAACTCCGCTATCGACAACGTCGGCTTCCTCTGCGAGGCGGCTCGCTCGTTCACCGAGAGCACCCCGGGCGCCCGCGTCGTGATCGTCGCCTGGTGGGACGTCGTCGGCGAGCGGTTCCGCGACGACCTCGCCACCGAGACCGGCGTCGCCCGCCGGAACGATCACCATGCGGCCATAGTCGAGTCCAGCCTGGTCATGCACATTGCGCCAGAGGCCGTTCAGCCCGACCAGCTCACGGCCAGACCCAGCACCAGCGGCGAGCCGCGCCGGATGCGCTACCACGTCTACCCGCTGCCGCCGGACGCCACGACCGACTCCGGCATCGTCTACACCGCCGACAACGCTAGCGCCGCCTTGGGCGAGAGAGTTGCCGACCAGGTCGCCCGCCAGCTCGAAGCAGCGGTCCGCCTGGAGTTCAAGGACCCCCGCAGTCAGTAGCCCCACCACCCGTACGAGATGCAGCAACATGCCCGGCGCCATCGGACCCCCACTCGCGAGCGGACAAGGAGACAGCCAGTGGCACCAGCACCTCTCGGCCAGAAAGGCGGGAAGACGGACACGTACTTCCTGTTCTCCCCGTCAGCTTCCTACCCTCAGCCCTTCGCCTGCCTGATTGACCGCCGTGGACGTGTCGTTCATGCCTGGTCCAGCGCGCTCGACCAGCCCGCGCCCGAGACCGAACCGTCGACCTACCTGCGCGGCTGGAACCACGTCGAACTGGCTGACGATGGCGGCCTGTTCGTCACGGTGCCGCTGCACGCGCTGCTCAAACTCCGCCCGGACTCCAGCCTCGCCTGGCGGGCCGAGCTGCCCGTCCACCACGACCTCGACGTCCACCCCAGCGGCGACGTCTACGCCCTCACCGAGGAACCTCGGAGCGTTCCCTGGCCGGGCGGTGCCCGCGTCCTGCTGGACAACACCATCACCATCCTGAGCAGCCACGGCGAGATCCACGCCGCGCACTCGCTCTATGACATCCTCACCATCGACCCGGGCCTGAAGGCCCTCATCGAGAAGGAAGCCGACCAGCGCGCTGCGAGCGGCCACCTGCCCGCACCGGGCACGTACGAGGTGAACGGCCAGCGCGGACGTGAGGTCTCGCGGCATTTGCGGGACCTGCCCGGCTCGCCGTGCGACGTCTTGCACGCCAACACCGTCGAGATCCTCCGCGCCCACCCCCAAGGGCTGTGGAACGACGGCGATGTCCTGGTATCCCTGCGCAGCCTCGACCTGATCGCGGTGCTGGACCTGACCGCACGGGCGGTCCGCTGGTTCTGGGGACCGGGTGAGCTGTCCGGCCAGCACCAGCCTTCTGCCCGGACCGGCGGCACCGTGCTCGTCTTCGACAATGGACAGGCCCACGGCCGCTCCCGCGTCCTGGAGATAGACCCGGTCAGCAATCAGGTCGTCTGGCAGTACATAGCGGACCCGCCCGAGAGCCTGTTCTGCGCGATGGCCGGCGGGTGCGAGGAACTGCCCGGCGGAACCATCTTGATCAGCGACGCCCAGAGCGGGCGGGGCATCGAAGTCACGCGCGAGGGCCGCACCGCATGGGCCGTGCGGATCAGCACTCGGAAGCCGGCGAAGGCGGCTTCCTCCCGCGCCGAGTTCTACCGCATGACCGCTGTGCCCGCCGCCACCGCCGCTCTCCTGGGCGACGGCGACGGGCCCGCCCGGGACCTGGTCCGCTCCCGGCTACGGTGCGAACTGCGGGACAGCCTCCCCCTCACCTTGAGGAGCACCCTGTGATCAGCGTGATCATCCCCACCGCCGACCGCCCCGGCCCGCTGCACCGGGCCCTGCGCAGTCTGGCCCGTCAGACCCACCGCGACTTCGAGGTCATCGTCGTCCGCGACGGCGGCCTGTCCGTGCGAACGGTCGTCGACAGCTGGAAACACGACCTGCCGATCACCCTGATCGACACCGATCCCCGGCGCGGTGTCAGCCACGCCCGCAATACCGGGCTGGCTGCTGCCCGCGGCGAGCATGTCGCCTTCCTGGATGACGACGACATCTACCTCCCCCAACACCTGGCCACCGCCCACCGCACCCTGGCCGCCGGACACGCCGACACGGTGTACGGCGGGGCACTTGTCAGCTCCCGCTGGATCGAGGCCGTCCCTTGCGCACCGCACCTGCTCCCGCGCAAGGACTACCCCTTCGACGACGCCTTCCTGCTGGTCGCCAATTACATCCACACCGGCTCCGTAGTGACCTGGAACTTCGCCCGCACAGAAGTCAGGTTCGACGAGGGAATGACGCACTGTGAGGACTGGGCCCTGTGGCTGGCCCTCCGCCGGACCCTACGATTCCGGTTCGCTTTCCTCAGCGACATCACATCCGTGTACCACCAGGTCCCGCGCCCCAGCGCCGTCTCCTCGGCCTACCTGACCAGCCCCACCCCCTTCACCAGCGCCCGCGCCCGCCTGTACGAGATGTGGCCGACCACGGATCCGCTCGTGCACGCCTACCGGGATTGGTTCCGGCGCTTCGACGCTAGCCTGGACGTTCACATCGAGCACGGCCGACCGCTCCCCGCGCACGTCTACGAGCACGCCGTCCGCGGGCTCCACCCCGGCTTCGCCGCCAGCGCTCCGCCCGACCCCACGCTGCTCGACAGCCTTCTTCCCACTGCCACAGCACCCCACCCCGCATCAAGCAGGCAGCTCGCGGAGGCCGCCCGTGCAGCCGGGTGACGACCCGGCGGCCTACGACGGCTTCGCGGACACCTTCGCAGCCGAGGCAGCCGTCAGCGCCTACAACGCCCACTACGACCGGCCCACCATCCTCAGTCTCCTCGGCGACGTGAGCGGCCAGCGCGTCCTCGACGCCGGATGCGGCCCCGGCCTGTACTTGGCCGAGCTGACCGCGCGCGGAGCCGAGGCGATAGGGTTCGACCAGAGCGCCGACATGGTCCGCCACGCCCGCCAGCGCCTCGGCCCCAGCACCCAGGTGCGCCAGCACGACCTCGCTGCCCCGCTCGACTGGCTGCCCGACGCCACCGTCGACGTCGTCCTCGCCACCCTGGTCATCCACTACGTCCACGACCGCGTAGCCGCCCTGCGCGAGCTTCATCGGGTCCTGCGTCCCGCTGGGCGTCTCATCCTCTCCACCAGCCACCCGACCGCCGACTGGCTTGCCGACGGCGGCAGTTACTTCGACGCCCGCCACGTCGAAGAGACCTGGACCGGCGGGATGCTCCACCGCTACTGGCGACAGCCCCTCCAACGCTGGGTCGAGGAGATCACCGACGCGGGCTTTGCCATCGAACGCCTGGTGGAACATCGCCCCGACCCGGCAATGGGCCAGCGCTATCCCCGTGAGTACGCCAAACTGACCCGCGAGCCAGGATTCATCGCCCTGCGGCTCGTGAAGATCACCATGACCCAATCCCTCCTGCTCTGACGGGGCGAACGCCATGAACGGGACCACACGATGCTGACCTGCGAGGACACGCTATGAGCGCCCCAATCCTGGCCATCGTGAGCGGCGGCCCCGGCACGGGGAAAACAACGCTCGCGCACGAGCTCGCCCGCGAACTCGGGTGCCCCGCGATCATCCGCGACGAGATCAAGCAGGGCATGGTCATGGCCACCCCCGGCTACCGCAACGGCGGGGACGACCCTCTCAACTACCCGACCCTCGAAGCCTTCTTCGGCGTACTGAAGGTCCTCCTCCACGCCCGGGTGACGGTCGTCGCCGAGGCCGCCTTCCAAGACCGGCTGTGGCGGCCGAACCTGGAGCCGCTCGCCAGCCTCGCGCGCATCCGGGTCATCCGCTGCACCACTCCCGCCGGCATTGCCCACGACCGCATCGTCCAACGCGCGAAGGAAAGCGCCCACCGGGCAGCGCACGGTGACCACGACCTGCTCGAAGCGATCGCCGCGGGGGAACACTCGCTTGACTCGTTCGTGCCGATCTCCCTGGACGTCCCCACCATGACGGTGGACACCTCGAGCGGCTACAGCCCGAGTATTGGGGAGATCGCTACGTTCATTCGAGCATCCGCTCCCGACGAGTGGCATGCCAGCGCTGGCTGACGAGCCGAGCCTGCGCTGGCCCGCGTGCTGCTTGCCCGCGTGCGCGGCCGCTCGCCCGTCCTTGCGGACCCCGGAGTCGTCGACTACGAGTATCCCACCCGGGTGCGGGGGCGGTCGCCGGATCCGCCAGCAGCAGTTCCAGCCGGCGGCGTTGACTTCCTCCTGGCTCTCGGTCGACTTGGGTAGGAAGAACTGCAACCGCTGCACCGTCCGGTGCTGGGCACCGACCACCGGCTCCGAACCCGCCAGACAGGTCGGTGTCTTGGTCCGGTCCCGCGGCAGCAGCAGACCAGCCAAGTACTCGCGAACTCCACTGCGCAGTGCCAGCGTGGAGAACAGGTCGTCAAAGCGCGCGGCATAGGCTTCCAACGGACCCGGAACGGGCGGACACGGCACACGCTGGGGCAACATGGCCCCTGAGAGGGCGTTAAGTCCGTTTCTGATAGC
>NZ_JBKIWN010000030.1:0-64333 GCF_058146165.1 Streptomyces sp. AM25 | reverse complement strand
CAAGAGCAGCTGCGGCAGGGGGTTGAAGCGTGGCAGCTGCCGGTGGACTCCAAGAAGCGGACCGTCAAGGTCGGTGACCTGGTGGTGCAGGACTTCTACGAGCAGACGCATGTCTGAGTCGTCAAGCGCGTGTACCGCAACGGCAATTGGCTGGCCGAGACGGTGGGCGCACAGGACGGCTCGGTGTTCTCGGAGCAGACCAACCGGCTGTGCATCGTGACGCAGGAACAGGTGGACGCGCATGTCCGGGTGGATGTCGAGGACGCGGGGTACCGGGGGCGGATCGTTCAGGTGCTGGTGTCCAACCGCGCCGGGCAGTTCCGGGTTGTCTGCGAGTGCAAAAGGTGGACGGAAGTTGAGGAGCAGGGGCGTTCCCGCACCATTGCATGGCGGCCGACGGTGGAGGAGGCCCGCGACCTGTGGGAGGACCACTGTGCCTCGCACGTAGCCGCGCCCGCCGATGCGGACGAGAACCAGGCGGAGCCCGAGCCGGTCGAGGACGACGAAGAGCCGCTTCCGTACCACCAGCCGGGGTGCGACGGCGAAACGAAGTGGCTCTATGTGGCCGCGGAGGGCGTAGCAAGGATGCTGCGTGACTACCTCACGTGCGACTGCGGCGGGGTCAAGCTGGGCAACTTCCACCGCAACGCCCCCGCCATGAGTACGGGCACGATCTGCAACCCGAAGGGCATCCGCGAGGCGTGCACTGCAGGTGCCGATGCCCTCGCCGACCGCAACAGCTACGACCGTGTAGGCCCGTTCGTGGTACTGGACGAGGTGAGCAAACGAGCGCCCGTCGAGTGGCGTCACGCCCAGCGCACCGTACCGGTAGTCATCGACCCCAACAGCGCAGCACAGCAACGCTCTCTCGCACGGGACGCTGCCGACGCGGCAGCACGTGAGCAGTGGGAGGACGAGGGCGGCGCGGTGCCGGGTGTGCTGGTGCCCCGGCCTGTGCACGAACCGATGCCCGCGGACCCGGTCAGGCTGGCGCAGCTGGAGAAGCAGGCCCGCGTGCAGATGGCGTACCAGACCACCCAGGAAGCGCGGCGGGCGGCGTGGAGGATGGCCGGGGAACGGATCCAGGAGCAGCGCAGGCGCAGCAGGCAGCCGGATCCCACACCCCCGGCGGTCTCCGACGGTGAGTCGATCGCCCCCATGAATCCGGGATGGGCTCAGGAGTGGTGGTTGTTCACGGACGTCCACGGCTTCGGGTACGAGGTTCAGCACCGCTCGTCGCGCTGGCACGGGATGGCGCGGCTGGAGGAGCGGAAGACGCCCTTGGGGGTGTCGATCCCGGGCAGGTTGAAGCCGGTTATCAAGGGCGGCTGCGCGACGGCGGAGGGGCTGTTGGAGCTGTGCCGTGAGCAGGGCAGGCAGCGGGCCAAGAAGCACGCCGGTACACGGATGCTGGCGCGTCTGGCAGGGCAGGCGGTGGCCGGCTCGGCCCCGCAGGAAATTCGACTCGTCGGCACAACGCAGGAGCAGGAGAACACGGTGAAGGAGGACATGGTGCGCGAGCCCGTGAAGAACACGTTCGGCAGTCGGCTGCGTCAGGCGGGCCCGGCCCGGCAGAAGCTCGCGGGTGCCCGCAAGAAGGCCGTCCGGTACGTGCGGGAGACGCTGCCGCCCGCGGCTGCACGAGCCCGTGCCACGGGTCAGCAGGTGGCCAAGACCATACGTGCTCGCCTGCAGAAGCCTGCTCCCGCTGCTGTCTCCCACCGTCCCCCGGTCGACCTGAACGAGCAGCAGTCGACGGCCGTGCAGCCCACGGTGCCCGTGCCGGTGGAGGCGGCCCCGTGTGCCGCGCACATCGCGCGGGACGGGTCGGAGGTCGACGCCACCACGACGCTGTCACTCGGCGAACGAGCCTGGGGCCTGTGCCCCGAGCACACCGACCGGTTCGGGGCGCTGCTCGATGCCCAGTCGCAGACGCTGACGCTCGGTGGCCGTGAGTGGGCCGTGTCGTCCGAGCACGCCGAAGAGTTCAGCGCGCTCCTGGTGGGCGCGCTCGGCGAGCCCGGCGAAGCCGTCGCCGACACGGCAGAAATCCCGGACGAGGACGCAGCCGGCCACCCGGTGGAGGAATCCGTCGAGGAGTACCAGGACGACGAGGAGCAGGCGGAGGATGAGACCACCGTCGAGGCCCAGGAACAGGACGGCCAGGAACGCCCGTCGGTGATGCTCTCCGGTGAAGTGCCCGGCTATGACTGGGACGAGGCACGCGAGGCTCTGCGCAACGCAGGCTTCGACATTGCGGGCAGGGCCAAGGACTCCACCGTGCTGATCCTGTGCGGAGTCGGCGCGGAGAAGAACGCGACCAAGCTGCGCGACGCACGCGAACGCGGCATCCCTTGCATGGACGTCACCGAGCCCGGACGGTTTAAAGACGCGGTGTGCTCTGGTGAGTTCGTCGGTGGTGACCCGCTGCCCGAGCCCGTCAAGGCCGTGCACTCCGGCCTGACCGAGCGGGAGAAGACCGACTGCATCCGCAAGTGGGGCAGAGAGAACGGCTTCGAGCTGAAGGACCGCGGACGCCTGCCGCAACACGTGCGGGTCGCCTACGAGGAGGCCCGCGAACAGCAGCTCCAGGCCGCTTGATCTGGCGGGACGGGCGCGAGGCAAGCGCGCCCGTCCCGCGCCAACCCTACAAGCTCCGACAGATTGAAGAACCCTGTGACTACCCCGGTTTTCTACGGGCCGATCGGCCGCGCGGTCCGCGCCGTCGCCCCGTTCGCCGAAACCGACCCGCTCGGCATCTACGTGTCCGCCCTGTCGATGTGGTCGGCCGCGATCAGCGGCACGGTCACGGTGGCATCCCGCGGCAACGACAGGCCCGTCCTGCTGTGGTCCGCCATCGTGGGCAAGTCCTCCCGCGGCAAGGGCACCGCACGCTGGGCCGCTGACCACGTCGTCGGCCAGGCACTGAACCGGTTCCTGGCCACGCACACCACCTCCTCGCTCAGCTCCGGGGCGAGCCTGGTCAACCACCTGTGGCAGCAGCAGGGCGCCACCGAAGACACCGAAGCGGGCCGCGACGTGCGGGCCCTGGTGCTGGAGGAAGAGTGGTCGGAGGTACTCAAGCGGGCGAAGCGCGACCCGTCGTACACCACCAAACTCCGCCTCGCCTGGGACGGCGCCACGCTGCGCAACACCACCAAGGACGAAGCCCAGGAAGTCCGCAACCCGGCGCTCGTGCTGCACGCCCACATCACGCCGTCCGACTGGGCCACCTACGTCGCACTGTCCGACGCGGCAGGCGGCTCGTACAACCGCGTCCTGCCCTTCCTGCTCGGCGCCGTGCCCATGCTGGACGACGACGAGGCACCCCTCCCCACGGTCGACGACGACGCCCTCACCGACGCGTACGCGTGGGCAACCGCACGCCCCCGCCACATCGCCCTCGCGCCCGAAGCCCGCCCGCTGTGGCGGCTCGTGCGCCGGTACGCGCGCATCCTCAGCGAAACCCTGCCCGAGGACGAGGCCGTGTTCATCGAACGGACAGCAGAACACACCCTGCGCACCGCTGCCTGCCTGGCCGCCTCCGAATGCTCCGAGACCATCACCGAGGACATGCTGAACGCCGCCTTCACCCTCGTCCGCCGCTCCGTGCAGGATGCCGTCCGTATCGTCCGCAAGGCCGCAGCACGGAAGGCCAAGCGCCAGCCGCGCAGCGACCTGGACAAGGTCCGTGACATCCTCGCGCAGCACAGTGGCATGGCCACCGGAACCCAGCTCCTGCCGTACGTGAAGCTGCGGGCCGATGCCGTCAGAGCCCTGCCCGGCATGAAGACCATCGCGGTCCAGGAAGGGGCCACCGGCCGCGCCACGACCTACTACACCTTCAGCGACGAAATCGCCGAACAACTCCGGCAGCGATCGAAGAAGAAGACCCCGGCCCCGCAGCCGGCCCGTCCTGCCCCGGCACCTCGCCCCGCGGCCCAGCCGGTGAGGAAGCCCAAGCCTGCCACCCCGGCGAATCCCTTCCTCGCCTTGCTCTGAGCATGCAACAGATGGCAAGCCAGCCCGGACATTCCCGGCGCCGTGGACAGCAACCCCAACCGCCGCGAGCTGCGCAGGCACAGCATCCTGCTGGACTCGGTTGAGTCTCCCCTGGGGGGAGACAGCAAGCTGGGGGCATGGACAGCGACACGCTCTACTCCATCGGAGAACTATCCCGCCGGACCGGCCTGACGGTGAAGACCATCCGGTACTACTCCGACCAGGGAATCGTCCCGCCGACCGGCCGGAGCCCGGCGGGCTACCGGCTGTACGGCCTTGACGCACTCGCACGCCTGGATCTAGCCCGCACGCTACGCGACCTCGGGATCGACCTGGCGACCGTGCGCAAGGTGCTGGACCGGGACGCATCCGTACCCGAAGTCGCCGAAGCACACGCCGACGCCCTGGACGTACAGATCCAGACCCTCCGCCTGCGCCGCGCTGTCCTACGAGCAGTGGCCAGAGGCTGCCCCACAAGCACGGAGATAGACCTCATGCATCGACTCGCCGCGCTGTCCCGTGCCGAACAACACCGACTGGTAGCAGACTTCATCGATGACGCCTTCAACGGTCTTGACAGCAACCCAGAGTTCGTGGCCTTGATGCGCTCGGCCATGCCCGAGCTCCCCGACGACCCCACACCCGAACAGGTCGGGGCCTGGGCGGAACTCGCCGAACTCTGCCAAAACGCAGACTTCCGAACCGCGGTGCGGCGCATAGCTGAGGAGCAGGCGCAAGAACCGTCTCAGCAGGACCTAACCGACCTGCACGACGGCCTCAATCAAACGATGCGCGAACGAATCGACGAAGCCGTATCCACCGGCATCCTCCCCGCCTCCACCGAAACCGCGCCCCTCGCCCATTCACTGATCGACCTCTACGGCCACGCGTTCACGAGTGCCGGTGACGGCGATCTGCGCCGCTGGCTCCTCGCCCGCCTGCAGATGGCCGTTGACCCACACACCAAACGCTATTGGCAGCTCCTGGCAACGGTCAATCGATGGCCTGCATCACCAACGCTCGCTCCCGCCTACGCCTGGTTCACCAGCGTTCCTTGTGATGCCCCTACCACCGCAGTCACGTCTTGAGCTCCGAAGGACACCACGTGAAGTACGACGTTCTACAAATCTTTGGTGTAGCTCTCCTCGTCCTGGGGGGACAGGGAGCGATACGCCAGGTCGTCGACCACGGCAACGCCGGTCTACTCGGCTGGCTGCCAGGCGGATTCGCGGCCGGCCTCACCGTCTACATCATCGCCGTCGCCAGCGGCGCACTTGTCGCGGGCTGGGCACACGGCCAAGCAAAGACAGCCCAGCGCAGGAGCCGACGGGGCAACTGAAGGGCCCGCAGTATCGGACGGGGCTGCCCTGCTGACGCAGCGTCAATGCCCTAGTCGGCGAGGCCCACTTGTGTTGCGACCAGGGGGCAGAGCTGTCCGGAAAGTCGGCGATGAAAATTATCGAAAAGGAGACTTCATGAAAAATTTTAGAAGAGCCGCAGCCATTCTGGGTTCCGTTGTTACTCTAGCTTTTGCTGCACCAAGCTCACCTGCCCAAGCCGCTTCCCTGCCCTCGCTGGATCAAGCGGAGTCGAAAGCTTATGTGTATCTCAAAAACTGGAACAGCGGTAAATGTCTGGAGATTGGCAACGGAAGCGAGCAGAACGGGGCGCGGGCCCAGCAGTGGACCTGTAAAGGTCAGTTCGCATCCCAGTGGATCCTCTGGCCTGCCTCCAACGGGAATTACTGGATATATAACGTCAACTCCAGCAAGTGTCTGGAGATTGCCGACTCCCGTACCGACAACGGGGCTCCCGTTCAACAGTGGGATTGCAAGGACATAAGAACTCAGGAGTGGCAGTGGGCGAGCGACACCAGTCAGGGAGGCGCTTACTTCATCAACAGTAATTCAGGCCAAGTGCTGGAGATTGCAGATTCTCGCACCGATAATGGGGCTCCGGCCCAGCAGTGGAATGCTGCCAGCGAGCCCCATGGTCAAGTCTGGGAAGTGATGGCCAGGTAACCGATACGGCGACCCCGCTGGGGACTCGTTTCCCTTCCAGGGGTGACTCGGCCTCTGCCTGACCTGCAGGCCTGAAACAACAAAAAGCCCCGCCCATCCATTTGGACGTGCGGGGCTTCGTTTGTCGGCATTACTCTATTCGTGGTTAGTTAGTTCGCGTGACGCGACACGATCAATGCCGGGCTGCTCACCCGAATGCTAGAGCCAGCGCTGGTACTTACCGCCATTGTCAGGCTTCGTGTACACCTTGCCGCCGTCGCTGCTGTCGAGAACGAGGCCCGTTGCGACATTGGTGAGCTTCCACCCAGTGGAGGTCTTCGTCTCCCTCCACTTTTGATAGTTTCCCGAGTTGCACGGATTCAGGTAGACCCTACCCGCGTCGCTGCTGTCGAGACACCGGTTCCTCCCCTGGTCCTGAAATTCCTCTCGAAACTGGAAGACGCCGTTTGATACTTCCTTCTCACTCCATTCGCCCGCGCTACGGCCGCATGCGGGCGCAGTGGTGAGAACGCCTTCACTGTTCCAGGTCAGGCACCTTCCGGTCTGTGCATTCTTCCACTGGACGTTCCTGTCACCCCAGGCGAAAGCTTCGCCTGAAGTTCCAACTACCGCCAGTGGCGCCACAACTGCTGCAGCTGCCAGATGAGACAGCACTCGCTTCTTGATGTTCTTCATGCCGCTCCCCCTCCTTATAGGTCACGCATTGGATGGGGCATCTCCAAAAGGGATGCGCCGATCGATGGGAAGTTGATCTTACCCTTCCTTTACTTGGCCTATCAACACGCTTGACCTGTAGGCAGGCTAACGAGGCGCCACGTCTGGGCCGTTGAGCGACGTGTGCAGGCCGCTCCGGTCGGGCCGCCTCGTCGTCAGGGAGTCTTGCGTGCAGCTGCTCGGGCCAGCAGCTCGAACGCCTCCGCCGTCTTCGAGTTCTCCACACGCTGCGTGACCTCACCCGCGCCCAACAGCGCGGCCACCAGGCCAAGAATCGCTTCCTGAGGGAGGCCGTGCACGTAGAGGGCGACGAGGGGCGTGGCTGCTGCGGCGATGCTGTACAGCCGGGCCGGGTGCTCGCGGGCCAGTTCCAGAATCGGGTAGGCCGCGGCCGGCCCGCGGTGCCGACCCCTTTTCGGTATGGATGCCATTACGCCGCCGCCCATCCGAACTCGCGCTTCAGGCGGGCCAACTGGCGCTTGCCCGGCAGGCCGTCAGCATCCGAACCCCGGTCACCAATCTTGATCTGATACCGGCGCACGGACTCCTTGTCGGCCGAAGTCCACACCGGACCAGGTCCCTCCTCGTACGCGGAGCATCCCGCGGCGACGAGCATCCGGCCAAGGGCTGTGATGTGCCAGCCCTCCGCACCCGGGCCGTAGGCCAGGCCGTCAATTACCACCTGCCCGGAGGCCGGGGTGCTCGGCCGGGAACTGCCCCCGGAGGGAAGGTCGTCCTCGGAGGCCTCGTGACCGAAGTAGGTGACGCCGTCGCGGCCCTTCCATGCCGGGTCGGCGACGACGATGCCCTCGGGGTAGTCCGGGTAGCCGTATCCGTAGACGTAGGACGACTTGCGGGAACGGGCCATCCGGTACACGCCATCACCCTCCGGGGAACCGCGTCACCGAAGACGGCTGCCTCCGTGCTCCGGAAGGCGGAGAGGCAGCGGCAAAGGCCATGGTCGACCAGCTGCTGTGGTGGGCCAGGGCACTCCGGCGCGCCCGGAGCGAATCCGCCTACCAGCGCTGAGTTCTGACGAGTGGATGCGAAATGAGTCATTTGACTTTCTCCGGCCTGCCGGAGATCCGACGCTCCGATGTGGCATCGATTTTCGTCGGCCAACGACATGAACCGGACCGTGCTGGAGCACAGGCCGTACTGGAACGGACGGTTGCGGAGTGGAGCAGTACCCCATGGCCCGCCGGGATTCTCTCGTTCAACTGCTACCTGAGCACCGAGGAGGACACGGTGCTGACCTATACGCAGTGCTCCGACGGGGATTCCTACGTGCCATTCGTGGACTCGCTGCGCGGACCCGCCAGGGCCGGAGCGGTCGAATACCGGCTTCGCGCCAGCGTGGTGCCGCAGGGGACGTCCGGCGTCCCGGCGTGCGTGGTCATTGCCATGTTCGACGTCGACGGCGCCGAACGACAGGAGCGGGTCATCGCTTCTCTGACCGACGCGCTGGACGGGCCGCCGGACAGCGGGCCGCCCGGCATGCTGTCCGCGAACTTCCATGTCAGCACCGATGCCACCCGCGTGCTCAATTATGCGGAGTGGACATCGGACGAGGCTCACCTGGCGTTTCTCGACAGTGCGGCCCGGGTGACCACCATGCGGGTGAGCGGTGACATCCCGGGGGTTCGGCCCATCGGGTTCAGGCGGTATCACCTGTACCGCAGTGTCGGCCGCCGGATCGCTTGATGTCTGCTGCCGGCACATTTGAGCTCCCCTGACACTGATTTGACATTCCCTGGCAGGCTCCTGCGGAACTTCTGGTTCCAATCGAAAGGTTTCAGCGGCTGCTATGGGAAAACACCGCTGTGCCGCCGAAAATGGACCCGTGGTTCTGTCGGATTGCCGAAGGGGATTGATAATGGCGAACGCCCCTGCCGGCCTGCCGGCCATCGACCGTCCGGACGTCGATGCCGTCCTTGTCGAAATGATCACCGTCAATGGCCCCGGTCTGCAGGACGAGGTGGCCGATGCGATGTCCGCCCACTGGAAAACGGCGGAGTGGCCGGAGGAATTGCTGTCCGCCAGCTGCTACCGGAGCTCGGACGGCAACTCCGTGCTGGCGTACGCCCAGTGGTCGTCCCGCGCGGCGCTGCAGGTCTCCTTGCAGCAGGAAGGGAGCATCTCCCGCCCTGCTCCGGTCTGGGGGGTGGGAGATGCCCGGTCCCTGGGCCCCGGTCCGTACCAGCTGTACCGCGTTGTCCGTGGTGGAGCGATACCCCAGTCGGCGCCCGTGCCCGAGTGCTTCCCCGCAGCAGTCTTCCCGATGGCCGGTGCAGAGGCGGCCCGTCAGTGGATCGACGGGTTGCTGGCGGCGGAGGAAGAGGCGGAAGGGGAGGAGCGGGCCTATCCCGGAGCCATTGCTGCCAACTTTCACGTGAGCCAGGACGGCAGCAGCGTGCTCGTGCTCTCCGAGTGGGCCTCCGAAAAGGAGGCCGCCGACCACATCGACGAGGTGATCGAGCCGTTGCTGGACGCGGCGGGCGGAGGCGACGCGGGTGCTCTCTACACCCACTGGCTGACCCTCACGGCCTCGGAGGCCTGAACGCCGTCGACACGTCCGGATGGCAGCAAACATCGTGTCCAACGGGGGAGTCCATGTATTTCGCCATTCTCGGCCCGATGGAAGTCTGCGGGGATCGCGGACCGTGCGGGCCCGCCTATCCCATGAGCCGTCAGGTGCTGTCACTGTTGCTCGTCCATGCCAATCGGATGGTTTCCATGGAGAGCCTGGTGGAGGAGCTCTGGGGCGACAGTCCCCCGAAGCTTGCCCGGAAGACTGTCCAGACGCACGTCTACCACGTGCGGAAAGCTCTGCGGGACGGTGCCCGGGACGGGGCAGGGGTGGAAACGGCGCAGCGCGGCTACCGGATCCGTGTCGACAAAGGACAGCTGGACCTGTGGCGTTTCGAGGAGCTGTGTACTGCAGGGAGGGCGGCACTGAGCGGGGGGTGCCCCGAGGCCGCCTCCGGCGCCTATCGCGAGGCGCTCGCGTTGTGGCGGGGACAGGCCTTCTCGGGAACGGAAGCCGGCGTGTTGCTCTCGGCCCAGCGGGCCAGGCTGGAAGACCTCAGGATGAGCGCCCTGGAACAGCGCATCGAGGCCGATATGGCGCTGGGCAGGCACCGGGAACTGCTCAGTGAGCTGAGGGGCTTGGCCATCGACCATCCGCTCAATGAGGTGATCGCAGGCCAGCTCATGCGCGCCGCAGCGCGCTCGGGGTACCGGCAGGTGGCGCTCGACGCCTACCGGCGGCTCCGCGCGACCATGGTCGACCAGCTCGGCCTGGAGCCCTCGGCGAAGGTGAAAGGACTGCAGCAGGGCATTCTGGAGGATGTCCTGCCGCCCGAGCACCGATCCGCGGCTCCCGTCGACGAGGCGGTTCACCTGGCCGCTCCGGCAGAACTTCCGCCGGCGATAAGCGACTTCACCGGTCGGCAGGAGGAACTGAAGGTGATCGTCACCGCGGCCCGCCCGGCGGGCGGTGATGCGGACGGTCCGTCCGTCCGTATCGCGGTGGTGTCAGGCGGTGTCGGATCCGGGAAGACCGTGACGGCCGTCGAGGCGGCGCATCGGCTGCGGGCGCATTTCCCCGGCGGTCAGCTCTTCGCCACCTTGCACCGGTCCGACGGCACTCCTGTGTCCGCTCGGGACGCGCTGGCCTCCCTGCTCATGTCCTCGGGTCACTCCGGGCATCGGCTGCCGGAGGCCGTCGAGGACCTGGCCAGGCTGTTCCGCAGCTGGACGGCAGAACGTCGCATGCTGGTGGTGCTCGACGACGCTCACGGCCCCGAACAGGTGCTGCCGCTGTTGCCCAGCAGCCCCGACTGTTCGGTGGTGATCACTTCTCGCCGGCGCCTCGAGGGGCTGCCCGGGGCCGTCACCCGTATCCCCCTGCAGGGGATGAGCAAGGACGAAGGGGTGGCACTGCTCGAGCGTATTGCCGGAGCGGAACGGCTCGGACGGGAGCGTCGCGCCGCCGAGGAGCTGGTGCGGCTGTACGACGGGCTTCCGCTGGCCGTTCGGGCTCTGGGAGAGCGTCTCTCGGCTCGTTCGGACCTGCTGGTGGGCAATCTGCTGGGCCGGGCGCGTCAGGACGCCCAGCGGCTGGCGGTTCTCCGGGGGCCGTGGAGCGATCTTCTCGCCCGTCTCGTGCAGGCGCACCTCCGGCTGCCGGAGGCGGAACGCGAACTGCTCGCCTTCCTGAGCCGGCTGCCGAGGCCGGTGCTCGAGCAGGAACTGCTGCAGGCCATGGAGCGCTCCGGCCGGTTCTCCGGGGAGTTCGGCCGCTTGGTCGAATCGCTGGTGGTGGCCGGCTTCCTCGAGCTGCACACATGCCGCAAGGGATCGGCCTTCACCGTTCCGGAACTGTCCCGGCGAGTGCTCGCCGAGCACGCTCCGTCCTCCCCGTGCATGCCGCTCCCGGCCGTCGCAGCGGATGCACAGGCCGACCTCCCGTCCGCCGGCCGCGCCGGCAGGAGTGCAGCGCTGACCTGTTGATGCGCTCGACATGAACCGATCGGTTCAGGTAATTGTTTGCGTGGGTTGTGCGCAGGCCCGGCTGGTGGGGCAACCCTACGTCGGCAGCGCCGTGTTGAACGGTCGGAGCGAGGAGAACAACATGAAGCACTTCGTGGTCCAGGGCGGCACCGACGGGATGGGCAGGGCCATCGCACTCGCCTGCCTGAAGCGCGGGGATGCCGTCGTGGTCATCGGGCGTGACGAGCAGAAGGGAGAGTCCTTCCTCGCTGCCGCGGATGAATCGGGTGCAGTGGAACGGGCTTCGTTCATCCGCGCGGACCTGGGCCTGATCAGCGAGAACGAGAGGGTCGTTCGGTGGGTCACGGACAACTTTCCTTCCGTGGACGGCCTGGTGCTGTGCGCGCGCCACTACCTCTCGCAGCGACGGGAGACCGTGGAAGGTCGGGAGGCCACCTTCGCGCTCTTCTACCTGAGCCGGTACCTGCTCGGCCACGGCCTGCGGGCGCTGCTGGAGAAGGCCGAGGAGCCGGTCATCATGAACGTCGCGGGTCCCGGGTCGCCGATGGGTGAAATCAACTGGCAGGACCTGGAGTTCACCCGGGAGTACCACGGTCTGGCTGCGCAGATGCAGGGCGGCAAGGCGAACGACCTGCTGGGCGTGGCCTTCGCGGACAAGTACGGATCGGGCCGTACCCGGTACGTGCTGTTCAATCCGGGCAGTGTGTCCACCAGCTTCTCCGGAGAGTATGACGCGGAGACGAGGCGTCACATCGAGGCGATGAAGCGCACGGCCAAACCAGTGGAAGCAGGTATCGCACCCATCGTCGAAAAACTGTACGCGCCTCCGGCTGAAGCGTTGAGCGCATTCGTGGAGGGACGCCGGATGAGTCTGGAGGACAGGTCCTTCGACGTGCGTGCTGCCCGCAGGCTCGATGAACGGACCCGGGTGCTGCTCTCCCACTGAACGGAGCGGACCGGCCGTCCCGGTACGGCCGGTCCATCCCGTACTCGGAAGCCTTTCTGCCTACTTGACGACGTGGAGGTTCCCCTCTTGCGCCTCTCTTCGCCCCCGGCCGGTGGTCCTGTCCGCAGAACCGAGTTCGATGCGGGCGGCCTGGTCCTCTCGGGGTTCCTGGCCCTGCCGGAGGCTGTTCCGCCCCGAGCCGTGGTGGTGGCGCTTCACGGCGGAGGCATGCGCGCCGGATATTTCCACGGGCAGGCGGACCCGGCCACCTCATTGCTGACGCTGGCTGCGTCCTGTGGTTACGCTGCGCTTGCTCTGGACAGACCTGGTTACGGGCTTTCGGCGCCGGCGGTACCGGAGGGGATGGGGCTCGCTGGACAAGCGGCCCGGGTCCGTGCGGTGTTGACCGACTATGCGCGCCGCCTTCCGGTAGGAGCGGGGTTCTTCATGGTGGGGCACTCGCTGGGTGGAAAGGTTGCGCTCTGCACTGCGGCCGACTGGTCGGCCGACCACCTGCTGGGAGTGGATGTTTCCGGGCTCAGCGACCGCTGGGCCGCAGATCCGGCGCTGCTGACGGGAGCGGACGGGCTGCGCGCTCGCGGGCTGCACTGGGGTCCTCTCTCCCTCTATCCGCCCCGGACTTTCCGGTTCGCCGAGGAACTGGTGGCGCCGGTCCCCTTCGGGGAGTTGGCGGAGGCGGTGAACTGGCCGAGCAGGTTCGAGGAGGTGGCGCGTGCCGTGCGAGTTCCGGTGCGCTTCACCTACGCAGAGCATGAACGCTGGTGGCGGTGTGATGCGCAGACGGTGAGTGCCATGGCCGGACGTCTCACTGCCTCGCCCCTGGTGCGCATCGATCACCAGGCACGTGCGGGCCACAACATCAGCCTCGGCCGGGTCGCCCGAAGCTACCACCATCGCGTCCTCTCTTTCCTGGAGGAGTGCTTGGTCCGTCAGGATTCGGGCCGGGAGTGAGTCACGCAGCACTTGCCCCGTCACCCAGACGGAACCCGATACCTCGGACCGCGATGATCCAGTCGGACGAACCGAGCTTGCGACGCAGGCTGTTGACGTGAGTGTCGATCGTCCGGCTGCGGCTGATGTCGGTGTCGTGCCAGATCTGCTGGAGGATGCGTCGCCGGGTGACCACCTCTCCCGGCAGGGAAGCCAGGAGCTGGAGCAGGTCGAATTCCTTGCGCGTGAGCGACAGGGCGTGGCCGTGCAGCAGTACGGTGCGCGTGGCCTGGTCGATGATCAACGGGCCCAGGTCCGCACGGGCAGGGAGCGCGGCGTCGGGGCGGGCGCGACGCATCACGGCGTCGACCCGGGCCAGCAACTCACGCAACCCGTACGGCTCGACCAGATAGTCGTCGGCGCCCGCCTGGAGAGCCAGGACACAGTCGAGTTCGCTCCCGTTGGCAGTGATCGCGAGGGTGGGAGTGTTCCGCGCAGTTGCAATGGAACGGCACACCTCCAGTCCGTCGACGTCCGGGAGGTCGAGGTTGAGGAGTACGACGTCGGCGTCGGCGTGCTCGCGGAGAGCTGCTGCTCCGGAAGTGACGGCTCGGGCATCGTGTCTGTGCCGTTGAAGCTGTCGGCTCAAGTCATGCGCGGAGACTTCGTCACTGTCGACCACGAGTATGCGCCATGACCTGCCCGGCACGCTGCCTTGCTGCCGGGGCAGCGACGGCAGAAGCGGTAACGCGACCGGTGTGGATGTCTGCACTTGCTCTCCCCTGTGGCCGGGTGCATGGGTCACGGCAGTAGTGGTGCAGGTGCTCTGTGACCACGACGGCATGTGTTGCCGCGCGTATAGGCGAAGGAGTGCAAGGCCCCCCCGTCCGAGCCCTTTTGCGCTGCCTATGGAAGCGTTGCATGCGCAGCCCTGAAGGTCGATGTATATATCACCAAAGTTGATGTCGTCCATCTGGCTGCCACCCGCTTGCCCGCATGCAAGAGCCGGGTCCGCGCTCGGCGCGGCCCCGGCCCTGTCATGCCGCTTGTGCGGCTGTCCACAAGCGATTCGGCTCAGACCGTAACGGTCTCATGCACCGACGGGACCGCCTCCCTCGGCGAGCGCATGCTCCTCCTGCCGGTCACCGTCATCCTGCTGCTCTGCGGGCGCAGTCCTGGGGCGACCGGGAAGAAGCGGAGTGGCGGCCAGAATGACCAGACCCACCGCGAAGACGAACCAATAGGCGTCCTGGAACCCGCCGGTCCCACCGGAGCCCTTGTCCGTGCCGACTGCTGCGAGGATCAGGGCGACGCAGGCCACGCCGAGCGCTCCGCCGAGCTGATTGAGGTTGTAGAGGACGGAGCTGCCCTGCGGTACCTTCTCGGGCGGCAGCGTCCGGTACAGCGATCCCATGGTGGGTGCGCCCACGGCGCCGAGCCCCAAGCCGATGGCGAGCGCGGCCATCGCCGACCACGCCTCACTGTCGCTCGCACCGAGCCGGGTGAGGACGACTGCTCCGAGAGCTGTGAGAGCCGCTCCGCCGCCCACCAGACTGCGTGCCCCGAACCGGTCGCTGAGTCGCCCGGCGAGAGGCATGGCGAGTGCCGATCCGATGCCCAGTGGGGCCACCAGGAGGCCGGCTGCGCGGGCGCCGTGTCCGTGCACCACCTGGTAGTACAGCGGCAGTGCGAACAAGCCCGCATAGGTGCCGAGCCCCACCAGCCCCTGCACGACGACACTCGCGGCGAAGCTGCGACTGGCGAAGAGCCGGACGTCGATCAATGGTTCGGTCTCCCGGGCGTGCAGCGCGTGGATCACGTACCCGGCAAGCAGCGCGAGCCCGGCGGCCAACGGGATCAGCACGGAGGGCGCGCCGAAGCCGGCGTGCTGGCCGGCCTCGGTCAGGGCCAGCACGATCGCCGCGAAGCCGGGTGCCATCAGCACGGCACCGACGATGTCGAGACGAGCTCCCGGCCCTCGTGCCTCCGGCGGATCGGCCGGGACGACCCGCAGCGCGAGCAGGACGGCGACGATACCGATGGGCAGGTTGATGTAGAACATCCAACGCCAGCCCAGGGATTCGAGCACGATGCCGCCCAGCACCGGTCCGAGTACCGGGCCCAGGGACAGTACGACGCCCATCATGCCCATGACGCGTCCAGCTCTGCTGGGTCCTGCGGCGCGGGCCAGGATCACCAGGACCAGTGGGTCGACGACCCCCGCCCCGATGCCCTGGACGATCCGGAAGCCGATCAGGCTGGTCACGTTCCAGGCGAGCGCGGAGGAGATCGAGCCCACGAGGAACAGCGCAAGGCCGAAGAGCCACAGTCTCTTCACGCCGTACCGCCTGACGGCCCAGCTGGTGATCGGGATGGTCACGGTCAGTGCGAGCAGATAGCCGGTCGAGGCCCAACTGATCGAGCTCAGCGACGTGCCGAACTCGTCGGCGAGGGAGTCGGCCGCGACGGTGACCATGGTGCTGTCCAGGATCCCCATGATCCCGCCGAGCAGGGTGACACCGATCAGCCGTAAGAGGGCGGCATCCAGGCGGTCATCTCTGGCTTGAGACATGTCTTTCCTAACCGTTGAGCGCCTAGTAAAGATCTTTGAACCGACCGGTTCAGTCTACTGGTCAAGTCGGTGCAGGCTCAACCTTGTTGGGTGCCCAGTTGAACTGATCGGTTCAATCAAGTGCTGTGGCGGTACGATGCCGGGGTGAACGGAGCCAAGACGTCAGAAGCGAGCAGGCGCGGCGGGGCGCGCGGGCGCATCGACAAGCGGCAGGCGATCCTCGAATCCGCCTTCCGGACCTTCGCCCGTGAGGGATACGGGCAGTCCTGCGTAAGGGAGATCGCAGCCGAGGCGGGCGTGGCCAAGCCCACCCTCTACAACCACCTCGGCGACAAGGAGACGCTGTTCCGCGAGGCGATGCTGGCTGCCGTCGGGCGCACGGTCGTCAGCGAACTCGCAGCACTCGACCGGTTGCGTGACCCCGAGGGCGGGATACGCGCCATGCTGGAGGAAACGGGCTACCGCCTGCTGCGGAGCCATTGCGACGAAGAATCCCAGGCGCTGCGATGCCTGCTCCATGCCGAAGGACCCCGGTTTCCGGACCTCTTGAGGGACATTCAGCGGAGCGGTGCGCAACGTGTGAGTGAAACGCTCGCCGACCGCCTGGCCCGCCTCGTGCTCTCCGGCCAACTGCGTGCGAGCGACCCTGAACTGGCGAGTGAGCAGTTCCTCGCGTTGCTGACGGGGCCGATGGAGCTGCGCTCCAGGCTGGGTACACGCCGCGTTCCCGCCGCTGAACTGCGCGCTGTGGCAAAGGCTGCCACCGACACCTTCCTGTACGCCTACGCCTCGCCGGCCCCGAAGGCGCGGGCCTCCGACGCGGCGTCGTCCGGCACGGGTGGCACGTCATGATGACAACGCTCGTCACCGGCGCGAACAAGGGTTTGGGGCTGGAGACCGCCCGACGTCTTGTCGAGGCGGGTCACACCGTCTACCTCGGCGCACGTGACCCCGACCGCGGCCGAGTGGCTGCGGAGCGGATCGGTGCGCAGTGTCTCGAACTCGATGTGACCGGTGACGAGTCGGTCGCGGCAGCGGCGGCTTCGTTGCGGGAACAGGCTGGTTGCCTCGATGTCCTGGTCAACAATGCAGGGATCACCGGGCCTCTCAAGGAAGCCTCGGAAATGACGGTCGACGACGTCCGGACGGTGTACGAGACCAACCTCTTCGGGGTCGTGCGTGTCACTCAGGCGTTTCTGCCGCTCCTCCGGGCGAGTAGCGCTCCTGCCGTTGTGAACGTGAGCAGCGGCCTGGGGTCGTTGGCCATCGCCCAAGATCCCGAGCAGTATGTCCCGCTGCTGCCCGTCTACTATCCGAGCCTGGCGTACAACTCTTCCAAGGCTGCCCTCAACATGCTGACCGCCCAGTATGCGAAGGCGTTTCCCGGAATTGTGTTCAACGCCGTGGACCCGGGCTGGACCGCCACCGATCTGAACGGACACACGGGTGTTCAATCTGTCACCGAAGGTGCCGAGGTGATCGTCCGCACGGCGTTGGCGGGCGGAGAACGCCCGACGGGTGGATTCTTCGGGAATGCCGGCCCGGTCCCCTGGTGAACTGCCGGCTGCCCCTCGGAGCGGGCCGGTGCCGTGGGCGTACCCGTCGGAGTCACGCATGGGGTACGCGGCGACTGCCCGGTATCAGCATGGGGCCAGAGGGCCGGACCGATCACGACGGGGCGCCTGTTCTGCCGATGCTGTGCTGTTCGGCAGCCCGGACATCGGTGGTGCGATCAAGCCGGCGGCGAGCGCTTGGGTCACCGCGTCCAGCCGGGACACAGCTCCCAGCTTCCGGAAGGCGGCGTGCAGATGCCGTTTGACCGTACCGGTGGTGATGCCCAGGCTGTGACCGATCTGCTGGTTGGTCATGGCCGACGCCACACCGCGCAATACCTCCGTCTCGCGGCGGGTGAGTGCGGGTGAAGGGCTCCTGACGGCATTCCGTACTGCCGGAGGGGCGAGCGTGCGCACCGTGGACAGCAACTCGTCCAGGTCGGCGCCCCGGGGCAGGTAGGTGTGCAGTCCGGCAGCTTCCAAGGCGCGGCGGTCGGCCATCGAGTGGCGCACCGACAACGCGACCACAGCCGGCCTCGGAGACAGACGGTGCAGCGATTGCATTGTGCGCACCAAGGCATTGTCCATGGCCCAGGGCTCCAGGACGACCACGTGCGGATGCAGGGCCGCGGTCCTGTGCACCAAGTCGTGCTCATTGGCGGCCTGTGCCAGGACGGACATGTCTGCCTGGGAATGCAGTAACTCCGCAAGCGCATCGCGTAGCAGAGCAGTCTCACCGGCGACGAGAATGGTCAGGCGAGGCATGAATCCCCCTCGATGTGGGTTGTGACGCTGGATGGTGACTGATGCGAACGGGCCTTGGCGATGGGGTCTTCGGAGCAGCTGAAAGTTTAATGAACTCGTGTGCTGATCCTGGCTCAGATTGCCCAAAATGTTGACGGAAGGCTGCCGGAAGTGTGCAGTGGGCGGGATGCTGATCAGTTACGGCGATGTGGTGACGGGGCGTTGTGTCCCGGTGCTCCTGAGTGAAGCCCCGGGCATCGTCCGCGCTTGGCAATCTTCTGTAGATTTCCTGTACTTGGCCTGCTCGATGCCGGCGGCGGACTGCGCATAATGAAGCGGTCGGCCCGGGTTCCGCGCTCACCCTGAAAGGGAGTTGTATGGCCAAGTTGCAGAACAGGACGGCGCTCGTCACCGGGGCCAGCCGGGGGATAGGGCGCGGTATTGCGCAGAGGCTGGCCCGTGACGGTGCGCTCGTCGCGGTGCACTATGCGACCGATGCCTCCGCGGCGCAGGAAACCGTGAGGTCGATCGAGGAGGAGGGCGGGCGTTCATTCGCCGTGTGTGCCCGGCTCGGTGGGACGGGTTCCGTCGACGAGCTGATGAACAAACTGAAAGAAGGGCTCGAAGTCCGGGCGGGCGAGACCACGTTGGACATACTCGTCAACAATGCAGCACAGACGGGGTTCGGCGGTGTTGCTCCCGACGATGTCACGGAGGAGATGCTCGATCGGTATTATGCAGTGAATGCGAAGGTGCCGTTCCTTGTCGTGCAGCGCGCCATGGTCTTGATGTCCAGAGGCGGGCGGATCGTTAATATTTCTTCCGGTATGACACGTTCCGCCTTCCCGGCGCAGATCAGCTATGCGATGAGCAAAGGTGCGATGGAGCAGATTACTCTGCACATGGCTCCCTGCCTTGCTGCCAAGGGAATCACCATTAACACCGTTGCCCCTGGGGTGACCGACAACGGCGACCCGGTCTTCGACGACGCGGAGGCCCTGGAGGAGATGTCCCGGCTGTCGGTATTCGAGCGAGTCGGTGGGGTTTCCGATATTGCCGACATCGTGGCCTTCATGGCGTCCGACGACTCTCGCTGGATCACGGGATCGTTCATCGATGCCACCGGGGGCACGCTGCTCCGCTGAGAGCCGCCGATCGTCCGACTGGGTGCCATGGTGCGGATCCGGCCGGACATCCGCATGGCGCCGAGGGGTCTGTGTGTTCAGCCGGCCTGCAGTGCGGCCGCGGCGGGCGAGGCCGAGGTCGTTCTCCGGGCGTAGGGGCGGGGTGCGGGGAGGGGTGTCGGGAGTGGCGCGTTCTCATGGGTGACCCCTGACACCTCTTGTCACGTTCGCGGGCCTTCCGTTTCAATGCCCGGCAACGGTTAGGAAACTTTCCTAACAAGCCACCGGGAAACGGAGATCCGCATGCTCGCGAGCACGTGGAAGAAGACCACCCCCATCGCCCTGATCGGTGCCGCCATCGTCCTTCCCGCCTCCCTCGCCCTCGGCGGCGTGGGGCAGGCGGCCGCGGCGGAGCACGGGCTCCAGGACGCCTCCGCCACCGCCCTGATACGCGCCCAGGGCGCCGGGCTCGACGACCCGCACGAGAAGGACATCGCCATGCAGCTGGTGTCCAGCGCGGAGAACTCCTCGCTCAAGTGGCGCGACCAGTTCAAGTACATCGACGACATCGACGACGGCCGCGGCTTCACCGGCGGCATCATCGGCTTCACCTCGGGCACCGGCGACATGCTCGAACTCGTCGAGCGCTACACCAAGCAGAAGCCCGACAACCCGCTCGCCAAGTACCTCCCCGCCCTCCGCAAGGTCAACGGCAGCGACTCCACCGCCGGCCTGGGCAGCGCCTACAAGGCCGCCTGGAAGAAGGCCGCCCTCGAGGACAAGACCTTCCGGGACTGCCAGGAGGCCGAGCGCGACCGCGTCTACTTCGGCCCCGCCGTCGACCAGGCCAGGAAGGACGGCCTGCGCACGCTCGGCCAGTTCGCCTACTACGACGCGATCGTCATGCACGGCCCCGGCAACAGCAAGGACAGCTTCGGCGACATCCGCAAGCACGCCCTGGCCAAGGCCAAGCCCCCGGCCCAGGGCGGCGACGAGAAGACCTACCTCAACGCCTTCCTCGACGCCCGCAAGACGGCCATGAAGCACGAGGAGGCGCACAGCGACACCAGCCGTGTCGACACCGCGCAGCGCGTCTTCCTCGACAACGGCAACTTCGACCTCAAGCCGCCGCTGAAGTGGAAGGTGTACGGCGACTCGTACGAGATCAAGGAGTGACGGACCGCACGACCGGCCGCCCGCCCGCGCATTGCGCAGGCGGGCGGTCCTCATGCGAGCGTCAGTGCAACTCCATGTCGCAGCACGAATCCCGGCGCAACTGGCGCCCCACCGCCGCCCAGCCGCCGTGCGGATGCGGCTGCCGCGCCGCCGGAGCCGCCGCGTGCTCGTACGCCTCGACCAACTCCCGCTGCTCGTAGAGCACTCCGCCGCGCAGCACCGACGGCGTCCGCACGAGCACGTCGAAGTCCTCGAACGGATCGCCGTCGACCATCGTGGCATCGGCGAGCTTGCCCGCCTCCAGCGTGCCCAGGTCCCGTTCCGCACCGTACGCCCGTGCCGCCAGCACCGTCGCCGTGCTCAGCGCCTGGGCCGGCGACAGGCCGTAGCGGTGCAGGGCGCGCAGCCCCATGTGCAGCGAGAGACCGACGGGCACCAGCGGGGCGTCCGTGCCCAGGGCGACGATCCCGCCCTCGGCCAGGACCCGGCGGTAGACGTCGATCTCCCGGCTCAGCGCGCCCAGTTCGTCCTCCGTGGGCGCCCGGCCCGCCGTCTTCCGCACCAGGTCGACGTCCCACGGCGGCATCAGCTGCGTCACCCGCGGATCCTCCGCGAGCGCCGGGTCGCTGCCCACCAGCGGCACCGAGGTGAAGATGGTCGCGATCATGTGGAAGTCCACGCCGCGGGCGGTGTAGATGTTCACCAGGTCCTCGTACGAGCGACCTGTTGCCGTCGTGGCGTGCCCGAACTCCAGCCGCTGCGTGGCCTGCAGATGGGTCGTCAGATCCTGGCCCAGCTGCACACCCGGCGTGCACAGATGACCGCCGCTGCGCACCCGCAGCCGCTCGTGCGCGAACCGCGCCGCCTCCTCCATGATCCAGCCCGGGGCGCGCACATAGGTCTTCACGAAGTCCCAGTCCAGCGCCGTCGCACGGGACAGCGACCGGCGCAGCCCCTCGCGGGTGCGGTGCGCGCGGCCCATGCTGTACGCGACGCGCGGACCGTCCAGCAGCTCGCCCGTGGCCAGCAGCCGCGGCCCCGCCAGCGCCCCGGCGGCCACCGCCTCGCGGATGCGGGCCTGCTCGTAGGCGAAGCCGCCGAGCGAGACGGCCGTGGTGATGCCGTACGCCAGCTGCAGCGCGGTCTGGCGGCCGCCGTAGGTGTACTGCCAGGGGTGGGTGTGCGCGTCCCAGAGCCCCGGGATCACCGTCTGCCCGGACGCGTCGACCGTACGCACGGCGGCCCGGCGCGCCCGGTGCGGTTCGACGGCGGCGATGCGGCCGTTGCGGATCACCAGGTCGACGTCCTCGCGCACCGCCGTGCCCGTGCCGTCCCAGAGCCGCCCGGCGTGCACGACCGTGTCGGCGGGGGCGGGCCGCCGGTAGTCGAGCCTGACGGGGAGCGTGCGGGCGGATCCGTCGGCGGTGTCGAGCAGCCGCAGCCGCCCGGCCGACAGGTAGAGGATCTTCCGGGAGTCCGCGGACCAGGAGGGATGGTCGGCGGCCTCGTCCGTCAGCCGGCGCGGCGCACCGTCCGGGGTGCCGTCGGGGCGCACGGGCAGCAGCCACAGTGCCGACTCGACGATCACCGCCATCGAGCGGCCGTCGGGGGACCAGACGGGCCCGGAGTCGTAGCGGTCGGAGACCGAGGCGTGCGGGGCGACCGCGTGCAGCCGGGCGGTGCCGGTCGTGGTGTCGACGACCCTGATCAGGTTGTAGCCCTCGCGGAAGCGCTGGTTGAGCCGGTTGCGGTCGCACAGCGCCACGTAGCGCCCGTCCGGCGACCAGCTCGGCCGCCCCGGGAGCCCGCCGGCACCCATCGGCGCCGCGAGCACCCGCTCCGTACCGGCCGCCAGGTCGCGGACGATCAGGTTGCCGGAGAGGTCCAGGCACGCCAGCCGGGCGCCGTCCGGCGAGAGCGCGGGGTGGACGCGTCCGCCGCCCGCCAGGGCGGTCTCGGTACCGGAGGCCAGGTCACGGCGGCGGGCGGCGAGCAGTCCGTCACGGTCGTCGGCGTAGATCAGCGACTTGCCGTCGCGCGACCAGGAGGGTTCGAGGATGTAGCGGGTGGGGTCGGCCTGCACGATCTTGCGGGGCCGGACGGCCGCCTTGCCGTCCGAAATGTCCGCGACCCAGAGCGCATTGAGCGCGGCGAAGGCCACCTGCCGGGCGTCCGGGGACAGCGCGGGCAGATGCACGGAACGGACCCGGCTCACGCCGCTCGTGGCGACGTCGTACTGCTTGACCTTGTAACGCGGCCGGTCGACGGGCAGCTTGGCGGTGAAGGGGATCGTGGTGCGGTCTTCGGTCGCCGGTGCCGACGGCCGGAGGACGGTGAACTGCCCGCTGACAGTGACCAGCAGCTCGTCGCGCGAGATCCAGCGCGGGGGAACGGGCTCCAGGTCCCCGTCCAGCGGCACGGCCTCCCCGTCCACCACCAGCGTGCAGGAGGCGGCGGGCGCGGGGGTGGTCCGCAGGTAGGCCAGCCGCCCGGCGGGGGACAGGGCCGGCGTCATCAGCTGGGCGGCGGTCGTCCCGTCGGCGTGCTCGGTACGCACCGGCCCCGCGCCGTCGGCCGGCACGGACGCCACCGTGCGCGCGTCGAGTCCGCTCCCGGCCGCGACCTTGCCCCGCACGAACCACAGCCGCTTGCCGTCCGGCGACCAGACGGGGTCGAAGTCCTCCCAGGCGCCGTCCTGCCCCGGGCCCTCCTGCCCGGACAGACCGGTGACCTGGTGGAGCGCACCGCTGCGGACGTCCACGGTCCAGATCCGGTACGGGCTGCCCGTGACCGGGTCGCCCGCGCGCTCCGAGGCGAAGGCGATGCGGGTGCCGTCCGGCGACCAGGACGGGCCGCGGTCGTCCCAGGGCCCGTCGGTGAGCTGGTGCAGGCCCGACCCGTCGGGCCGCAGCGTCCAGATGTGGAACCCGCCGCCCCGGTACGCGCAGACCGCGAGCCGCCGCCCGTCCGGGGAGTGCACCGGCCGGGTGGGCTCCAGGTCGGGCGGGGTGACGGCGACGGCGTCGCCGCCCTTGCGGGGGATGGACCACAGGACGTTCTGCACCTCGGCGATCAGCCGGTCGCCGGAGGGGGCGAGGGAGGCGGAGCCGTTGGTGGCGGCGGTGAAGGAGAGGGCGGGGGTGGTGGCCGTGGTGCCCGTGGTGGCGGCCGGGGCGTCGGCGACCGCCGCGACCGCGTCCGTGGGGAGGGCGGCAGCGGCACCGGCCACCGCGGCGGTCCCGGCGGCGGCCTGCAGAAATCTGCGCCGGGAAAGGGGGGACGGCTCGGTGCCCGTGGGGCCGGTGGTGTCCAACAGTCCTCCTGCGGCAGGGGAGTTGCGAACGGTGAACCCCTGATGGTGGCATGAGGGACTGGCCCAAGGTCAACACCGCGGAGGTGGTTGATCATGGGCGGTTGATCGCGGGGTGTTCGAACGCATGCTCGAATGTGGCGGGGTTGAGGCCGAGGCCCTCCGTCCGCGGCCCGGCACCGGCGGCCCCGTCCGGAAACGGTGCGCGACCACCGCCTGAAGTGCGGTATTGTTCTCGTGCGCGGTCGGCAGGGGCGAAAGCCCAGGTCGGACAAGCACCGGGACGTGGCGCAGTTTGGTAGCGCACTTGACTGGGGGTCAAGGGGTCGTGGGTTCAAATCCCGCCGTCCCGACACGGTAAGCGAAGCCTCTGACTAGCGGGAAACCGCAGGTCAGAGGCTTTTCGCATGTGATCATCTGACGAGTCGTAGGTGGCGGACGCGGGTGGGCTCTGGGACCAGTTTGGGACCAGTGGGGCTTTCGGTGGGACCTGCGGGGTGCTCGGGGATCGGGCGGCCTTCGGTGAGGTAGTTGCTGAGGGCGGTGCCGGCCAGGTGGATTGCCTGGTGGTCGGGGTGGAGGTAGCGCTGGGTGGTGAGGATGGATCCGTGTCCGGCGATCTTGCGGAGGACGTGGAGGGGGATGCCGGCGTCGGCCATCCATGTGAGCCCGGTGTGGCGGAGTGCGTGCCGCCGCAGATGCTCGTAGCCGAGGCGGACGACGACGGTGTTCCAGTGGGTGGCGTCGCGCAGGATGGCGGTGGTGATGCGGCCGCCGCGGGGGCCGGTGAAGAGGCGGGCCATGGGGTTGTGGCCGACGGCGGCGAGGCGGGCCTGGACGAGGGGCTGGATCTCGGGGATGAGGGGGATGGTGCGGCGGTGCTTGCCCTTGGTTCCTTTGTCGAGGAGGCCGCCGGGTCCGGGGGTGGTCTGGCGGCAGCAGTCCCAGGTCCAGGCGTGTGGGTCGATGTCCTGGACGCGGACGCCGGAGACCTCGCCGATGCGGGCGGCGGTGCAGGCGGCGAAGCGGACGACGTCGCCCCAGCCCCGGTAGCGGTCGGCTGAACTGTCGACGAGTGCTTCGGCGAGGGCGTCGAGGGCGGCCCAGTCGCGCAGGGCGAGGGAGCGCGGGTCGTCGAGTTCGTCCTCGGCCTGTTTGTAGGTCTGCTGCCAGCCGGTGACCCGGGCGGGGTTGGCGTCGATGATGCCGTCGCGGAGCGCCTGCTCCATGACGCGGTTCAGGGGCGCGATGGAGTTCTTGACAGTGGAGCGTCCGTGCCCGTCCGCGATCCAGGCGTGGACGGTGCGGTCCACCACCCCGTGGGTGATCGTGGGGACTTGGAGGTGCCCGATGGTGGGCACGACGCGCAGCCGCCACCCGGCCCCGTAGGGGTCCATGGTCTTGGACTCCAGGCCCCGCATGGCCAGGCCCCACTCCAGCTCCCCGTAGTCGGCGAGCGTCATCGTCGCCACCGCCGGGCTCACGCCGCGCCCGGCGATGCGCTCCATGCGGCCGATCCACGCCTCGGCCTCGACGACAGTGGGCAGCATCTGGGAGCGGGAGAGCCGCTCACGCGACTGCGGGTCGAACCACCGCACGCGGGCACGATGGGGGTTGGGGAAGCCCTCGCGGTACTCGATGTCCGTCGACAGCTTCACGCCGATCGGCGGCATCTGCTGGATCATCAGGCGGCCTGCGCCGGGTCGATGCGGCGGCTGGTGAGCCACTGCTGGACGTCGAGGGCGCTGTACATCACCACGCGCTCGGAGAGCCGGATGAACGGCGGGCCTTGCGGGGGTCTGGCGGTGCGCCAGCGGCGGACTGTGGAGGGATCGACTTCGAGGAAGCGGGCCAGGTCTTCGGTGGAGAGCCAGGAAGGGGCCGAGGTGGGAGTGGTGCTGGTGGGGGCCTCGGGGTGGTGGGGTATGCGCGGTGGTTCGGGGTGGTGCATGTCTTGCCTTGTGCTGGGAGTGAACGGGCAGGGTGCGGCTCGGAGTTCAGCGGACCGTGCTGGATGCGCGGGAGGCTGTTCTCCGGCGAGACACACCATGGGAATGAGCGGGCGGGAAGTCCACCGGTACTGGTGAAAGTTCTCTCCCGGAGAACGCATCCCCAAGTTGCCGTATAGCGAGACCTGTTGCTGCCAGGACGGATCAGGGATGCTGCGGATTGCCGCTGTTGGCGCGGAAGAGTGCTTGCCCTGTGAAATCTAGTGCGCGACGTTCGCGAAAATGGCCAGGCCAGGCGCCGGTGCAGCGCCTGGCCGAACACTGTGGATCAAGCTATTGGCCTGCGAAGATGCCCTCGCAAGGTCGCTTTCCTGGAAGGCTGTTGCACGTATGTTGCACGCTTCCTTGATGAAGTCGTTATGAAGTGCTGCTCATGCGGAAGCAGGCCTGTCCCGCCTCCTCTTCAGGCGTTGCAGAAATGAGGAGGATGATGGAGCGTGTTGGGACTGAGACTGTTCAGCGTTGGCCAGGCGGACTGCGCGGGAGTTTGCCGTGAGAGGTGGCGGCCCGCCGGGCCTGGTCGGCGTGAGTATGGAGCAACCGTTTAGAAGGCACTCGACCCAAACTCATCGATCATGCCTCTGACCTGCGCATATGTGCTGGGGAAACACGATCTTCCGACGGCCGTTGCACGTATGTTGCACGCGCTCGGAAAAACGTTGGCATCGCACTGCCCCGGCGGAAACAATCTCCCTCCCGTCGCCCGTTGTGGCTGACGGGAACGAGGAGAGGGCAGAACGTGTCAGGGCTGAAGTTGTTCGACGTCGACGGCGGCGTGCGGGAGATCACTACGCGGGCGGTGGATCTGGAGCGCGAGCTCCAGGATCTGGTCGAGGCGGACATGGAGCTCTTCCTCGGGGCGCGGTTCCTGGCCACTGAATACAGCACCGGCCCCCAGCACGGCGGGCGCATCGACTCCCTCGGGCTCGACGAGAACGGCGCCCCGGTGATCGTGGAGTACAAGCGGGGCCGGGACGCGGGCGTGATCAACCAGGGGCTGTACTACCTGTCCTGGCTGGTGGACCACAAGGCGGAGTTCCAGCACCTGGTCCGAGACCGGCTCGGGGCGACGGCCGCGGACCGGGTGAACTGGAGCGCACCGAGGCTGGTCTGCATCGCCGAGGACTTCACCCGCTACGACGCCCATGCCATACGCGAGATGTCCCGGTCGATCGACCTGGTCCGCTACCGCTGCTTCGGCCGCAGTCTCTTCGCCCTTGAGCCCTTTGCCTCCGCCACGGCACCGGGCGCTCGGCCGCGCACACTGTCCCGGGTCCGGGGCGGCGGGAGGCCGGCGGTCCCTGCCGACGGGGCGGTGGCCGGGCTGAAGGACGCCGTCGGCGAGTTCCTCGCGGGGCTGGGTGACGACGTGACGCAGGTGGAGCGCAAGCAGTACCGGGCCTACCGGCGGTTGCGGAACTTCGCTTGCGTCACCCACAGCCACAAGAACCAGGTCCTCGTCTACCTTCACACCGACCCCCGCGGCATCGACCTGGTCCCGGGTTTCACCCGCGATGTCACCGGCATCGGCCACCACGGCACCGGCAACCTGGAGATACGCCTGCGCACTGAGAAGGACGTGCGACGTGCGGAGGGCCTGTTCCGGCTGAGCTACGCGGTCGCGTAGCTCGCTTGTGCCGCCAGCCGGGGGCGGGGCGGTCAGCCTCTTCGGGGAGGGCGGTTGCTGCGGGGTTTCCGTACGCGCTGGGCTGTGCCCTGCCCTGCGAGGTCCGGTGTCCCGGGCCCCACAGGGCAGTTCGTCACTGACCTCGGATCATCGTCACCGGGTGCTGCTCACCGGGCTTCTTGCTTGGCCAGGTCGTCGACGTCGAGGGTGATAGTGCCGTGGGAGCTGATGGGCTTGTAGTGCCTGTCGCCCGGGAAGGAAGCGTCGTAGCCGCTGAGGGCGGTGTCGAGGGTGCTGGCGCTGGGGGCCAGCGGGGCGGAGCAGCCGGCGTCGCCGTAGGGGTCGGTGACCGCTCGGCACAGTTCCCTGCCCGCGGTGTTGGTGAAGACGACGAGCTTGCCCTGGAGGGCCTCGTTGGTGTCGGCGTCGGTCAGGACCGCGTGCAGGCCCGCGATGTGAGGGGGGACGAGGTTGACCGCGGCCTCTGTCGTGCTCATCCGGGTGGCGTGCAGGTGGTGGTGCCCGTGCGGGCCCTCCTGAGGCGAAGCGGCTGCGAGGGCGGGCTGTGCGATGCCCAGACCTGTGGCGGCAAGTGCGGTGACGGTGACGAGCATGGTGCGGGAAACCACGGCGACTCCGAGTCGTGAACGGCGCGGACACGGCAGACGGCAACTGCGGTCCGTCTGCGTAGGGTTACGCGACAATCAACGACGGCGAAAATCCAAAGAGGCAGTAAATCCGCCAAGTTCACTGGTTAGAGCGCATTAGGGCGAACGGGTGACGGGTCGGCCTGCGGAACTCCGGGAAGAACAGTTCCGCGACGGCCCGGCCCACCATCTCGCGGCCCGTCGGCCGTCATCGTCGGGGCCGGCTAGCACCGTCACTTGCCGCTCGTCGAGCACCAGCGTGACCGTGGCCGCCTCCGCAGGGCCCTCGTCACCGGACGCGCGGCTCACCGTGCCCACCACCCTGCCCCGGGTACAGCGAACCGGCCCTCGCGCCCGGCCTGCCAGACCAGGGAGCACGCGCGGTCGTGGCCCCGGGCGGCGAATCCCACATCGTCACGGAACTTTCAGAACCTGATTTTGAAGCGCTCTGCATGCACGTTATGGCCTCGGCAGAAATGCCTTGTTGCCTGCTAAACAATATCTTCTCTTGTTAAAGTCACTTTACTGATGCTTGACCATGGTGGTGGACACGAGGGTGCAGCGCAGGTGCCGGCCGATGCGGCCGGCACCTGCGCGTTGGCGTCTCATACACAGGCGCCGGTGCCCGTGCCCGTCCGGCGGTTCCTCCACCCTTCCCGCGGTCTTGCATCCCGCAGTGAACATTCCCGTCGCCCAGGTGGCGCGGCCTTCCCCTGTCCTGGGTGGCGGGCGGCATCGGCTGGTCGATGTGGCGGGCCCAAGAGAAGCAGATGAGAACAGTTTTCAAGAGATCGACGCGAGTGATGCTGATCGGTACGCTCGTCACAAGCAGCCTTCTGGGAGCCATTGCCCCCGCGGCACTGGCTGCATCCGCTGCCCCGGCGCCTTCTGGCCGTAAGGCAGCTGGCCAGCTGCCGCTGGCATTGCGGGCGGCCGGGAGTGGTGTGGCGGCTTGGAGTGGCATACCGGCCTTGGCGTCGCGCGCTCCCACGCACAGTGCCCTGCCGGTCGCCGAAGGCTCGCCGTCGCCGCAGGTCCCGGAGGAGCTGCGGCCCTTCAACCCGGTTCTGGTGGACCTCCCGCGTGTGGGGCATCGCGATGCTCCTCTGCGGGTGTGGACGTACGAGGTTGCGCCCGGTGTCCGCGTCGTCGACGTGTACAACGTCGTCGATCTGCAGGGGGCGAAGATGCCCGGTGAGCACAATCCGCCGCCGGAGAATGTCCCCGCTGACGTGATGAAGAAGTATGTCGAGGACGTCCGGGAGAATCTCGAACGGCTCAAGAGCAGCTCGCCCCAGGGGAAGCGCCTGGTCGAGTCTTTTGGCAAGGTGTCCCTGCCGGATGCTCCGGTCCGGCCAAAGAGTGCGGACGGAAAAGTCCGGGATGAGGTCCTGTTCATCTCTCCTGTGAAGGAGGATGCCTCCCTCGCCAAGACAGAGAAGTGGGGATACCCCAAGGCCGGGGCTTTCGACTCTAAGCGGGCGAAGACTCCGGGGGTCGGCTCATGGGGATTCCTGCAGTACTCCCCGCGCGACATCTATGACTTCGGGGTAATGAACGGACGGCAGAACTTCCTGCTGCCCTGGGAGGCGTTCGGACACGAAGCCATCCATGCGGGGCACTTCCTCGCCGGCACCCAGTCGACCGGCGCTGAAGAGATACCTCCTTTGCCGGAGGGGGATCTGTCGGATCTGGTCAAGAAAAAGATCAAGACGAACAGAGAAGAGATCCTCACGCACGGCGGGCCCTTCGACCGCGAGTACGCGATCACTGTGGAGCAGGTGAGGCGCGCACCCCAAAATCCTGGCCCGCCGGCCCTGGAGTGGCGGACCATCGAGAGTCCTGGGGGCCAGTACAAGATCCCCCTGTCCTTGAGCGAACGGAAAGTCGCAGCACTCCGCGAAGAGGCGGAGGCTGCGTATACCAAGGCCAGGAACTCCGGTACCGCCGGCGAGGAACTGGAAAAGCTCCGCACGAATGCAGACCGTCTGGCCGCACTCGATGACATCGCGGGCATCTCCGAGTACCAGATCGTCAAGGAAGCTGGCCGCGAAACCCGCCCCGTCTACAGCATGGGGCAGGCACGGCCGAAAGGCTGGGACGTCAGCATCTACCAGGTCCGTGAAGGGGTTGCGTTCACAAGCCTGCAGGGCAAGACACTGGACGACATCAAGAAGGCCGACGCTGTAACCCTGGCCGGAGAGGCAGGCATCGCGTGCGACGGCGCGAACATGATCTGCAGCCTGCCGGACGAGCCGGTGGAGAAGGCTCCGGACGATCTGCGGGAGAAGACCGCTAAAGACATCACCGAGCGGTTCAAAAAGGAAGAGCCGGCCCTCGCCAAGGATTACGGTCTGGACTCCGAGAAGCGCCCGGTCGTGGACCGGGAGAAGGCGCGTGCGGAGGCGGTCGCGGAGGCTGAGAAGCTGCCGGGCCGGGCGCAGGAGCGGGCGAAGGAGCTGTGTGCCAAGTCCGGGACGGCGTCGTGTCTGGAGACGGTGGACTGGGAGCAGGTCCGTCGTGAGGCGCGGGCCGGGGCCGAGGATCTGGTGGGGAAGAAGCTTGCCGGTATCGGCGAGGTCTCAGAGATCAAGCTGTCCAAGGACATGCAGGCATCGCTGAAGGACCCTGCCACCTTCTACGTGCCCTATGAGAAGACGCGCGGGAAACTTGCGAGCCCGGCCGGAGACCTCGCGTGGGAGCGGGCGAAGGGCGCCGGCGGAGCAGCCCTGTACCTTGCCGGTGTCTATGGTGCGTTCGCCGGTGACTCCACCGATCTGGACAAGGCCGCTGCCGTCGCGGCGATCGTCCCCGGGGTGGGCGACCTGCTGAACCTGGCGGTCGATGCCGAGCACAAGGACTATGCGGGCCTCGGTGTCGATGCCGCCGCCTCGCTCGCCGGTCTCCTGGAGATGGCAGGGGTGGAAGGAGTCGGCGGCCCGGCGTTCGCCGTGGCCATGGCCTACCACCTCATCGCGCAGCTCACCGCTGATGACTTCCACCGCTACGAGGAGGTCGCAAACGCGGTGGCCAAGCGGGACACAGACTGGCACGACTCTCTGATGAAGTACCTTCAGGACCCGGAAAAGGGCTGGCTGTCCAAGGAGGGAGGCAGCCAGGTCGTCGCGATGGCGATCGGCTTCCTCCAGGCCGTCGAATTCCAGCGGGCCTCGGTCAAGGCGACCGCCCACGCCGCCACGGCAGCCGCCGGCGGAGGCGCCTACACCGCCCCCAAGACCGGTGACTGGGCGCGTACCGACGCGTCCAAGGACGCCGACGCCGCGGTGGACGCACTCGCCGGCAAGACACCCGACATCGTGCGCCAGGCAGCGGCCAAGTCGATCGCCGACGCAATGAACGCAGCCTGGAAGGAGAAACAGGGCAAGGACTTCAACCAGGCCTACATCGACCGCGTCAGCAGCATCCAGCTCGGAATCTGGTGCGGGCGCAGCATGCCGGACGGAAGAAACCCCTGCTACGAGAGCTCGCAGAGGATGCACGATGAGGTTCTCGAGAAGCTGAAGAAGAATCCTCCCGCCGGTGTCACAGCGGAGGAAGTCGAAGACGTCCTGAAGAACTTCGGCCTCACCGACCCCGGATTCCTTCCGCTCGGACGCCCCTTCCGCCTCTCCACCACGTCCGACAGCGCAAAGACGTACCTGCACTTCGACATCGAGAACAAGAAGGCCAACCACGCGAAGGACGCCAACGACCCCGCCCGGCAGGAGTTCTTCTTCCGCACCACCGGCCGCATCACCACTCTCGAAGGCGGGCTGTGCATGGCCGGGGGAAAGAAGGCCGGAGACCCGGTCACCGTGAACGCGTGCACCCACCGCAACGCACCCGAACAGCGCTGGCAGCCCGACGACAAGGGACGCATCAAGAACCTCGCCACCGGCCTGTACCTGGACTCTGCGGACCCGGACGGATACATCACCACCTGGTCCAGCGAAGACGGCAACCCGGCGCGCCAGACCTGGAAGGCCGAAGAACCCGCACGGAGCATGACTGCGCAGAGCAGCAACGACGCGATCAGCAAGCTGCTCTCCGCACCCGGCTCGTCCAGGCAGATCGACGGCGTCGTTCCCAACCAGTCCCCGGACAGCTACTACCTCTTCTCCGGAGCCAACATCCTGGGCGTTTCCGCCTCGTCCGGCGGAGGTGACCTGAAGCTGTCTCCCGGCGAGGTCAAGAAGACGACCGAGCACTGGGAGGGCCTTGCACCCCTGTTCGCCGCGTCGCGGGACAGCAGGATCACCGCCGGCATGAAGGTGCCCGGGCGGCAGGGTGAGCTGTACCTGTTCTCCGGAGACAGGTACGCGCGCCTCGGGGCCGACAGAAAGATCATCAACGAGCCCCGCAGCATCGAGGACAACTGGGCAACCCTGAAGGGCCTGTTCGCCAAGTCGGGTGTCAAGCGCATCGATGCGATCCGTCCCATCCCCGGCGTCGAGGACTGCTTCCAGTTCTTCTCCGGCGCCTACAGCAACCAGGTGTGCCTCAACAGCGACTTGGAAGACCGCGAGACGCGTCCTGTGCAGCGGACCGCGGAGCGCTGGCCGGAGATCGGGGCGAACACCGGGAAGGACGAGGTGCACGGATTCCTCCAGGTACCGGGCAAGCCCATGGCGAACCACATCTTCACCGGAGACCAGTTCACCTACGTGGACCGGACGGCCCTGCCCTCCAAGCCGGACGTGCAGTTCGAATTCCACACAACCTGGGAGTACTTCACCTTCGCCTGGAGCAACGGGAAGGGACTTCCGGATGGGACGAAGATCGCAGTCGAGCTGTCCGGGGATGCCTCCCATAAGGGAGAATTCGACGCGTCACTCGGCAAGCTCTCCCCCGACGACAAAACTGCCAAAGGACTCCTCAACAACTATCCCCGGGACCTCGTGGGGGCCAAGTCGTACACGATGAAGGCCCACTACCGGTATGTCCACCCGGACGGCTCTGAAGAGACGAGCGGGCAGTGGTCACAGGGGTACTGGTGCAGCCTCTGGAAGTGCGACAACTCCTAGTACTGCAACAACGGTTATGGGGGTCGGTGGCCTCGGCGGCGGTAGTGGCTGATGCGGGCTCGGTGTTGCTGTCGTCGGCGCCAGTGTGACCAGTGCAGGATGTGCTCGATGTCGTCGCGGACGGTGTGGACGATCCTGCTGAGAAGGCGGCGGATCTCGTTCAGGCTGAGCCGGATCAGACCGTCGCCGGTTGCTCTTTTCCCGTGTCCTGGCCGCAGGCTGCGCGCAGGACGGTGAGATGGGCGGCGGCGGCCATGGCGAGGGTGATGTGCCGGTACCAGGCCCGGTAGAAGCGGACTTGGTAGTGGTCGAGTCCGGCCTCGTTCTTCGCGGCCTGGAACGCTTCCTCGATCGCCCAGCGCATGCCCGCACCCGCACGAGCTCCGCGAGCGGAGTGCCCTGGGGTGCGTGCACCCGGTAGTAGGCCAGCTCGCCGTGGTCCAGGCTGCGGCGGATCAGCAGACCGGCCTCGAACCCGTCGGCCTGGCCGGGGAGCTGGACCAGGGCCCAGCCGTATTCGCGAAGCCCGTGGGCACCCTCGCCGGCGGAGCGGGTCTCGAAAGCGCCCGCGGGCAGGATCGCCGCAAGAGTCCGGGCGTTCTGGCCCCTGGGGCCGCACCTGAACGAGCGGGGCACGGCCATCACGTACGGGATGCCGCTGGTCTCCAGCCACGAGCGCAGGGCGGTGTCCTGCCCGTAGGCCTCGTCGGCGGTCACCCACGAGAACGGCACCCCGGCCCCAGCCGCCCGCTCGATCATGGCCCTGGCCAGACGGGGCTTGGTCGCGAAGGCGACACCGGAGCCGATCCGGGCAGCCGCCCGCCGGGCATCGTCCTCGGTCCACGAGACCGGCAGGTACAACTCCCGGTCGACCAACGCCCGCCCCGCACCGGAGACATAGGCGAGGAACACCCCCAGCTGACAGTTGTCGATCTTCCCTGTCGTGCCGGTGTACTGCCGCTGAACGCCCGCGGACCGCACCCCCTTCTTGACAAATCCCGTCTCATCGACCACCAGGACCCCGTCATCGGCACCGATGTGCTCCAGCACGCAGGAACGGACACAGTCACGGACCGCGTCCTCGTCCCAGTCCGCCTCGTTCAACATGCGCTGCATCCCCTGCGGGCCCAGCTCACCGGCTTGTTCCGCCAGCGTCCACCCGTTCTTGCGCTCCAGAGGAGCCAGCAGCCCCCGCATGTACTCCAACGCCCGCCCACGCGGCTCCGACCGACGGAAACACAACCGGAACCGGGCATGCAACGCATCCAACCCCGCAGCCCAGCCACGGATTTCATCAACCGAGACGTCCCCACCCACGCACCATCAACGAGCGAGAACCACACACGTCACTCAACTGTTGTTGCAGTACTAGCTGGACCGCGCTTTCACGCGGTATGCACCTGCTGAACCTCTTTCATCCTGTACCGCGGTGGTGAGATGAGCTGGTCAGAGGTGTGACGGACAGGGCCCCTGGTCGTCGGCGTGGTGATCTCACTCATCACACCGGCGACCGAGGGGCCCTTTCTGCGTCCGCTGGTACGCGTGCTGGCATGGGCATGCGGCCAGCCCGTTCGGGAACCTCGGTGGCCTCACGGCCTGCATGCCCCGGCACATCCTGCCAGGCCCCGACGAGTTCCTCGCCGTGGTGGCCTGTGACCCGACCCCGCGCCCCGGGACCGCGACTCACCACGGCAGGCCGCCGCCATCACAGGTCTGGTCGGCGCCGGCCTCCTGGTCCTCGCCGACGACGCCATGCCCGTACTGGCCGACGACGTCCAATACGGACTCCGCATTCTCAACGCCCCGCCTACCTACTGACACCTCACGGCAAAACCGCTGACACCAAGTGGCAGAGCCCACTGAAGTTCTCAGAGGACGTCCTCTCAGTCGGTGCCGTCTGCTTGGTCCGTCGCGTGGCGTGTGTGGATGGTGTGGCCGGTCACCTCGGTGGGGGTGATACGCACCCATGCCTCGGACGGTTTGGGTGTCCGGGGCTGTGGGTCGAGGTGCCGGGTGAGGCTGGTGATCGTCTCGGGGTCGGTCACGGGCGCTGTGGTTCCGGTGAGCGTGACGCTCCAGCCCAGGCTGAGGTCGTCCTCGAGATGGCCGGCCTCGAAGACCGCCTCACCCCCCGGCCCCGCCGCATGTTCCTGGGGGGTCCGGCAGATAACGGTGCGGCCGTCGACGAGGTAGCCCACGGGAACGGGAGAGGGCTCGCCGTCCCCGTGGTGGCCCAGGCGCCCGAGACCGTGCGTGCCCAGATGCTCCCAGCATTCCTTCTCCGTCATCCGCGCCAGCACCGGCATGCCCACCAGCTGCTGGCCGGGCGTGGCGTCCGGGCGGCCGTGGAGCAGTTCCTCGTAGGGCATCTCCAGCACGGCGGCGATGCGCATCAGCGCCGACGGATCGAAATCGGCCCCCAGCCCCTGAAGACGGTGGCTGTACGTGAGCGACATCCCGGCCTGCCGCGCGAGCTGTTCGCGGGTCATCCCCAGCTGCCGGCGCCGCAGGCGGATCCGCGCGTCCACACCAGGGTGGGGCAGGTCCGCCCTGTCGCCGGGCGGAGGCGGGCTGTCGTGCAGCGTGGCGTCCGTTGTCTGCAGGCGCTGCTGCCGTTGTGCGCGTTCCTGTTCCTGGCGTGCGTCCTGGCCGGCGTGACGGCGCCGTTCGAGGAGCTGGTCGTATTCCTCCCAGCGGCACACGATCCGCTCCCGCGGGACGGGGCGCAGGTGCAGCCAGGTGTCGCTGCCGTGGGACATCCGCTCCGCCCGCCGGGTCAGCTCCGTACCGGCGGCCGCGTCGTCGGCGGGCAAAGGCTCCCAGGGGTATTCCAGCAGGCTCTGCCCGTCGACCGCGTCCGACCAGTACAGACAGGGCACCCCCACCACCGCGCTCGACGGCACCGCACCATTCTCCGTGGCGACCGCCCACGGATAGCTCGGCCCCTGCTCGCCGACGCCCACCTGCGACACCCAGATACGGTCGTCGAGCACCCGCACCATGAACGGCTCACCCCGCACCGTCTCCGCCGCGTACAGCACATCACCACGCAACGGCAACGGCACCGGCACCCCGCCCGGACCACTGGTCATCAGCGGATTGACGCCGGGGTACTCTGCGCTGCCCATCACACCGTCCCTTCCTGACGCGCCCCAGGGCGCGCGGCCGAAGGAACCGGCACCGGCCGACAGCCCGGGGCATGACACCAGCCTGCGGGCCCGCCCGCCTCTGCGCATCCCGGCCCCGGCCGCCTGGCTACGCCGTGAGGGCTTCGCGGACGGTGGGGACGACCTTGCCGGGCTCCCGTGTGGTGGACGACGAGCCCGGCGGCAGCGAGACGTCCGCGCCCGCGGGGTCATGCGGTCATCGGGCCCGTGCAGGGGCTTCCGGGGTGGCAGCGTGTCCCTGGGCGCAACACGCCTCTACCGGGGCTTGAGCGGTTACCGGGTGCCGAAGACCTGGGTCCAGCGGGGGCCGCCGGTGTCCTGGTTGATGCCGACGCCGATCTCGGTGAAGGCGCAGTTGAGGATGTTCTTGCGGTGGCCGTCGCTGTGCATCCAGGTGTCCATCACCGTCTTGGGGTCGGGCTGGCCTTCGGCGATGTTCTCCCCGTACGCCGTCCACTGGTATCCGGCGGCTTCGATGCGTGCGTCGGGTTCCTTGCCGTCGGGGTTGGTGTGGTCGGAGAAGTGGCGGGTGGCCATGTCGTCGGAGTGTCCCTGTGCGGCCTTCGTCAGCTGGGAGGCCAGGCGCACGACGGGGCAGCCGGCTGTGGCGCGTTCCTTGTTGACGAGGTCGGTGATCTCCTGCCGGAGCCGGTCGGCGCCGTCCTTCTCCGGTGCCTCGACCTTGGCCGGGGCCGGAGTGCTCTGGCCGGGGGCGGGGAGCTTGCGGGAGGTGACCGGGGCGGCGGGCGGGGTCTGCGCGGGGAGGGGCAGCAGGGGCGGGTGGAAGGCGGAGGTGAGCTTCGTCAGTAGCGGCAGCAGCCACGGGGTGGCGGTGCCGGCCTGCGGCTCGGTGAAGTCCGGGGCGCGGGAGGGCGTTCCGGCGCGGGGCCTGCTGCGGTGAGGGGAGGATGCCGGGTCGGGCTGTTCCGGCTGGTCGTTCGCGGAGGTTCTCCGTGCTTGTGCGGCGGTCGTGGCGGGTGCGGAGCCGGTACGGGCGGGGGAGCTGACGGGGGCGGCGGTCGCGGCCTGGTGTCCGGGCTCTGTCGGCTTCCGCGAAGCCTCCGTGTCCGGTGTGCCTGCCGGGGTGAGGGTGCCGGTGGCGCTGGTCGGCTCCAGGGCGACGGAGCGCTGGCTGTCGGCGCCGTTGTGGGGCAGGAGGACCGCGAGGAGCGTCCCGCCTGCGGCGAGAGCGGTGCCGGCCCCGACGCCGATCCGGGTACGGGCCGTGCGTGCGGACCGGGCACGGTGCTTGGCCCCGCGCTGCCGGACCCGCCCCGGCTCGGACGGAGTCTGCTGCGCCGCGGGCGTGGCGGCGGAACGGCGGAGGGTGTCGTCGAGGGTGACGGTGATGCCGTGCTCGCACAGGGCGCGGGCGGCCTGGTGGGCGTGGTGGGCTTCTTCGCCGTCGAGGCGGACGAGGATCATCGTCTGCTCGTCGAGCGGGCGGAAGGAATGGCCGGCGAGGACCTCGCGGACAGGGGCACTGTTGCCGGTGAGGGCGGCGATGACGGCGGTGGGGTGGGCTGGGTGCGGGGTGAAGACGACCTCGGGGCGGGTCGGGGGTATGTGGTCGCGCATGCGATCCCTTCTGGAACGGGCGGATGAGTAAGGGGAGTCGGGGTGGGGAGCGGCCGGTGCGGGGGCCCAGCCATGGGCGGGGGTGGTCTGCTGCGGCGGGCGTGGTGTCTCCGGGCCCGGGTGGCGGTCAGCTCGCCCAGGGCCCGGCGGGAGGCAGCGATCAGCTGGTGCGGGGTGAGGGTGGGGTCGGCCGCCAAGCGCACCACGCGGTCGGCGGCTTCTGCGGCGGTGGCGAGCAGCGCGTGCTCCAGGACCCGGTCGGCCCAGTAGACGGGGTCGGCGCCGGACGGCTCGCACACGGCGAGGACATCGGCCAGCACGCTCCGGCCGTCCTGGAAGACGCCGCGGTGCTGCGCCTCCCACATCACGGTCACCGGATCGATCACTTCGCCGCGGTGGTCGAGCGCGGCCAGGACCCCGTAGAGCTGCCGGTGGAGCGGGAGGGCGAAGTCCTCCGGCGCCAGGAAGGAGCGGATCTCCTTGAGTGTGCTGGGGCGGGCGGTGGCGGCGGAGAGGAACACCTGCTCGTCCGCGACCCGCCGCTCGTCGGCCCCAGCCTGCCGGGACGGGCCGCCCGGCGCGGCGCGGGGAAAAGAGCCGGGGTGGGGGCGCCACTGCCGGGCGAGCTGCTCCAGCACACCGGCCAGCTCGTCGGCCCGGCCGCAGGACAGCTCGGCTCCTGCCGTGGAGCGGGGGGCTTCGCGGGCGGTCTGCTGCAGACGGGTGGCGTGTTCGGCGATGGCACGGCGGGCGTGACCGGCCAGCACCATCCGCCCGTACGCAGCCGCGTGCCGGGGCTGTGGGCACGCGGCGATCAGGGCGTAGGCGTAGGCGGGGGTGAGGGCGGGGGCTTGTTCGGCGCCGAGCGCGGTGGCCTGCTGTACCCAGTCCAGCCCGTTCTCGCTCGACACGCCGTCTTGCAGGGCCGGGTGCCCGGCTGTGGCGAGGCGGCGCATGGCGGTGAACAGGGCTTCGTGGTGGGGGAGATAGAAGTGCCGGGCTTCGAGCGTGGCCAGGGTGGTGGTGAGGTGGCGGGGCTGGAGGAGCAGGGCGCCGAGGAGGGCCTGCTCGGCCAGCACGATCGTCTCGTGTCCGGGCAGGCCGTCGAGACGGCCGGTCACGCGGCGAGTCCGAAGTCGCTCTGCCGCACCCGCGTGTGGAGGTGCGGGGCGAGGAGGTGGGCCGCGAGCAGGGGTGGGACGGCGTTGCCGATCTGCTGGAACTGCTGCGACTTCGTGCCCTGCCACGGGTAGCCGGCCGGGAAGGACTGCAGGATCCCGGCCTCGGCCGCC
Organism: Streptomyces sp. AM25; assembly: GCF_058146165.1. Taxonomy (NCBI): domain Bacteria; kingdom Bacillati; phylum Actinomycetota; class Actinomycetes; order Kitasatosporales; family Streptomycetaceae; genus Streptomyces; species Streptomyces sp. AM25. The sequence goes on along the minus strand of NZ_JBKIWN010000030.1, from coordinate 25,361 downwards.
GTGATCCGGACCGCCGGGCCCTTCCTCTCACCGTCCGGTGCTGACTCGGATGGTGGTGCGGAGGCGGGATGTTCGGGGACCCAGACGCACTCGTTCGCCCGATGTCCGAAGAACAGGGTGCCGGCGGGCTCGTCCGCCCGGCGGACGGTGGCGTTCGTCTGGTTGTTACTCCGCAGCATCCACGACGAACCACCCCCGGCCACCCGGGAGTCCGGGACGTCGCCGGGGTGTTGCCAGGTTCCGCGGGTACGGGAGGAGGCCAGGGCGTTGCGGGAGCCGGAGGGGAACGGTTCGGGCCCGCCACCGGGTCCGCCTCCGGCGCACACGGTGGGCACCGGGCGGTCGGTGGCGCCCCAGCCGAGCGCCTCGGCCATCGACACCCACCGCCGTCGCCCCGGCCCGAACAGCGAGGGCGGGTGCGGAACTTGGGCATGGGTCGGCTCCGGCGGGCGGGCGGTGTGGACGCGGGAGGCGATCAGGATCGCCCGCCGCCTCGTCTGCGGCACACCGTAGTCGGCCGCGTTGAGGATGCCCGTCCACACCGAGAACCCCCATCCGCGCAGGACGTGGGCGTACTGGCGCCACAGGGGAAGGACGTCGGGGACTTCTTCCATCACGGCCCACTCGGGCTGGCCCGCGGCGTGCAGGGCGTGGAGGTAGCGCATGGGCTCGGCGGCCAGCAGCGAGCGCTCGTCGCGGCACGCGGTCAGTAGCAGCGTGCGGGTGTCGCGGCCGGCGGCGAGGTCGGCGACGGCCTGGTGGACCAGGGGCTGGTCCACGATCCCCAGCCGCTTCCCGGCCCGCGACCACGCCTGGCACGGCGGACTCGAGATGAACCCCTCGACCTTGCCGGCCAAGGGCTGCACCGGGTACTGCGCCACGTCGGCCCGCACGGTCAACTGGCCTGCGGCCGCACGGGTCTTGCAGGCCGTCTCGTCCCATTCCAGGCCGACGTCGCGGGCGCCGAGGACGGACAGGGCGTGGCCCCAGCCGCCGGCCCCGGCGAAGGTGTCCAGGATCAAGCAGCCTGGCCGTAGTCGTCGCGGCGGCGGGTCTTGGCGATGGCGCGGCTGGTGATGGCCTTCGAGGCGCGGCGGGAGGCGTCGGCGATCCGGTCGGCGCCGGGCTCGGTGTACCAGGGGCGCAGGGTGAGCATGGCGGCGCGCAGGCCGGTGGCCAGGCAGATGGCGGTGCCCTTGGGCAGGGCGCGGACGGCGTCGGCGGGCAGGATCCGCTCCTGCCGCATGGAGACGGACTTCGAGGTGCCGGTGTCGGAGGTGGAGGTGGAGACGGTGGCGACGTCGTGGTCGCCGATCATGCGGGAGAGTTTGTCGGCGAAGTCGGGGTCGTCGATGCCGGATCCGACGAGTTTGACGGTGGCCGCGGACCACAGGGCGTCCATGCCGGCGTCGCCCCAGACTTTCTGGCCCTGGCGGTAGGACTGCAGGATCGTGACGGGCAGGATTCCGCGGGAGCCGAGGTGGGAGTACAGGTCGGGCAGGTCGCTGATCTTGCACACGTTGGCGGCCTCGTCCAGCACAGCGAGCATGGGTGGGTCCAGGCGGCCGCCGTTGCGTTCGGCGTGGGCGGTGGCGGCGCGCATCACGGAGTCCGCGCACGCGGCGATCAGCGCGCTCGCGCCGCCGCCGCCGTCCTTCGAGAGCAGGAACAGCGTGTCGCGGCCCTGGGTGAAGTCGGCCGGGCGGAATTCGGGGATGTCGTCCTGGGGGGTGATCCAGGCGGCGATGTCGGAGTTGAGGAGGCAGGCGGCGTACTGGCGGGCGGTCTCGTAGATGCCGTCACGGGTCTCGGGCGGGCCTTCGACGGTGCCCTTGAGCTGGGCGGCGACCGCGTCGAAGTGGTGGTCGCGCAGCAGGTCGAGGGGGGTGCGGTCGGCGGGGAAGGCGAGCCACTCCATCACGTCGGTGATGGGGCGCTGGCCGAGGGCGGCGGCGAGGAAGAGCTGGGCGAGGATGTTCTGGGCGGCCTTGGTCCAGAAGTCGCCGGAGTGTGCGCCGTCGACGGAGGCGGCGACGAAGTGCCCGGCCAGGCGCCCGGCGCCGTCGAGGCTGCCGGCGTCGGCGAGGGGGTTCCACCACATGGTGCGCGGGGCGTGGGCGATCTGCTGCGGGTCCATCGTCCAGGTCCGCCCCACTGCGGCGCGGGCGTCGAGGCAGGCGGTGTAGGCGTCGCCGCCGGCCTTGTTGGAGGTCAGCACGACCGGGCCGGGGGCGGTGAGGACGGCGGGGATCGCGAGGCAGGTGGTCTTGCCGGAGCGCGGCGCCATGATGGCGACGGCGACGTCCTCCAGGCCCATGCGGACCTCGTGCCGGGTGCCGGCCAGGTTGCCCAGGAGGATGCCGGTCTGCTCCGGAGGGATCCCCTTCACATTCGTGTCGGCGAGGCTGGGGCGCAGGGACTGGGCCTTGGCCGTGATGGCCTTGGCCAGCAGCGGTTCGATGTCCCGGCGGGTGGCCATGCCCTTGACCGCCTTGCCCTTGCCGCCGAATGCGTGGTGGCGCAGGTACAGGCGCGCGCCGACGGCGGCGGGGGCCAGGAGCGCGGCGATGGGGGTGACGAGGGTGCCCAGGGTCAGGGCGGTGGTGCTGGTGTGCGGCCACAGGAGGTGGGGGTCGAGGACGGCGGTGGCCGGGTGGAACGTGGTGGTGGGGTCGGTGCCGGTGAGGAGGGCGGCGGCGTTGCCGCCGAGCCAGGCCACGACGGTGAACGGCACGGCGACCGCGGTGGCGCCGATCAGGACACGGAAGAGAACGTCGGTGGCCGGCGGCGAGGAGGGGACGGGGGTGCGAGAGGGCAAGCGGGGTCGTTTCTGTGGTGCGGGAGAAAGCGTGCGAAGGAGGAGGCAGCGGTCAGCGGCGGCGCATGGGCGGTGCGCTGTTCACCGCGGCGGGCGGAAGCCCGGTGTCCGGCGGTGTGAACAGGCTCCGGCGCCGGGTGCCGAAGAGCCGGGCCGGGAGCAGGCGGTACGTGTCAGCGCGTGAGCGGCTGGCGGGTGCCGACGGGTGCGGATGGGGCGATGGGGGAAGACGCGGCGCGGGTTTTCTGGAAGTCGGCCAGGACGGCGGTGTGGGTGGCCTCGTCGTACAGCTCGGTGGGTACACCGGCGCGGTAGCGGGCGGCGGTCAGCAGCAGTCCGGCCCGGGTGGCGCGCTGCTTCACCTCGGATCCGGGGAGTTCGGCGGGCAGTTCGTGCCAGACCCGTCCGGAGGGGTCGCTCTTGCGGTCGAAATGAAGGCGGTCGAGGAGGGCCAGGAGGTGGTCGGGGGCGCCGGTGCGGCTCTCGGCGCACACGGTGCCGCTCCACCGGCGGTAGATCTCCACGTCAGTGCCGGCCTCATCGGCCCGGCTCACCGGCTCCACCGCCGCCGGCAGCACGGGCGGCTCGGGGAGGGTGGGAAGGGTGGGTTCGCTGGGTGACGCCGGAGCCGGGACGGAAGGAAGGAGAGGTTCGGCCGAGGCCGTCGGTGCTTCCTGGGTGCGGGCCGGGGCCGGGTGGGTGAGCTGGTCGTGTGGGGTGGTGCGGTGGGGGTGGGGGGTGTGGCGGTCGGCGAGGGTGGTGCGCAGTCCGGCGAGGTCGGTGCTGATGCCCTCGATCTGCCCGGCGAGATGGCGCAGGCGCTGGGCGCAGTGGTAGTCGACGCGTTCGCCGAGGTTTTCCCAGAACACGGCCGTGGTCTGAAGGAGTTGCTCGACGGCGGGGAGGATGCCGTTGCCGTGGGCGGTCAGCTCCGTCAGCGCACCCGCGACCTCCTCGCTGTGCCCGGCGGCACCCACTCGCTCGGCCAGGGAGGCGACCTGCTGGCCGAGGGGTACGGCCGGTGCCGTGGCCGGGACGTGGGTGTGCAGGGCGGGGTCGAGGTCGGTGGCGTACCCGGCGGCGGCCAGGCTCGCGGCGGCCCGGGAGGCACGGTCGCGTTCGGTGGACTCGTCCATGCCGTAGGAGAGCCGGTGGAAGCGGTCGTGGACGTAGACGACGGGCAGGAAGCCGCTGCGCTCCAGGATGCCCAGGGCCCGGGCGTCGCCGCCGCGGGCGAGGACTTCCCCGCTCCGCGGATCGCGGGTGATGGTCACAGCGTGGTCAGCGGGCACAGGAAAACGGTCCGATCAGAAGAGCAACAGGGAGAGGGCGGGCGGGGGTTAGCGGGGTGCGTGGTGGTCGTGGGCGTGGACGAGCTGGTCGAGCGGCGTCACCCGGTACCAGGCGCCCCTCACCGTGCCGGTGGGCGGGAGCTGGGGGAGGAGCTCCTCGGCCACGGCGCGCAGGAAGGCGGTGCAGGGCGGGCAGTGCTGTTCGATGTGGATCAGGTGGCGGGGGTGGGCGGTGAGGAAGCTGTGCTCGCCGCCGTGGTCGTGCCGCACACGCCACCCGTCCTGGCCGGTCGGCAGATGGCGGGAGGAAGCGACGACGGTCAGGGTCTGGCTCTGCAGGTCGCCGTCGGTGCTCCCGGTGACGACCGCCACCCGGTCCCCGGGGGCGAAGTGCCGGTGACCGATGGCGCGTTGGGCGGTCGCGGTGTCCGCGATACGGACCGGCGAGCGGTGGCTGGACATGGACAGGGTGGTCTACCGGTAGGGGTTCTCGGTGGCGGAGCGGCCGGTGTCGGTGGCGGCGGCGAGGAGTTCGGGCAGGTCGCCTCCGTCGGCGTCGCGCTGGTCGATCCACCATCCGGCCAGCGTGATGGTGCGGGCCTGTTCCTCGATGCGCGCCCATGCGGTCTCGGGCAGGGTGCCGTCGAGGACGAGGATGGTGTGGGCGGCCAGGACCAGCTGGTGCCGGCAGCGCGAGGCCCAGCTGACGGCCCGGTCGCTGCCGTCCAGTGGGGGCATGGCGACCTGGGTCTCCCACTGGGCGGCGGCTTCTTCCTCGGCGCGGCGGATCCCCTGCCAGGAGGGGCCGTTGGTGGGGTGCTGGTCGCGGGTGGCGATCCAGCAGTCGGTGCAGGTACGGGTGGCCAGCCAGCGGGCGAAGCCCTCGCGTCGACCACCGGGTCGGGCGGTCAGGTCGTGCTCGGCCTGGTGGCCGCAGGCGTGGTCGACGGTGAAGTGCGTGGGGACGGACAAGGAGTTCTCGATTCAGTCGGTAGGGGTGGTCAGCGGCCGAGCTGGCTGCGCGGTGACCACAGGGGCGGGTGTTTCGGGCGCGGGGGGAGGGGCTTGAGGTCGGTGCGGCTCTGCCACGCCGCCGACCGGGCGAGGGCGGCCTGCGCCGCAGGCGTGGTGCGCGCCGGCGCCGCACGGTCCGCAGCCGCTCGTGGGGCCTCGGCCTGGACCGGGCGGGCGCCGTGGCCGCGGTTGTGGTTGCGGGCCGGCTGGTCAGGGGCAGGTACTGGGGGGTCGAGGGCGAGGTCGGCGGCGACTTGGTAGCGGGCGGCCCGCAGGCTTGCGATGGCCTGCTGGGCCCGGTGGGCGCCGTCGCGCTGCGGGTCGGCCAGGGCGTAGAGCTTGCTGCCGGGGACGGGCTGGAAGCCGAGGGATTTGAGGATGTGGTCGGCGACGAAGTGGTCGCCGCCGTTCAGGGCGACGTAGCCGAGCTCGGGGTGGCTGCCGACGACCACGTGCGGGTCGGCGGGGCTATCCACAGGCTGTGCTCCAAGCTGGGGAAAAGTGTGAACGGATCAGCGGCGTGCTCCGGTCCGTCCGGCCGGCGCCGCCACGGCCGGGGTCGCCGGGGCGGTGCGGGAAGTGGCCGCCCGGCGCGTGGACGAGGGGGTGTCGGGCGCGAAGAAGGCGGCCCGGCGCAGCTCGTGCATGTCGACCTGCAAGTCCAGGCCGATCTCGCGGCCCGCGGCGCCGAGTTGCGTGGCGGAGACGATGCGGTAGGCCGACCGGAGGTCGGTGCCGGGCGGCAGGGTGTAGATGAAGTCGTGTTCCTGGAACCCGGCTTCGGTCAGGACGTCGTGCGCAGGGCCATGGCGCTCTTCGGTGGTCAGGGCGGTGATCCCGAAGGCGGGATGGACGCCCACGCGGATGGCGGGCTGCTCGCCAGTGGGCAAGCGGCAACTCCTCTTCTATGTCTATCGGTATGTACGGGGGTGGGGGATGTCAGCGTCCGTGGGCGGGCCTGCCCGCGGACGTGGTGGCGGCCGGTGCCGGGGGAGCGGGCACTGCGGTGGTGGCGGCCGGGATGTCGCGGATGGCGGGGTGCTGGTCCTGGGCGAGGAGGTCGGTCCAGATGTGCTCGCCGTGCACGTGCGTGAGCACAGCGATCTCCCCGACGGCCAGCCGCAGATCAGCAAGGTCGACGGTCAACTGCTGGAGTCGGGTGGTGATGTCGCCGAACGACGCGGCGAAGTCCGCGCGCAACGCCGCCGGTCCGGTGGCAGCCGTGCGGTCGGCGCTGTGGCGCACGACCGTCTCCAGAGCGCGCTGCGCGTCGAGGGCCTCGTCCAGGACACCGGCCACCTCGTACAGATCGCCGGCGGCCACGGCCCGGCGGACCAGCGCACCCAGCTCCACCGTCTCTGCGGGTTCACTCCGGTGGCCAACGGCGGCGCGGACCGTGACGTGGGCGCCCTGGGCGCCGAGTGCCAGCGCTGTGGTGCGTACCCGGTCGTCGCGCTGCGCGGCGGACAGCCTCGGAGGGAGGGCGAAGGTGTCTGCGGCGCGGGCGTCGCGGTAGAAGCCGGCACGCTGCAGGTACTCGACGGCGTAGGGGTGATCGGTGACGGCGGTCACTGTCTGGTCGGGTTGCCAGGCGAAGACCACCTCGGCGGGCTGGGCGGCGCGGGTCTGTTCGGCGGCGGCATGCCGGTGGACAGCGGCGACGGCCCTGCTGTAGCGGGGGAGGAGACGGCGCGTGACGGCGGACGCGGCGCGTACGGGGTCGGAGGGGACCACGACGCCGTTCGGTTCCTCCACCGCTTCGACGTGTCGGCGGTCGAGGTGCGCGGGGACGAGGGGCGCCACGATGAACTCGCGCTGGCGCAGCGGCCGGTCGATGACGTACAGGCGCTGGTTGTCGGGTCCGGTCAGGACGGCGTGGCGGGTGAGGACGAACTGCGAGACGGCCCAGTCGGCATGGGCGGCGTCCCACAGGTCCTCGGCGGCCGGGAACTGGTCACGGTAGCGGGCGAGAGGCTGGTGGTCGCTGGTCCAGGTGCCGGGCAGGCGCTCGGCGAGACCGGTGGCGAAGGCGGACAGGTCGGCACGGGGCACGAAGCGAAGACGAACTTTCTCAGGATGAAGGAAACAGCCGGGGAAGCCGGCGTGGTCAGCGGCGGGCAGGAGAGGCCGACGGAGCCGGCGGCACGAAGGGCCGCGCGGCCGGTGCGAGGGTGCGCGAGGTGCTGGGGCGCGGGGAGGCGGGGATGGTCCGGCGGATGTCGCCTTCCAGCTGGGTGGCGGTGTCCTCCAGGGCGAGGAGGGCCTCGTCCAGACGGTCCTCGATGACGCTCCAGGCCGCGGCACGGGCATCGGCGAGATCGGCGCCGGCGGGGGTGCGGGCGTGCTCGCCGAGGAACGCGCACTGCCGCAGGGCCTCGGCCAACGGCCCCATGGCCCTAGCCGACCCGGCGCTCGCATCCGCCAGGGCACCGGCTGCCCGCATCTCCAGCGGATCCGTGGCATGCGGGCCCTTGAGCTGGGCGATCAGCATCGTCGACGCATCGCGCGTCATCCGGCCCAGGACCGCGAGCTGCGCGCTGGCAGTGGAGGCCACGGTGCTCGGGGCCCGCAGCGCGGGGTTGCCGAGTTCGGCGGCCATGACGCGCAGGGCACGGGCCATGGCCGGCAGCGTGTCCGCCTGGCGGAGCGAGAACGGCACCTGCCGGCCCGCAGGCCGGTGCGCGGTGGTAAGCGGGGGACGGGGAGGGGACATCGTCGTGGGCATGCTGGTGGCGGGGTCTTTCATCGGCTGTGGGTGGGGCGGGAGGCGGTGGTGACGGCGGTGGGCACGGGGGCCGGTGGCTGGGGTGCGTGGGAGAACAGGCCCGTGAACGGCGACGGCACCGCGCGCACCGTGCGGACGGTGGCGGCCTGGGCGGTGGTGCGCTGCCGGGCGGGCACGGGCGGCGACATGGTCCGGGCGGCGGGGGTCTGCCAGGTGGCGAGGGCGTCGTAGACGGGGCTGAGGGCGTGGCCTGCGGGGGTGAGGAGGTAGTCGGCGCCGTGGTGGGTGCCGGAGCGGGTCAGCAGTCCGTCCTCGCGCATCCGCTGGAACCGCGCGCCGGTCGACCCCGACGGCAGGCCGGTGGCCTTGCGCAGTTCACCGTGGGGGAGCGCCCCGGAGCGGGCCAGGGCCAGGACGGCACCGGTGGTGCCCTTGAGGCGCAGCCGCCCCAGCGCGTCCTCCACGCGCTCCGCCCAGGCTGTGGGCGCGTCCGTGGAGAAGTGGCGGTAGTGCCAGTCCGCCAGCGCCTGGTGCACGCTGTGGACGGCGCGTCCGCGGGCGGAGAGCGCGTAGTGGCCGTACCGCGGCTGCTCCACCAACCCGTCGGCCACCGTGCGGTAGAGCACGTGACGCAGATTGTTCATGGAGGTCCAGGGCATGGCCTGCGCGATCTCGCCCATGCGCAGCTGCTCGTGCTGGCGGAGCGTCTGCAGGACCCACGTGGTCTGCTGGGGCGCCAACTGCTCCAGGGCGCGGGTGATCGACTCCTGGCGGGACGAAGCCGGGGACAAGGACATCGCGAGGGACATGGTGCTGCTTTCGAAGAAGACGAGCGGGCCGGGAAGGCGCTGCGCGGGACGGGCGGGTGCGGGCTACCGGCGTGCGGCCGGGCGCCCGGGGACGGCAGGGCGCGATGCGGCCGGCTGGGCGGTGGCCGGAGGTGATGCGGTGGTGGTCCGTCGCGGGGTGCGGGGGCGTATGCCGGTGACGGTGGGCACGCCCGTGGGTGTCCAGCGGTGCGGGTTGTTACTGAAGCGGGTCAGGGGGTCGGTGGCCCAGTCGACTACGGGCCCGCGGCTCGCGTGGGTGAGGGGGATGGTCTCGATGCCGTGGGGGTGCAGGATGTAGGCCCACTCCAGCCATCCGGCGGACGCGGCCCGCGCATTCAATGTCATGCGCGGGGCGGGTATGCCGTCGGCGGTGACGGCCGACGAGTGGGGGTCGCTGTCGCCCATGGTGTCGGCGCCCAGCGCGGTGCGGACCGGTTCGGGGGCGCCGTGGAGGAGGTCGGCGCCCAGGCCGCTCCAGCTGGGGACGGTATCGATCAGGTGCCGGGCGAGCGCCTCGGTGTCACCGCCGAACCGGTGCCGACGGGCGGCGAGGAGGAGGGGGAGGTGGTGGCTGGGATAGCCGTCCCAGTGGACATAGATCCCCTCGAAGCCCCCGCCCGGGGCGGGGCGGGCGATGCACGATCGCGTGGCCAAAGGTCGTTCTCCTAAAGGAAGCGTTGGGGAAGGGGGGCTGGTCAACCGGTGCCCGGGGCGGGCTACTGCATCCGGGCGTCTGTATCGAACAGTGCCAATTCCTCGGGGTGGAGGAGGTGTTGGACGATGAACGACCGGCCGGCGACCTTCCACAGTCCGCGTCCGCGGTTGAGGTGGGCGATGGCCTGGGACTCGACGGAGGTCAGTCCGAGCAGGGAGGCGGCGGCGAGGAGCTGGTCGGCTTCCTGGCGGTAGATGATGCGCGTGGAGCAGTCGGCGAGCAGGCCCTCGGCCAGGGCACGTCCGCGGGAACCGGCGTCACCGGCGGTCAGCAGGTCCGACAGCCGGTGGATGACCATGAGGTTGGCGATGCCCAGGCCGCGGCTCAGCTTCCACTGGGCCTGCATGCGTTCCAGCAGGCCGGCGTGGCGCATCAGGCGCCATGCCTCGTCGTAGACGACCCAGCGCCGTCCGCCGTCGGGGTCGGCGAGCGCGGCCTCCATCCAGGCGGAGGCGCAGGTCATGGCGAGGACGAGGCCGGTGTCGTCGCCCGCGCTGCCCAGGCGGGAGAGGTCGATGGTCAGCATCGGGCTGCGCGGGTCGAAGGTGACGGTGGATGGGGCGTCGAACATCCCGGCCAGGTCGCCGGCGACCAGGCGGCGCATGGCGTGGGCGAGGTCGCGGGCCGCCTCCCCGAGATGCCCGGAGAGCTCGCCGCCCGCCGTGTCGAGGCGGGTGCTGTCGTTGAGGGTGCGGGCGATGTCACCGAGCAGCGGGGCCGTTCCGTGCTGGGCGGCGTGGAGGGTGACGAGGTCGAGGGCGATGTCGAGCGCGGTGTGCTCCATCGGCAGCAGGTCCCGCCCGAGCACGGTGCGGGCCAGCGACCCCAGCAGCATCAGCCGCCGCTTACGGACCTCGCCAGCCCAGTCCTCCGCGCTGACGTGCTCCGGCCGGGCCGGGGCGTCCAGCGGGTTGAGGCGGCCGGGCAGGCCGGGGCCGAGCGCGATGGTCGTCCCGCCCAAGGCCCGGGCGACAGCGGTCCATTCGCCCTTCGGATCACACGGCACGTAGATGCGGTAGCCGAACGCCACGCTGCGCAGGGCGAAGCTCTTGGCCAGCGCCGATTTGCCCATGCCGATCACGCCCGCCAACAGCACGTTGGGGTTGGTGAAGCCGTCGAGCTTGCCGTAGAGGGCGAACGGGTCGAAGACGAAGGACGCTTCGGCGTGGACGTCACGGCCGATGTAGGTGCCTTCCGCGCCGAGGCCGCCCTCGGCGAGGAACGGGTAGGCGCCGGCGGCGACGGCGGTGGTCATGCGGTGCGGGGGCAGCTTGAGCCTGCCGCCACGCGCCGAGGCCGGTCCGGGCCGGCCGCCCGCGGGGTAGAGGGGCAGCGGGGCGTCCTCGCCGGCGCGGGTGGCCTGGTCGTGGGCGGGGACGGCGTCGCGGGCCTGGTCACGGGCGGCGGCCAGCTGCTGACGGGCCCGGCGACGCTGCTGACGGTCAGCGCTTGCGGGGGTGAACAGCAGTGCGGCGGAGGCCCTGCGGGTGGACCGGAGGTTCATGCGGTGGTGCTCGTCTTTCGGCAAAAGGCGGGGCGGTGCTAGGCGGCGCGGGGGTGGAGGGGGTGGCCGTGGAGCGGGGGACGGAGATCTGCGGGGGTGGTGCGGCGCCGGATCAGGGCGGTGGCGCGCCGGTGGCGCCGGCAGGGACCGGAGCGGGTGGTCTGGTCTGCGGGGGTGTGGTGGTAGGCGGTGTGGAGGTGGTCGGCGGTCTGCCACAGCCGGGTCCGGGCCGCCGCCAGCTCGGCTGTCTGGGCGGACGAGGTGCCGGGGGCGGTTTCGGTGAGGTGGTCGAGGAGGCGGTGCAGGACGGTGAGGTGGTGGTGGAGGGCGTCGATGTGGGGGCGGTCCGCGGCCAGGACCGGGGACCGGTCGGGGAAGCGGCTGCTGTGCGCGGTGGCGGTGTGGTGCTGCAGTGCGGTGGTGGCGTGGGTGAGGTGGGCGAGGGGTTCGCCGGGGGTGGTCAGCGGGGTGAATTCCTTTGTGCAGGCGGGGGGTTAGTGGGTGGTGCGGGCGAGGGGCAGGGCGGCGGTGGCGAACGCCTGGGGCTGCTGGCACAGCAGCCGGCGCAGGTCGACCTGGGCGGAGACGGCCGCCGTCTCGACTTGGGCGCAGGCGGCGTCGAGCTGCTCGTTGCTGTCGGCGGAGACGGTCAGCAGGCCGGTGAGGGCGACGTCGGCGTGCCCGGCGATCAGCTGCCGCTCACGGACCTTGACGTCGGCGTACTCGACGCTGTCCTCCTCGCTGTCGACCTGCCCGCGGCGCTGGCGTTCGGCGGCGTCGGCGATGATCGTGGCCTTGCGGCGCTGGACGTCCTTGAGTGCTTCTTCGAGTCGCTGGGGGACGTAGATGAGGGAGAAGGAGCGGCGGACTCCGGCGGAGAACAGCAGCCCGTGCAGGAAGCCGCAGCCTGCTTCGGTGCGGGGCCAGTTCTCGATCCAGTAGGTGGCGTGGTGGCCGCCGTCGGTGGTCAGCCGGTCGGTGTCCTCGACCTGGACCACGGGCCCGGCTGCCGAGGGGTGGGCCTCGGCCCGGCCGGTGGGCGACCACTGCTGCAGGGCGGAGAGAGCGCTGGGCTGGTAGGCGGTGCGGATGACCGCGGAGATCTCCCGGGCCGTGAGCCAGCCGGTGATGGTCAGTCCGGCGGTGCGGGCGGCCTGGGCGAGGGTGGTGGTGGTCTGCTGGAGGACGGTGAAGCCGCCCGTGGTGCCGCCGCCGGCCTGCTGGATCAGCCGTCGCGCGGCCTTCATGTCCAGGGCGATCACCAGGTATGCCTCGTGCGGGGCGGCGGCGGGGCCGGCGGCGGCGACGAGCTCGGCGTAGATGTCGCCCGCGACGCTGCCGGGCTGGCCGTGGCCGGCCCAGTGCCGGGTCAGCGCGTCGCCGGAGTCGGGCACCGTGCGCTCCAGGACCTGGACCGCCTTGATGTGCCCGGTGCGGGCCAGGCCCGCCAGGGTACGGCCCCACCCCTGGACGCCGGCGTTCTGCGTGGCCGGGTCCAGCAGGGCGAAAGCACGGCTGGAGACGCGCGCGACGGCGGTCAGGGTGTTCGCGCGGGGGTCGTGGATCGCGGCGAGCTGCCCGTCGTACGAGGTGAACACCCGCAGCGAGGCGTCGGTGCCGGGGAGGTGGAGCATGCCCTCGGCGGTGGGCCGGGTGGCGGGGCGGGCGAGCCACTGGTGCTGGCCGAGCAGACGGCGGAGAAGGAAACGCACGATGACGGGGGTCCAGTCGGTCAGGGAGAGTCCGCCGCGGCGGATGAGCACGAGAGCGGCGACGGCGGCCCACAGCGGGGCCAGGACGACGGCGCCGGACAGACCGGTGGTGACGACGGTGAGCATCAGCACCGTGAGCGCACCGGAGGTCAGGACCAGCTGCGCCAGCGACAGGCCCAGCAGAATGCCGCGGCGCGAGCGGTGCGGGAACTTCACCGTCATCGGCTCGACGGTCAGATGGTCAGGCAAAGCAACAGCCGTTCGTCGTACGGAACATGAGAAGCGGGGGGGGTGAGGCCGGCCCGGGGGCGGGGATGCCCGCCTGGGGTGGGGCGGGCATCCCCGGACCGGTGGTTTTACGGGCCGGTGGGCGGGCGTGAAGTGGTCGCGCGGGGAAGCGGCGCGGTGACATCCGGGCCCTGCGGCGACAGCCCGCCCATGCCGCCCCCACCTGCGCCTGTTCCCGCGGCCACCGCGGTGGAGACGCCGGGCGGTGCCGGGGCGGCGCCGGCGGCCAGCTGCCCCATCTCCGCCAGCGGAGAGCCGCTGCCGGAAGCGGAACCGGAGGACTGCGAGGCAGCCGCTGCGAACGACGGCACACTCGGAACACCGGCAGTCCCCTCGGGACCACCCGATTCCTCCAGCCCGCCGGACGACGAGCCGTTGCCCGAGCCAGCCTGCGGGGAAATGTCCTTGCCCGGAGCGCTGTCCGTGTTCAGGCCGGGGACCGTCGAGGGCCCCTGGGGGGCCGCGGCGAGCGCGCCCGCGCCGCCGGCGGACATGGCCGTGGCCTTGCGGGCGGTGCTCTGCGCGGTGCGGGAGGCGGCAGCCAGGCCGGCGCCGCCGGAGCGGTGCAGGTCCATTCCCTGGTTGCCGTCGGCCGCCCAGTGCACGAACTTGTACGTCATGTAGGGGGCGAGCAGGACCATGACCATCACGACGATGCCGGCCATCGCGTCCGACAGGGCCGCCAGGCCGCCCTTGGCATCGGTCTTTCCCATGGCGGAGACGCCGAGCAGGAAGATGATCGTCATCACGAGCTTGCTCACCACCAGGGTGGCGGTGGCTTCGATCCAGCCGCGGCGCCACCGCTTGGCGGCCTCCCACCCGCCGCCCGCGCCGGCGAAGCAGGCGAGGGTGACCAGGACGAGGATGCCGACCTTGCGGACCATCATCACGCACCAGAACAAGAACGCCCCGATGGCCGCCCCGATGGCCACGAACGTGGGCACCAGCCACCCGAGTTCATACATGCCGCCGTACTGGGACACCTTGATCATGCGCCGCACAGCATCGGAGATCGAGGAGTTCGCCGCCTTGAACAGTCCGTCGCTCAGGGCGTCGACGGCGGTCAGGGCGACGGTGGTGAACGCGATCGCGCCGAAGGCGAACATGACACCCACCGCGGTGCCGGTGAACGCCTGGGCCAGGGCCTGGCCGTCGCGCCGCCAGGCCGCGCGCACGAGCTGGAAGCAGAACGTGCCGACCAGCATGGTCAGCGCGATCGGCAGGACCAGCGCGTAGTTGTCGCGGAACCAGGTGGCGTTCAGGTCGATCGTGGTGGTGGAGTCGATGGCCTTGGCCGCCAGGTCGGCGGCGCTGGCGGCGAGTTCACCGACGCTCTTGGCGATCCAGGCGCCGAGACCTTCGGTGATCGACTTGCCAGGGTCGCCGACGAAGTCGATCGCGTCGACGACCGAGCAGACCTTGTCGACCAGGGGGACGTCGCAGATGCCCACGGGGGTGGCTGCCTCTTAACTCAACAGAAGACGGGCGGGGTTACGGGGCGACGCGGGGCGCGACGCCGGACAGGGCGCAGTACGCGTCGGGGCGGCACTGGACGGCCAGGGTGATCGCGCGGGCCTCGGCCCCCGCACCGCCGCCGTCCCACGCGATGGACTGCTTGCCGCTGACCGTCACCGCGTACACGTACGCGGCCGTGATTGCGCCGGGGTCATCGGCGAGGGCGGCCTTGAACGCCTGCGGCATATGGGCCTCGACGGCCTTGGCGTCGGCGTGCTGGCCGTTGTCGTGCATCCGCGACCACAGGGTTGGATCCGGCACCAGCGCTTCGACGGAATCGAAGTCGGCGTACTTCTTCTCGCTGGTCATCGCTGCCTGTAGCCCCTTGACGTGCCGGGCCTGGGTGAGCGTGCGGGTGTCGTAGGCCCACAGGGCCTCGGCCGCGGCTTTCGCGAAGACGACCGGGTCACGGGTACGCGGCGGAGACGGCACCGCACCCTTCGCGCCGTCGGCGGATGCCCGGGCAGGAGACGCTGGGGAGGCGGACCTCGCCGTGGGCGGGGCGTCGTCGCCGGTGAGGCAGGCGATGCCCGTGGCGCCGGCGGTCACTGCGGCCAGGAGAGCGGCGCCGGTGGCGATCCGGCTCCGGGCCGGCCACTGGCGGGTGCGTGCGAGCAGGCCCTCGGGCAGGGAGAACAGGGAGGAGAAGTGTTTCTTCATTAGTGGACTTGCGATCCCAGGCTGGAGAAGAACGTCACGATGCCGTTGGCGGCGCCCAGTCCGAGGGCACAGCCTGCGGAGACGACGGCGCCCTTCTTGCCGTTGGCTTCGGCCTGGTGGCCGCCGGTGTAGTGGCCCCAGGCCCACACGGCCAGGGAGACGGCGAGGGCGCCGACGATCGCGATGATCGAGAACAGGTTGATGGAGGAGATGATCTTCTTCAGGACGTCCAGTCCTGGCAGACCGCCCTCGGTCGGCGAGATGCCGGGGTTGTAGGCGAGGTAACGGACGTGATCGGCCAAGGTCACTGGCGGAAGGACTCCTTACTCGCACGCCGTCGGAAAAAGGGCATGCGGAAAACGGGGACGGGGAAAAAACGGGTGGGGGATGATCCGGGGCGAGTGCCCTGAAGGGGAAAGAGGCCGGCGGGGCGGGTGTCAGGTGACGATGCGGCGGGCGGCGAGGATCTGGGGCTTCCAGTCCGCGACCGTGGCGATCCGCACCACATCACCGGTCTTGGGCGCGTTGATGATCAATCCGCTGCCGATCACCATGCCCACGTGCTCGGGCACTGCGGCGCTGCCGCGGGTGAACACCAGGTCACCCGGCTTGAGTTCGCCTGTGGAGACGGCCTTGCCCTCGCCGACCTGGGTATAGGTCGTGCGGGTGAGCCCCACACCGGCCGCGTGATACGACATCTGCATCAGCGACGAGCAGTCGCACCGGCCCATCGGATCACTGCCGTGCGGGTTCGAGCACGTGCCGCCCCACTGGTAGGGGGTGCCGAGCGTGCCGAGCGCCCAGCGGATCGCCGTCTGCACCGTCTTCGGAGCGTCCTTGGGGATCTCGTACCCTTTCGGCACCGCACCCGCCGGGATCGGACCGAAGGCGCTGCCGTCCGGACCGCCACTGCAACCGGCCTTCCCTGCACGGCCGTCCGCCTTCTCGGCGGCCTGCTGCTTCTCGGTATCAGCCGACTTGCGCTTGTCCGCCTCTGGCAGCGTCTTCGCGATCGCCTCCTGCAACGCCCGCGCCACCGGCTCCCACTGCGCGTACGCATCCGGGTAGGCCGAGCGCTGTACGGCCTGGGCGGCCTGCGTCACCGACAACTGCTCCCAGCCGTGGACATCGCGCAGTGCGTCGTAGAACTTGGTGGAGGCGTGGACGGGGTCGCGGACCTGGGCCGGGGTGCCCCAGCCCTGGGACGGCCGCTGCTGGAACAATCCCAGCGAATCGCGGTCGCCGTAGTCGAGGTTGCGCAGCCGTGACTCCTGCATCGCGGTCGCCAGCGCGACGACCTGCCCGCGGGCCGGGATGCCCATCGCGAAGCCGGTCACCACGATCGTCTTCGCGTTGGGGATCTGCTCCTCGGGAAGCTCGAGTCCCTCGACCTTGACCTTGTCGCCCTTGTTGCCGCTCAGGATGGACTGCACCTGCTTGGCGACGGCCTCGGTGTCGACCGAACCGCCACTGGTGCCGGAACAGCCCGCGGCCGTGGCGCCACCGCTGCCGGCGGCGGCCACCGCGGCGGTCCCGGCCAGCAGCAGCGGCGATAGCGCGGCGATCCCGATCACGGCCGTGAGAGCGGCCTTCACCGGCCCAGCCGGGACGGTCTACCGGAACACAGGGCCGGTATCGGAAAAGGGCATGGGGGTGCCACGACGGATCCTTTGGGTGAGTGGGGCGCAATTCCGGGTGGTTCTCGTGTCAAAGAGGCCCGGGACTGCACGGGTTGCTGATCTCTCCACGCAAGCGGGAGGTGAATGTGGAAGATCCGTTCCCCGGATCTGGCGGAGTTGCCGCTCCGTCGGGATCAGGGCACACGGAAAAGGATCAAAGGGCTAACACGGGAGAGGTCCTTCGCTGCACGGTGAACTCGCCCCCGAAGAGGAAACGGGGGCATGGGAGAAGGGGCCGCCCGGAGTGAGGTCCGTGGCGGCGATGCCTCCGACTGTAGACCAGGTTTTTCAGACTACTTGGAGAGCGATCTTGAAATGGGTCTGGGATTTGGAGACTTCACCGTGAAGCCCAGGGGAGTCTGCGGCGGATGCCCTACAGTCGGAGCCGTTGCGCGTTCGGCGCCCCGCGGTTCTGTGGGCCTCGATTCCTGCGCCGTATCTCCCTCTTCCCTTTCCCCGACCCTGGGACCCGTATGACCTTTTCCCTTCACCAGGGCGATGCCCTGACCGTCCTCGCCTCCCTGCCCGACAACAGCGTCGACGCCGTGATCACCGACCCCCCGTACAACTCCGGCGGGCGTACGGCCAAGGAGCGCACCTCGCGCACGGCACGCGAGAAGTACACCAGCGGTGATGCACAGCACGCGCTGGCCGATTTCCCGGGCGAGAACATGGACCAGAGGAGTTTCACGTTCTGGCTGACTCAGATCCTCACCGAGGCGCACCGGGTGACCCGCAGCGGCGGGGCGCTGGTGCTGTTCACCGACTGGCGGCAGGCCGGCTCCGTCTCGGACGCGATGCAGGCCGCGGGCTGGACGTGGTCGGGAACCATGGCCTGGCACAAGCCCGCCGCCCGCCCGAGGAAGGGCGCCTTCAACCAGAACTGCGAATTCATGCAGTGGGGAGTGAAGGACCGTCTCGACGGGGACCGGAACCCGGTGTACCTGCAGGGGATGTATTCGGCGTCGCAGCCGCGCAAGGGCCGCCAGCACATCACCCAGAAACCGGTCGGGGTGATGCAGGAGCTGGTGAAGGTCTGCCCGCCCGGCGGCATAGTCCTGGACTTCTGTATGGGATCGGGATCGACCGGCGTCGCGGCACTGCTGGAGGGCCGCGACTTCATCGGCATTGAAAAGACCCGGCACTACACCGACATCGCCCGGGCCCGCCTGACCGAGACCCTGCAGCGCGAGCCCACCCAGGACGACTTCACCCTCGCCGGCCCCGCCGCCTGATCCCCCCTCGCCACCGAAAATCCCTGCACCGCCTACACGGCCTGCGCGCGGGGTGACCTGCCCTCTGTGAAAGGACGTATTTGCCCGACTCCCACGATCCGGATCCGGACGGCATACCCGAGCCGGTCCGCCTGAACGGCCCGGAACTCGCCGACCTGTCGGCGAATGTGCAGCGGCTCATCGGCCAGTCCCAGGAGCAGGCCCGCCTCCTCGACCAACTCGCCACCGAACCACCCGCCCCATACCCCGCCCCAGGCGCCGACTTCGCCACCTTGCCCCCGCTGCCCGGCGCTGAGCCGCTGTTCATCGTGGCGATGGAGGGCGAGGCGTACGAGCGGGAGCTCGACGACCTCACCGACTGGGTCGACCTGGTGCTCCTGCCGTACTACGGGCGGGAGATCACCGCGAGTGCGCCCTGGTGCTTCTCGTGGGACCGGCACCCGGAGGCGGTGGCCCGACTGCACGCGCTGTGGCTGGCCTGGCAGCAGCACCTGGACCCGGAGTCCGGACCGTCGGGGATATCCACCTGGCACCGCGACCACCTCGACCACACCCTCGCCCAACTCCGCGCACCCAACGGACCGTTCGCCGCGTGCACCACGAACCCGTCCCGGCCCTCCCACCGGCTGCTGCCCGGCCCCCAGCCGCCCACGGACACGACACCGAAGGCCGGTAGCGCGGCGTGAGCAGGCCGCGCTTCGGCTTCGCCGCCGACCCGCGGGCCCTGGACGACCTGCGCGAAGCACCCCAGAAAATCCGGGACCTGGCACTGCTGGCCCTGCAAGAACTCGTGCACGGCGAGCAGCGCGGCCAGCGCCTGGGCGAGCGATGGGGACGGGATCTGTCCGACTGCCGCAAGCTCTACGTCGACGCCCACGTCGACTGGCGCCTGGTCTACCAGGAACGCCCCGCCCCGCCGGGCAGCGAACACCGCCAGGAGATCTTCCTGGTCGCCATGCGCCCGCGGGCCGGTTTCGAGGCGTACAACGCCACTTTCCACCGGCTCGGCCGCCAGCACGGAACGCCGGCGCCGCGCGTACAGGCGGCCCGCGCCCGCTCACCCCGCATCGCCACCACCGCCCCACCCCGGACCACCGCGTCCACCGCTCTCACCGCCTCTGCACCCGCACCGGCCGCGCCCACCGCCAGGCCTGCTCCCTCCGCTCCGAAAGGCATGACCCGATGACCACCTCCTGCTCGCCCACCCCTGCCCGTCTGCCCGGCCCGTCGGACTGCGAGGCCGGCACTGTACGGCTGCTGCACCAGGCCATCACCACCGTTCACCAGGACCTGCGCCACCTCGAAGCGCAGCTGTGGCAGCACCTGGCCTCCGCTCTCGACACCGAGCCGCCCACCACCCCGGCGGCGATCGGCCACCACGCCGCTGCCCGCGCCGTACTCAAGGAACGTGCCGCGCGCGACGCGTTCTTCGCCCTCCTCGTTGACGCTCTGGAGTACCTGCCGGACCTGTCCTGCGTGACGGCCGAGGAGGACGAAGAGGAAGGCGTGCTGCTGTGGCAGTGCCGGGACGCCTTCACCGCCCAGGGCGACCCGGAGGTGCTGTCCACCGCGGAGCTGCTGCGGGCCCTCAACGGCCACCCACAGGCAGCAGGCGAGGAGATCACGTCCCGGACCCTGGCGCAGTACCTCGCCCCGTTCGGGATCCGACCGCAGAACATCACCGTCGGGAGCCGGCGACTGAAGGGATACCGCAAGACCGCCTTCGACAACATTCTCCAGCGGTGAGCGCCGGCGCCCCCGCCCGGCCGGCAGCGCCGACGGGACGTGCTGACTGGGACGCGCGGGTGGAAGCGGCGACCGGCATGGACATCGAGCTCCTGCACCGCGACGCGGAACACGAAGTGGGCGGTGTGGGGCGTCTCATCCGCGCGCACCGGGCGCTGCGCGATGCCGAGCGGGCCGCGGACTACCACCGCTCCGTCCTGCACCGTCTCTCCGGTGATCACCTCACCGTCGATGACGCTCTCGTCGCCCGCATCCACCGCACGGCGGACCAGCTGGCGGACGCCGCCCGCCAGCGCGAGGTCCGCGTCGCCGAGCTGCTGGACGCCCTGATACCGGTGGAGGAGCAGGCCCGTTCGGCCCGTGGTCTTGCGCTGGTGGAGCTGTCGTCACCAGATCTCGCCGCGCTGACGGCCATCGCCGCGGGCGGAGCGGTCCTGCGCGAACACCTGGTCACCCACCGCCTCTCAGCGATGACCGCCGATGGCACCCGCGTGACCTGGGCCGCCCTCCAGCGCCTGGAGGCTCACGGCCTGACCACCAGGGACGGCACCCGTCCCCTGCACGTCGGCCAGCCCGTCACCCTCACCGACGCAGGCCGCGCGGTCCTCGACCAGGCCCGCCACACCCGCCGCTCCACCCCGCCGGCCACGGTGGAGCGCAGTCCCATCGCCCTCGCGGCGACCCGCCTGCTGTCCGCCCCCTCCACTCCACGCCGCTAGCCCCCGACACACCACGCCGCCCGCACCACGAACGTCCGACCAGAAAGCCGCCTTGAGCCATTCACCACAGTCCACCGCCCCCGGACCGGACCTCCGCCTCGACGGGTACACCCTGGCCGACGAGGACCAGGACCACCTCGACGCCCTGACCGCCGACCCCATCTGCCTGACCGAGCTGGTGGCCCACCACAGCGCGGACGGCCTGCGCAGCGATCTCGTCTGGCACGATTCGACCGCCACCTTCGGACTGCCGGGCGCCCCGCAGCTGCTGGCCATGACGGTAACCCGCACCCCGGAGCACCGCACGGCCCGGCGCCCGCCCGGCACCGTTCCCGGCCCGGCGCACATATCACTGCCGTCGGCTACCACCCGGCGGAGCCGATGAGCACCGCCCCACCCCCGTCCGGGTCCGCAACGGCCGGAGCGTCGAGCATGGACCACACGATCGAGACGGCCCTCGGTCACCGCCCCGCCGAGATGATCCAGCAGCACGCCCCGGGTGCCCGATCGCCCCTGCAGCACCGCGTCCTCGAACTCCGCGAACTCCTCGCCGCCGCCGAACGCCAGCTGGCCGACGCACGCGAGTACCTTCACCAGGCCACCGCACCCGGACAGGACCCGCACACCGGTGACCTTGCCGACGCCCTCCAGCGGTACGCGGTCGGCCAATATGCCCGCGACCGCCACCATGCCGCCCTCACCGACCTGCTGCGCACCATGCCCCCCGCCCGCACCGCCCGGCCACCGGCCGTCACGGCCGCCCGGCTACCACCGCGCCCCGCGACGGTGACCACCTCGCCCCGCCGCACCCGCTGACCCCTCCCCGGCTCACCAGAGAAGCCCGTGGAATACCAAGTCCCTCCATTGCAGCGGGAAGTGGAACGCGCCTTCGGCCAGCCGTTGGAACGCCTGCGCCAGCGCGTCCGGAGCCCCGGCGCCGACCCTCTGCTCGACGTCGCCCTCGGCATCTTCGACCACCTCGCGTTCGCCGAGCACGTCCTGGCCGCTCAAAAGGAGCGGCTGCGCGAACTGGCCGACCCTGGCCACGCCATCGGCGACGCCGACGTCAGCCACATCCTCGACTGCGCCCAGCGCCTGGCCAAAGCCCACACCGCCCGCACCGCACACACCACCGCCCTGACCGCCCTCCTCACCGCCCCCGCCTCCCGCACCGCCCCGCCGCCCCGCCGCGCCGCACACCCCGCCCCCCGCAGCCGCTGACCCCTCGGACAAGGAAGCCCCCGTCATGCCCCCGTCTCACACGACCCCGCCACCCACGACCGTCCCTTTTGCCGCCGATCTGCGGCGGGTGGAGCAGGCTCTCACCATGGCCGGCCCCCGCTGGACCGTCCAGGTGCTGGATGCCCTGCGTGAGCACGGCCCGCTGCGCTACGTACAGATCCAGCACCGGGTGCCGGGCCTGGGGGACGCCTCGGTGACGGCACGCCTGCGCGCGCTGACCGACGACGGCCTCCTCGACCCGGCCCACCACGCGGCCTGGGGCGAATACCTCCTGACCGACCGCGGCCACACCCTGGCCACCGCCCTTGCCCCCCTGGCAGATTGGGCCACCGCCCACCTCGACCCCGCTACCGGCCCGCTCACCACGGCCGAGCAGATCGAGGACGCCCTGCTGCTGATCACCCCGCGCTCGGCCACCGCCATCGTGTGGACACTGCGAGCCCACGGACCGCTGCGCGCCACCGAGCTCGGACAGACAGCCTGTCCGCACCTGCACCGCGCCACGGTCTCCAACCGCCTCCGGCAGCTGACCGACGACGGCCTCATCGAACGCACCCACCCGTCCCAGCGCGCCCCCTACCAACTCACGGCTGCCGCAACGGCCCTGGCCGCCACCTACACCAGCCTCTCCCACTGGGCAGCGGGCACGCCGGAGGGAGCCCGTGCCCGTCACCCGGTCTGGAACGCTGAAACCCTCACTGTTCCAGCCGGATCGTCCTGCCGCGCGTCCAACGCGGTGTGAATCGTTGACGGTTGCTGGTGCCGGGCCGGTGCCCGCATGAATCATCCCTACCGCGAGCGCCCTGCACATCCGTGCGGGGCGCTCGCGTTTTCCAGGGAGCGGCATGCCATGGAAGGCGCTTACCTCATGGGCGCGTTCGGAGCCGCATCGCGCAGCGGATGTTCTCCCCTGGCAGAGCGGGCCGGTGACGGCTGGAAGCCCGGCGGGGCCCCATGTCACAGTCACCGGACCGACAAAACCACAGGTCAACGAAGGGATCACCGGATGACCATCGATGTGCCGCCAGCGCCGGGGTTCACCGCCAGCGTCGCGGAACTCCGGCTGCGCCCCTGGCTCATCGGCCCAGGCCAGCCCGCCCTGGTCACCAGCCAGTTCACCGACCGGGACTGGACGCACGTCGTCGACGACCTCTCCAACGTGCACATCCAGTCCAGGGACGGCCGGGTCTACCTCGGCTGGTACCCCGTCCCCCGCCCCGGACGCGAACACGAGGGCTGGAAGATCACGGTCACCGGCACCGCCGACCAGCCCGGCTGGAACGCTTCCTTCGACAGCGAGACCCCCGCCGAACTCGTCGCCGGACTCCTCGCCACCCTCATCAGCACCCCGGACCGAAGCCGGTCCCCCTTCCCGCGCGATACCGCAGAACAGGACAACTCCTGTGCCTGACCTCACCGTCCGCATGCTGCGCCGTCTCCTCGACGGATGCGATCCCGGCGCCGTCGTCCGCCTGGCCGTCTGCCCCGACTTCCCCTTCGCCCACCACGTCACGGGCTATGTCGCCGGGGTGGACGAGGGCGGGCAGCAGATCGTCTTCCTCGCCGACGGCGGACAGCAGGACTACCTGCCCCACCCCGTGGCCGCAGCCCTCGGCTGGACCGGCACCCCGGACACCAGCACCAAGAACGTGCTTCATCTTCCCGTCCCCGGATAGGAAATGACCTTGAACTCCCCTCCCGGCAGCCCCTCCCACGACGCTTCGGCCGGGGGTCTGCCCTGGCCCGGGGCGCCGGGCAGTCCGCTGTACCTGGTCTCCCCGCGCTACCTGGCCGGCGACGACGGACTCCTGGGCGAGCGTGTCGCCGGCACCCTCCGCGCGGCCGGCTGGACCTGCTGGACCACCCGTCGCCAGGCCGTCCACCTCTACGACCGCGACCAGCTGCGCATCGCCGAATGGTCCCCCCAGGACCCCGACTTCCTTCTCGACGACCACCCGGTCGGGTGGCGCTTCGCCGCCCGCACCGGCCGCCACGAACCACCGCTGTGGCACGCCTACTTCACCACCGGAACCCCGCACGAGCTGGTCGCTGGGTTCGCCACAGCGCTCGCGCGACTGCCTGAGGCGACTCCCGGGCCACTGTCTGTTGGGTCCGTGCTGGGGCCGCTGGCCGAGGCCGGCTGGTCCACCGACCCCACCGACCCCGGCGGCGCCTACCACGCACCCCGCCTCCAGGCATGGGTCCGCCACCAGCCGCTCGGCGACCTGCTCGAGGCCGGCGACCCCGCCACCGGAAGACACGGCCACGCCGCCTGGGCCCAGGCCACGGCCACCACCCCGTACCAGTGGTCCGCCGTCTTCAGCCCCTCCACCCCGTCCCAGCTGATCGAGGCGTTCTGCACCGCGCTCGCTGACCCCGCCCCCGTCCCCCGCACCACGCTCCCGGACGGCACCGACGGACACCTCCACCTCACCTTCCCCACTCCGTGAACCACGCTGGCCGCCCGCCCGGGCACGGCCCCGCTTGCCGGAAGGCACCCGCCGCATGACGATTCCCCTGCTGCCTCTGTCCGCCTCGGCCACCGCCACGCTCCATTACGGCGTCCTGACCGCGGACGGTCCCCCGGTGACCGCGTGCGGCCTCACCTCCCCGCTCCTGCGGGGCATCACCGCCCCGCGGGCCCAGGAGTGCGCGCAGTGCACCCGCGCCCGCGCCGTCCTGCTCGCCCCGCCCGCCGAACCCCAGCGCCGCCTCGCCGATGGCGCCGGCCCCAAGGCCGCCGGACACCTCCAGCTCCCCGGGCAACTGCGGGCCTACTGCGGCAAAACCCTCGGCAGCACCACGGCCCCGGCCAAAGCCAGACCGTGCCACCCGTGCAACTACCTCGCCCTCCTCATCGCCACCGTACGGACCACGGCCGAGGTGACCCGCACCCGGACGGCAATATCCGGTACCGGGGAACGGTGGGAAGCCCAGGCCCTGTGGGATGACGGCGAGCACCAGGATGTCCTGCCCGCCGCACGCTCCCCAGAACGCTTCGCGTGAAGACCCCCTGCCGCGCGCTTTACCCACCGACGGAGCCCCCCTTGTCCCGCAAGTCTCTTGCGGGACAAGGGGGGCTCCGTCATGTCCGTGGCTGTGATGCTGGAGGTGTTGTCACTGGGTGTTCTGCGGGGCTTTGCATGCTTTGCCGCGTCACCATCGGATGTGAGACAGACACAGAGCCACTGACGTGCGGGCTCGCGTGTCCTGCGTGCCGGTCCATCGTTCTCCTGACGACGCGTAATCGGATCTTCCGCTTGCCGGAGAGGGTCTATCATGATTTAGGTGTTTTTAGGCCTTTTGGCCTAGTGGTTTTTGGTTGGGCCGACCGGCCTATACCCGTCCGGCGGTAAGGCGGCCGTCGAAGAGCTGGTCGAACTCGTTGAGGGCGGTCTTCCACTTGTTGTTCCACCGCTTGCGGCCGCGTCCGGACGGATCGAGGGCGAGGGTGGCCAGGTAGATCCTCTTGAGCGCCGCCTGCTCGCTGGGGAAATGTCCGCAGGCCGTGGCGGCCCTGCGGTAGCGGGCGTTGAGGGACTCGATGCTGTTGGTCGTGTAGACGACCTCGCGGATCGCGTCGGGGAACGCCAGGAAGGGCACGAACTCGCTCCAGGCCCGCTCCCACACCGCGGCGACACTGCCGTACTTCTTGCCCCACTTGGCA
>NZ_JBKIWN010000029.1:0-66367 GCF_058146165.1 Streptomyces sp. AM25 | reverse complement strand
GTACTGGCACGTCAGTCAGCGGGGCGTCTCCCGGAACGTCGGGAGGTACTGACCGCGGCTCAGACTCCCGGTCGTCCGGATGAGGCCCAGCGGCCGGGCGGGCCCACCATCACACCGAACGGAGGGTGCGTCATGGCGCATGCCGACATTGACCCCGCCAACCCACCCGGACGACGTATCGGGGCCGTGGTCCTGGTGCGTGACCAGGCCGGCAGAATCCTGCTGGTCAATCCCACGTACAAGGACGGATGGCAACTTCCCGGCGGGGGCGCCCACCAGGGCGAGAGCATCGCGGACGCAGCTGCGCGGGAGCTGCGCGAGGAGACCGGACTTCGCCTCGCGCTCACGCACTTCGTTGCACTGGACCAGGTGCCCGCCAACCCGGAGACGGGAGCGGCCGAGGGGTTCAACGTAGTGTGCGACGGGGGGACATTGCCCGACGAGGAAGCAGGACCGGCGGCCATCCCCGACAGCGCAGCCGGCGAGCTGTCCGGACTCAGGTGGGTGCCACTCAGTCAACTTGGCGCCCACGCCAAGCCCTACCAGGAACGGCGAGTGCGCGTGGCCGTCGCCGCCGTGGAACACGGGATACGGCTGCCCCTGCTCCTCCTCGGTGAGCCGACCTACGGGTAGCCGCTCCCGCGTCGGGACACGGGTGGGGGCACCGTCTCCCTAGACTGCTCGGCCTACGCAGGAGGAGACGAGATGCGTGTTGCGCGATTCGAAGCTTTCGCCCTCGACCTGATCAAGAACTCCAACACCCCCGCAGTCAAAGGGGTGTCCACCTTCCGGGACGTGGGATTCACCAAGGCCCCTTACGGACTGATCGTCGAGTTCACCAGCGGGGCGACGGCGTACCTGAACTCCGTGATGATGCTGGCACCCGGTACCAAACATGATCAAGACGAGCAGATCATCGAAGGGGACACCCCCATTGCCCCCCTGCCGTTCCCCGAAGGACTCGGGGCGGGGGGAAAGATCAAGCTGACAGACGTCGAATCATGGTTCGTTGCCCTGCTCGCGGCAAGTGGCAGCCGGGAGATCAGCAGCATTGACGCTTGGTTGCAGCGGAAGGACGCACGCCCCGACCACGCGGGAGTCACCCTCACCTTCCACTCCGGCGGAAAGGTCTTCACCGCAGTGGCGCACCTGCTGCGCCCAGGAGCACAACCAAACTCGCAGGAATGGCACACACCAGCACAGGAGGTCTGAACATGAGGAAATCAGGCTTACGCTTCGACCCGGGACTGTTGTGGGGCAGCTGCCCGGTCTGCGGCACAGTCGTCAGCGGTGAACCCGGGGACCCCACCCCCATCCACCAAGAGACGGGCGAACTGGAGACTTGCCCGGGGTCTGGCCAGGAACAGCAGTAACCCGTAGGACGGCGTTGAGCGGCCTCGGCTGATCGATGCGCCAAGGCACCAACAGCCCGCATAGGCAAGCGGCCCCGCTCGGTGCTCTTCAGGGAGACCGGGCGGGGCTCGGCCTATGCCGTCCAGCAGCGGATCGGATCAGAGAGCGGATCGCCGAACACGGCTGACGCAAGATGTGGTTCGGGTGCACTCCCCGGGATTGACCAAGCCTGGTCCGTGAGATGAACGTGAAGAAGCCCGGCGCTCGCAGCCGCCGGGCCTCTTTCAACCCCCGCAACGGCGGGGAGCAGTGCAATCGATCCGCTGTCGCCGCAGAACCGCTAAGCGAATCACCCCCGCAAACGCGGGGACAAACCCAAAAAGAGCCCTAGAGGCTATCGATGGGCCAACCCCGCAAGTGCGGGGAGCAGCTGCCGCGTGATACTACGGCAGGACGTTCGAATGGTTCATCCCCGCTGACGCGGGGAGCACATGGCGGCAGCGCCCATCGAAGGGTCAACCCCGCTGGCGCGGGGAGCAAACTGCCACCACTGGTACTGCTGGTGGTGCATCCCCGCTAACGCGAGGAAAGTCGCCTCGGACCCGGTCGAGCGTTGGGCTTCGGCGCACTGGTGACTCTAGGGGCGGGCGGCAGCGGCCCGCAACCGGTTCCTGGAGACCAAGTAGCTGCTCCTGCAGCCCACTTCTCCCTACCCCTCCTCGGAAGGCTGACGCTTCTTCACGTAGGTCCCGCGCTTCGGGACTGTGTACACGTAGCCCTGCTCGACGAGGTAGCCGACGGCGTTGCGCACGGTGCCCAGGGCCACGCCATAGCGCT
The DNA here is from genome assembly GCF_058146165.1 of Streptomyces sp. AM25. Taxonomy (NCBI): domain Bacteria; kingdom Bacillati; phylum Actinomycetota; class Actinomycetes; order Kitasatosporales; family Streptomycetaceae; genus Streptomyces; species Streptomyces sp. AM25. The sequence continues at coordinate 64,177 of NZ_JBKIWN010000029.1, read as the reverse complement.
GCACCAGCGTTGGCTGTGACGGGATAGGCCGGTCGACCAGGAGCTTGCCGTCCTCGATGTCCCGGATGATGTCCGCCGCGATCTGCCGGTACGGCGGCGTTGGGGACTGGTGGTCGATCACGTGCTCTGCCATGCGCTGAGCGTAGACAAGTGGCCCACAGAGCACCCACCTGACCAAGGCTGACTAAGCATGGACTTGCCTGACTAAGAGGCGTAGCGTCGTGGACACGAAAAAGACCCCGAGGCCGCTTAGGACCGGCCATCGGGGTCGCACGCCACCAGCTATGTAGGAGCTGAGACGCATGCGAGACCTTATCTGCCACGCCCTGACATGGGTACTCCAGCGGTTATTGCCCGGCCACGGCAAGCACGGCGCTGACGGAGAGACCAGCACAGCACCGCGTCCCGCGCCGGAAACTTCGACCCTGTCCCACTCAACTGCTCCGGCAATCGAGTGGACCGAGCCGGCCCAGCCGAGCGACGAAGACGAGATCTTCTGGGACACCCCACTGGTACGGCGATACCTGGAGGTGTACGAGGACGAGGTCCGGCGGACGCAAGAGGATGACGTCCCGCCAGGTGACACCACGGGACACGACTCGCAAGAGGCGCGTCGACAGCATCACCGCCGGGCCGCCCTGCGAGCGGCCGTGGCCGGCTGGGACTACCCAGACGCGCTGTACATCACGCCGGGGACCGGACTTCGCACAGTCCAAGTCCAGCGGAGTTCGAGCGGTACGGCGGTGCTCGCGTGACCGCCACCTGCGCCGACTGCGGGCGCGAGACGGAGCGATACGTCGAGAGGGGCGAGCGGCTGCGGCGTCATCGCCCCTATCGCACACTCCTGCGCCGAGAGACCCACCGTGACCCCTGCGCCTGACGAAGGATCCTCGTCGGACAACTGCTGAGCATGAATCGTGCCCCGCCCGGTCACACCGACCAGGCGGGGCACTGTCATGTCTGCTCCCGTCGCCCGTAGCGGAGGCTGCTGAGCGCCTTCAGCGCCATCGGGGACAAGGCCACGACGGCTTCCCGCCCGCCGACGTCCCGAAGGTCGATCCAGCCCTTGTCTCGGAGCGAGACCACGACCAGCCGGGCGTCAGTGCCAACGTCCTGGGACAGCTCGTCGGCCGTCGGGGCATTCCCCTCGTCCAGGTGCCCCGCGATCAGGAAGAGGACGTCTTCCTCCTCGGCTGTGATCCGGAAGTCCACTCTTCCACTGTGCCTCTCGGCCCCCGCGCGGGCATCGCGACGAGGTACCCGCATGGCCAGCGCGTGACCAGTAGCACCCAGGAACAGTCAGAAACGTGCAGGACAGGGCATGTACTCTTAACGAGCAGACTAGCCCCTGCAAGCTGGCGTTTCCGCAGGTCAGAAGCCTGTTGGGAGAGTGTCCGAGAGGAGAGTTCAAGTCCCCCCTCGGACACCGGCAGATACCCCTGTTCAGCAGGGGTTTTTCTGTTTCCTGGGCGGTGGCGTGATCAACCACGTGACCAACAGTGACCGGGGCGAGGGTCTCTACCCGGCGCGAACCACCATCGCGAACGATGTGCGGATGCGTCGAAAACCGGCGTGGCCGGCTCGGCCCGTGTGGCTCATGCACTCCACATCGACAGTCGCCGGGTCCTCGGCGGGCGTCGCCTTCCACTTGCAGTGCAGGCACTCGGCCTCAAACGTCACGTCCGTATCGGGGTGTTCGGCGATCCGGTGCACCACGTACCGCATAGCCGACTTGACGCTCACAACCCGCCCCTGCCGCTTCGCCGGTTGGCTGCTGCGACCTTGGCGCTCAGCCCTTCGGTGGACGGCTCCGCCGGGGGCTCGTAATCCGGGCAACGCCGGTCCCCGCATTGGCATCTGGGCCACTTGAGGCCATCGCCGGGCGCAAGGTCGGCGCCCTCCGTCCCAGGGCCGGACTCGCGCACCAGGGCCATACCTTTCACGCCAGGCGCCTTGGAAGGGCGGGAGAGGAGCTGTCGAAACGCACCCCTGGTCGTGTGCTCAATTGCTTCGGTGTCCGTGGTCATGGGCCCATACTTGTACGTTCCAGAAGTCGTGAGAACCCCTAGTCACGTAGACGCATGAAATCCTCAGCGGTCTCCCTGAGAAACGCAGTTGAGTCCGTTCCCGTGAGGGCATGTCCAAGGAACAGATCGAACAGTTCCAGGTGATGGGAAATGTCTCGAGGATCACGGAGTGCGACTTCACCGGAAAACAGTTCGACCGTTACAAGGCGATCGTCATAGATCACGAATACGTTCAGGGGTGTTGCCGAGACATACGCGGTCTGGGGAATGATGGCAATCTCCACGTTCGGCTTCTCTGACACGTCAGCCATGTGTGTGCACTGTGCCGCCATGACTTCACGGCCGGCTCTGCGCCACCTCACCGCCTGCTCGGTGAGCAGGAACGTGAAGTTGCGGGATTGGTCGTCCAGGATGGTTTGGCGGTCCATGCGGGCCTGTACGGCCTTGCCGACGTCCCTGGCGGGAGCACTGCTCACCGTCTTCGAAAGCGTCTGCTCTGCGTACTGCCGTACGTGCAGCAGCCCCGTGGGGATGGCAGGCAGGAAGTGCCGTATCACTCGTGACGTCGACTCCAACGCCTTCAGTTCGGCTTGTTTCCGGTACAGGCCGACACGGGCATAGGTTCGCCAAGACGCATAGTCAACATTCGCCTTGCGAGTCAGCCTCAGCAGCTCATCTGCAACTTCCCGGGGCACGTCCAGGGCAGTCAGAATGCGCTGGACGTCAATGACGGTCGGAAGAGCCCGCCCGGTTTCTATTCGGCTGACCTTCGTCTGGCTCATGTTGCAGCGCACCGCAAGGCGTTCACCGCTCAAACCAGATGCCTCGCGGAGGTCCCGTAGAGCCTCCGCGAGACCTTTCCGCTCGCTCGCTTGGTGTTCAGGCTCGATACTCACCGAATGGGACAGCGTTCTCTAGGGCCAGGTCTCGCCAACCGAGGTACTGGCCAAGGTCCGGGGATTCGATCAGTTCCCGATTGATCTGGGTTCCGTCCGGACGGTAGTTGAGATGCACCACGGTTGTCTCGTCGAACAACCAGAAGTCTTGGTCCGGCAACCCCAGGTCTTCGTCCGTCAGGTCGAGGACCCGGATGTCTTCCCCTGCCCTGATGTTGCCAGGGATGCCCCAGGCGAACTGGTACCGCTGGTAGTCCGTGAGCGGCCGACGTACGACCCTGACCCGGCCGAAGGCCTTGCCGGTCTCCACGGCGTCCCGCACGGTCACGTGCCACATGGCGTTGTGGTCGTCGGGCTTGGGCTCTCTCCGGAGGAAGCGGGCCAGGCTGTCGGCCTCTGCCGGCATGGTGTAGGTCGGTTGTACTTCGAGCCGCCACGCAGACCGCTTGAAGTCGCGGAAGTATGTGGCCCACGCGTCACCATCCAAGAGCACGGGCGGCCTCCTTCAGCACATGCTCGGGGATCGTCACGACCGCCTCACCCTCGGGGGTCGGGTGGTTCGTCAGGTACCCCTGTATGGCGATTGTATGGCGATCTGGCCGGGCCGGTCCGTTGTGAAGACGTTGGCGCAGTCGCCGGAGTCGCAGTCCGGGTCTTCCCCGGCAACCTTGTTCAGCTTCATGTGCACCCCTCCCTTGCCGTCGGCAGCAAGCTACGGACGGGACGACTTCTGATCAAGAGGGAGGGGCCTTCCAGTCACGTTCTCGCATAGATTCCCGAGACGAGGGTTCAAGTTCTCCCTCGAACACCAGCAAGATCAGAGGGCGGGCCCCTGCTCGGCAGGAGGCTTCCGTTTCCCGGCCTTCGGCGTGACCAGTAGGACCCGGGACTTCCAGAATCCCCGGCCGCGGCCTCCGCCGCGCTCGGACGGAGGCCTATGCGGGGTCGGTGTCTCTGGCGGGCTGGACGTACACATCTCCGTGGACGAAGCCGATCTGAGTGACCGAACCGGTCGCGGCATCGGACAGGTGGTTCTCGACGCGCCGTACGTCGTCGGAGTGCACACGGGGGCCGGGGCCCGGATACAGCTGTGTTCCGCACGCTGCACAAAAACGGTCACCGGGCTCCGCCTGTGCGGAGCAGGCCGGACATGGCGTGCCGACTGGGGTGGTGGTTGCAGAGACCTCGCGGTACACCCGGAGAACACCCTCGGTACTGCCGTGAATGGCACGGATTCGACCATCGGGGTACAGCAGCATCCCGCATTCTTCGCACTGGCGGTCCCCGTCAAAGGCGGGATGCCCGCAGCCTGGGCAGGCCCTGCTCCTTGAGGCGTCAGAGTTCTCCATGCTCGCCAAGTGTTCCGCGAGTTCGGCCCGTTGGACAGTGGCGGGGCGCCGCCGGGGTTGTGGGCCCGGGCCCCGTCACGCGGGCGGCAGACCAGCCGCAGTCCCCGCCCGTGCCGGCCACTGCGCGCGGGGCGAGAGCCGGCCGGCCTGGACGGCCGGCCCGACCTGGTGGCCGTGGCCTCCGCCCCGCACGAGACCGGCAAGCTCTGCCTCTACGCGAACGACGGCTCCAGCGGCGGCTTCAAGGGCCGTGTCGAGATCGGCAGCGGTGGCTGGTAGTCGTCCGTCGGCCCGGACCTGCGGTTTGGATCAACAGCCCCGTTTCTTATATCGTTTGGCGCTGAAACCGTGGAGGGAAGCGCCTGATGGCAACCAAATTTGAGCAGGTCGACGAAGCCGAAAAGGATGCACCGGGAGTCGAGCCGGTCGCCGTTCCGGTCGGCGGTCAGGAAATCACAACGTACTGGCGGAAGATTCATCACGATGATCTCAACCCGGCGGTGACGGAGGACGTGTTCACCGTCGAAATCCTCGTTCCCGTCGTGGGCACCGAGGAGTACGAGACCGGCGAGACGAACGAGGACGGCAGCCTCGTGCTCGCCACCCGCCCGTGCGTGACCCACGAGCGGCGCGAGGTGGACCTCGGCAAGGAGTCCATGGACAAGTTCCTGGAGGCCCTGCAGCCGTTCCTCGCGGTCTCGCGCGAGCCGCAGCCGATTCCTTCGCAGGGGCGGAAGAAGCGGTCCAAGGCGTCTGCCTAGGCGGCGCCGAATGAGCGCGGCTGGGCCTGTTTGCCGGCTCAGCCGCGTGCGGCGGTGCGGACGAATCGTGTCCATTCCGCTCGCGCCACGGTGAGATGTTGTTTCGTCACATCTTTGAAATCCCTGATGCGGACGGAATCGTCCGTGACGGCCACGTCAATGCGCGCCCCGCCCTCGTCGGTGCTGTGGCTGCTTTTGCATCAGAAGGCTCCGCCCACCCCTGCGTGTTCGGTGCGGTCCGTCGGCATCACCCGGAGCTGCAGGTTCCGCATCTGGCCGAGCCGCAGCAGGTGTTCCCCGGCCTGTTGCAGGGATTCACCCCGCCCGGGCAGGAAGTAAAACCAGGCGATCGACGGATTTTTTCTGTCAAGTCCTGACGATCTACTGCCCCTCCGAGGCACAGTGGGAGCACATGCACTCCGCAGGGGGAGGAGATCGCGGTGAACGCAGCAGGCGACGTCCGGGACGTGGTGGTCATCGGTGCCGGGCCCACGGGGCTGGCACTTGCCGTGGGGTTGCGGCAGTACGGGGTGGACGTGGCTCTCGTGGAGAAGGAGGCGCGGGAGAAACGGGAGGCGCGGGCGGGGGTCATCTGGCAGCGGGAGTTGGAGGTGCTGGACGACCTCGGGTGTGCCGAAAGGTTTCTGAAGGCGGGGCTGCCGCTGCGGCGCGTCGAGGTGCACGCCGAGGGGCGCAAGGTCGGGGGGATCGACCTGGCGGCCTCCCGCACGCCCTTTCCGCGGCCGCTGGCCATCGAACAGGACGCCGTGGAACGTCTGCTGGGCGAGCGGCTCGCCGAAGTGGGCGGCGAGGTCGAGTGGGCCACGGAGGCCGTGGCCGTCCGGACGCACGAGGGCGGGGCCGAGGTCGACCTGCGCGCGGCAGACGGGACGCAGCGGACCGTGCGGTGCGCCTGGGTCGTGGGGTGCGAAGGCTCCCGCAGCATCGTCCGTAAATCGCTCGGCATCGCCTTCGAGGGGGACCGACGGCCGAACCTGCAGTGTGTGCAGCTCAACGCCGAAGTCGAGTGGAAGCACCCGTACCAGCCGGACCAGAGCTTCTTCTTCCTGGAGCGCGGGGCCTCGATGGGCGTCTCGCCCCGGCCGGGCGGCGGGTACCGGTTCTTCTGCTTCCGCACCGACCCCGACCCCTCGCAGGTCGAGCCGCCCGGTGTCGAGGAGGTGCGTGCGCTGCTCGCCGACACCGTCCACGACCCCGACGTGCGGCTCGTGCCGACCGATCCGCCGTGGGCCAACCGGGCCCGCTTCCAGGACCGGTTCGCCGCGACCTTGCGCGAGGGGCGGGCCCTGCTCGCCGGGGACAGCGCGCATCTGTGGGCCCCCATCGGCGGGCACGGGCTCAACACCGGGCTGCGCGGGGCGCACAACCTCGCCTGGAAGCTCGCCGCCGTGCAGCGCGGCTGGGCCGACGAGACGCTCGTCGACACCTACGCCTCCGAGCAGCGGCTCACGGCGCAGAAGGTGATGCGGGAGATGCAGCACGACGTGCTCGAGCTGCCGCCCACGGCGGTGACCCTGCTGGGGATGCGGACGCTCGGGCCCCGGCTGCTCGGCAGCACGTGGTTCCCGTCGCGCATCCGCACCATCCTCAGCGACCTCACGATGCATCACCGCGAAGGCGTACTTGCCGAACACCACGCCGCGCGCGGGGGGCTGCGGGCGGGCGACCGGCTGCCGGATCTTCCCGTCACGGTGGCGGGGGAGCCGCGGCGGCTGCACGATCTCCTCTCGTACGAGCGGTGGACGCTGCTCGTCGCGCCCGGTGCGGACGTGGACGAGGGCGAGTTGGGGGACGTCCTCGCGCGGTGCGCCGTGCCGGTCGAGGTGTTCCGGCCGCGGCTGCAGAGCGGGTTGCCCGGGCGGCTGCCCAGGGCGGGGATCATTCTCGTGCGGCCCGACCGGCATGTGGGGCTGATCGCCGATCGGGCGGATGCGCTGGATGCGTATCTGCAGCGGTGGTTCGCCGCGAAGGCGCTGCGCTAAGCGCGCCGCTGGAGATGCGGTTCGGGTACGGGCCGTTCTTGGCCGGTCGCGCAGTTCTCCGCGCCCCTTCGGGGCGCGGTCGGGCGGACCGGCCACCATGTGCTGCGGCCGAGGACCGCCATGACTGCCGGCACCAGCACGATGGACAGGACGCATGCCGAGAGCAGGATGCCCAGCGCCGTCGCGAAGCCGATCTGTTGCGTGGAAGGCGTCGCGTTGACGGCAAGGCTGCCGAAGGACGCAGCCAGGACGATGCCTGCGGTGGCGATGGCCGGTGCGGTGTGGCGGACTGCGCGGGCCACGGCCGCACGGGCCGGGCCCGGGCTCGCCATTTCCTCGCGGATACGGTCGCTGATCAGGATGTTGTAGTCGGTGCCGAGGGCGACGACGAAGAGGAACAGCACCAACGGAAGGACGAAGTCGACGCTTGGGAAGACGAGGGCGGAGGCGCCGAGAGCGGCGGCGAAGCACAGGCCGACGGAGACGATGAGGACGGCCGGTGCGAGCAGGCTGCGCAGCAGGACGATCAGGATGAGGACGATCAGCGCGACGGCGACCGGGAAGACGGTCCTGAGATCGCGGCCGACGGCGGTGGAGATGTCCACGAAGACCGCTGCCGTGCCGCCGACATGGGCCTCCAGGCCCTTCGGGGTGTGGGCGGCCACGGCGCCGCGGACGGGCCCCGAGACGAGGTCGCGGGCCTGCTGGGTTCGGGAGTCGGGGGTGAGATAGAGGTCGATGCGGGCCGCGGTGCGGTCCCCGTTCAGGACAGGTGCACCCACCTTGCCCACACCCTCGGTGCGGGCGAGGGCGGCGGGCAGGTCGCCGAGCGCCCCGGCGGTGAGAGGACGTCCGTCCTCGGCCGTGATGTAGACGCCCGCCGGGTCGGAGATCCCCGCGGGCAGGGTGCGGGAGATCTCCGCTGCGGTCGCGGCGGCCGGGGTGTCGCGCCCGGCACCGGTCTGGCCGAAGTCCATCCGGATACCGGACAGTCCGGCCGCCAGCGCACCGAGCAGGGCGACGCAGGCCAGGGCGAGGGCGACGGGGCGGCGGGCCACCAGATCGCCGGCCTTGGCGGCCGTGCCCCGGCGCGGCTCGCGCCCGAGAGCGCGCGAGGGCCAGAACATCCGCCGCCCGCAGACCGCGAGCAGCGCGGGCATCAGGGTGAGGCTTGCCAGCAGCATGACGAGCACCGACACGGCGATGGCGGGACCGAGGACGCGGAACTGCCCGAAGGCCGCGACGCCCAGGGTGGCGAAGGCGGCCACGATGGTGAGCGCGGCCGAGGCGATGGCGGTGCCGACGCGGGCGCCGACCTCGGCGGCCACGGCCCGCGGGGGCAGGCCGGGACGGGCCCGCAGCCGCTCGCGGAACCGGAAGAGGAGGAAGAGGAAGTAGTCGACGCCGATCCCGATCAGGACCACGCTGATCATGCTGGGGGTGGACATGTCCAGCTCGATGCCGGTCAGCAGCGCGGTGCCGACGACCGCGCCCGCCGCGGCGCCGCCGACGAGGGAGACCGCGAGCAGCGGTACGAACGCGGCGAGCACGCTGCGGAACACCAGGACGTTGATCAGCACGATCAGGCCGGCCATGAGGAAGCCGACGACCATCTGCGTGGTCTTCTCGGCGTCGGCGGTGTCGACGACGTCGGCCAGTCCGCCGGTGAAGCCGGTCCGCATCCCGGCCTCGGCGAACGCGTCCTCCGCCCGGTCGCGGAAGGCCCGGTAGAGGGCGTGCATGCCGGGGTCCGCAGAGTTGCCGTCCAACTGGGCGGAGAGCAGCGCGAAGCTGCCGTCGGGGGCGGCAGGAGCGAGGGAGACCTTCGGGGTCTGGGAGTGGTCCTGGGCCAGGATCGGCGGCTGGTCCTTGGTCTTCGGCATCCGGATGCGGTGGCTGCCCAGTTCCCGTGCGACGTCGGCGACGCGGCGGTGGTCGGCATCGGTGAGCGCCCGGCCGTCGCCGCGGGCGACCAGTACGGTCACCGTGTCGGCGTCGGGCTTCGCCCCGAACCGTTCCTCGGCGACCTTCAGGGCGGCGGCCGAGTCGTACGTCGCGGGCAGGAAGCCGCCGCTCCCGGTCTGGGTGACGCGGTGGACCAGCACCTGGCCGAGCAGGGACAGGAGGATGCCCAGTACCGCCCACAGGGCGATGACCCTCCAGGGTTTGCGGGTGGAGAACCCGGTCAGGGCGCGGATCACGAAGGCCTCCGGCAGTGGCGGTGAGACGGCGACGCCGGGTTCTCCCGGCCGGAGTCCAGCTCATCAGTGCATTCGGCGCGAAACCTCCGAGCGGATGACGAGAAAGCCCCTGGGAGCGGGGGACCGTCCCGGCCGCCGACCAGGACCCTGGTCCCAGAACGGGACCCGGTCCGGGGACCCGGGCGCTCTGCGAGAATGGATCATCGGGACTTCCGGGACATGGGGGATCAGTTGCAGGGCGACGTGCCGCCGTGGACGCGCAACGACGCGCTGGTCGCGGTCGGGGCCGCGGTCGTCGACCTGATGGGCTTCGTCCTCACCAGCCAGGAATCCCTGGGCCACGTCCCGGCGGCCAGGTGCCTGCTCGTCGTGGTCTCGGCGCTGCCGCTGCCGGCCAGGCGCCGGGCCCCGCTGACGGTGCTCGCCGTCGTCCTGCTGGCCGGTCTTGCGGTGAACCTCAGCGGGCCGGTGGACCAGCACTTCAACGCCACCGTCGCCGTCGCCCTCTACACCGTCGTACGGTCCCGGGGCGCGGCCGTGACGGCGCCGTCGGCCGTCCTGAGCGTGACGATGCCGCTGGTCGGACAGACGGCATGGCCGCCGCGGCTCATCGACGTCATCGGCAACACGGCCGCCGGGCTGCTCGTCGTCACCACCGCGCTCGTGATGAACCGCTGGCACCGGGACATCCGGGCCAACCGCCGGCTGCTCGCCGACCGTGCCGTCGCCGACGAACGGCGGCGCATCGCCCGCGAGTTGCACGACATCGTCGCGCACCACCTCACCACCATGCAGCTGATGGCCGGAGGGGCCCGGGCCAACCTCGCCGGGAACCCGGAGGCGGCCAGGGAGGCGCTGCTCGCCCTCGAAGGATCCGGACGGATGGCCCTGCGCGAGATGCGGCAGCTTCTGGACGTGCTCCGGGCCGGGGACGAGGCGGAGGACGAACCGACCGCGCCCCAGCCCGGGATCGGGGACCTGGAACGGGTCGTCGCCGAGTCGACCCTGGCCGGCCTGCCCGCCTCCCTCGACGTGCAGGGGACGCGGCGCCCGCTGCCGCCGAGCCTGGGCCTGGCCGTGTACCGCATCGTCCAGGAGGCGTTGACGAACGCGCGCAAGCACGCGGGAGGGGCACGGGCGACGGTGCGGCTGACCTACCGGACGGACGAGGTGGAGATCGAGGTGTCGGACGACGGCACGGGGTACGGCGACGACGCCGGGTCCGCATCCGGCGCGGGGTACGGGCTGATCGGGATGCGCGAACGCGTCGTCCTGCACGGCGGCATCCTGGAGGCCGGGCCCGTGGACGAGGGCGGGTTCCGGGTCGCGGCCCGGCTGCCGCTGGCGGCGGACGAGGCGGTGCTGCGATGACCCGGACGACGGCCACGTCGGCGATCAGGGTCCTGATCGCCGACGACCAGCCGCTCGTGCGCCGTGGTCTGGCCCTCATCCTCATGCCCGACCCGGCCTTCGCCGTCGTCGGCGAGGCCGCGGACGGCGCCGAGGCGGTGGAACTCGCGCACCGGCTGAAGCCCGACGTCGTCGTCATGGACATCCGTATGCCGGTGCTGGACGGGGTCGCCGCGACCGCCCGGCTCGCCGAGGAGCTCCCGGACTGCCGGGTGCTCGCGCTGAGCACCTTCGACATGGACGAGTACGTGGTGGCCGCACTGCGTGCAGGTGCCTGCGGATTCCTGCCCAAGGACATCTCGCCCGAGGACCTGGTCGCGGCGGTTCGCGTGGTCCACACCGGGGAGGCCGCGGTGGCGCCGCGGCTGCTCACGCGGCTCATCTCCGCCTATGTCAGGACGCCGCAGCGGCCGCTGCTGCCTGCTGTGCAGGCCGGCCGGCTCACTCCGCGTGAACGGGAGGTGTGGCGACTGATCGCCCTCGGCCTCGACAACGGGGAGATTGCCGAGGCGATGGAGATCAGTGTCTCGACCGTGAAGAACCACATCACCGGTGTTTTCGCGAAGCTCGGCGTTCGTGACCGGGTGCAGGCGGTGATTGCCGCGTACGAGACGGGGGTGGTGGCGGTCGGCGCGGCCTAGCCAGTACGCCGGGTGCGGGTCATTCCGGGCTGGTCGCGCCCACGCGGCGGAGCCGCATATTGAACACAGCCCCGCGCCCCTTTCGGGGCGCCACCTCTACACGGCGCCCCCCGGCCGCACCACCAGCCTCTCCGGTCCGTGGAACACCAAATCCTCCGCGTACTGCACCGGTTCGTCCGCCAGCCCCAGCCGTGGCAGGCTCCGCAGCAGTTCCCCCAGCCCCGACTCCGCCTCCGCTCGGGCCAGTGGGGCCCCCACGCAGTAGTGGATGCCCATGCCGAAGCCCGCGTGGCGACGCGCGTCCCGGCGGATGTCCAGGCGGTCCGGGTCGGTGAAGTGGGCCGGGTCGCGGTTGGCCGAGCCCAGGACCATGGTGACCTTTTCGCCTTCCTTGATCACCCGGCCTCCGATCGCGTCGTCCCGGTGCGCCCACCGGCTGATCATCTGCACCGGCGAGTCGTAGCGCACCAGTTCCTCCACCGCCGCCGGGAGCAGCTCCGGCCGTTCCCGTAGCAGGGCGAGCTGGTCCGGGTGGGCCAGCAGGGCCAGCAGGCCCTTGCCCAGCAGGTTCGTCGTCGTCTCGTGGCCCGCCGTCAGGAGGTGGATGCACGTGCCCACGAGCGTGTCGTCGTCGCCCGGTTCCGCGGCCCCGAGCATGGCCGCGATCAGGTCCGTACCGGGCTCCTTCGCCCGGCGCCTCGCCAACTCCTCGCGGAAGTACCCGTCCAGCTCCCGCGCCGCCGCGTCCGCGACCGCGAAGGCATCCGGCCTGCGGGCCACCCGCGAGCTGGTGGCCTGCTGCAGGTCCACCGCGCGGGCGCGGAACCAGGGGCGGTCCGACCGTGGCACGCCCAGCAGTTCGCTGATGACGAGGATGGGGAGCGGAGCCGCGAAACGGTCGACCAGGTCGGCCTCCTGCTCCGCGCCCAGTTCGGCGACCAGGCCGGCCGCCAGTTCGCGGATGCGCGGGCGCAGGCCCTCCACGATGCGCGGGGTGAAGGCCTTCGCCACCAGGGCCCGTACCCGGGTGTGCTCCGGCGGGTCCATGAAGACCATCCAGTGCGAGGCGGTGCGCTTCAAGTGCGGGCAGGTGCCGGGGATGCGGGAGGGGAGCGCCCCGCGCCCGTATCCCCGGCCGGTCAGCACGTGGGCCACGTCGTCGTGTCGGAAGAGGTACCAGGTGTCGTCCGCCCGGTGCACCGGGTCGTGTTCGCGGTAGTGCCGGTAGAGGGGGTACGGGTCCGGGAGGGGGACGTCCGCCGTGCGGAACGGTCCGGGGGCCTGCACCGTCATCGCGCACCTCGCACCGTGTCGGCCAGCCGGCCCGGATCGGCGGGGAGCCGGGTGCCGCGCCAGGCCACGTGTCCGTCCGGGCGGACGAGAACGTGGGGCCTGCCGTAGAGCGCGGCGACGGCGTCGTCGTGGCAGCGGGTCGTCTCCAGCGGAACCCGCCGGTCCGCGAAGGCCGTGGCCAACGCATCGGCGGGTTCGTCCGTGAACGACAGCAGCCGGAAGCCCCGGCCGAACAGGTCCAGGGTCGACGTGTCCGCATCCAGCCAGGCGTGCGGGGCCCTGCCGCCGGGCACGGCGTCGGTCTGCCAGTCGCCGGGCCCCTCGTCGGCGACGAGGTCCGAGGTGTAGCGGAAGCCGAAGTGCACGTCCGGTGCCTCGAACTCGCGCCGCACCTCGCCCCGGTCGAGCTCCTCCGCCAGTTCGGCGCGGGCCCGGGCGCCGTCCTGCGAGTTGAGGAGGATCTCCTTCGGCAGCTCGCGGACCATCGTCCGCATCAGGTTCATATTGGCCTCCTCCAGGCTGCGTTCGGCCACCGGGCGCCGCTCGGTGTCGTAGGAGTCGAGCAGCGCCGGGCCCGCCCAGCCCGTCAGGTCGGCGGCCAGTTTCCAGCCCAGGTCCGCGGCGTCGCAGATGCCGGTGTTCATGCCGAAGCCGCCCGAGGGCGAGAGCGTGTGCGCCGCGTCGCCGGCCATCAGCACCCGGCCGCTGCGGAAGCGCCGGGCGACGCGGTGGGTGAGGTACCAGACGTTGTCGGAGACGATCTGGAGCGGGGTGTCGAAGGCGATGGCCGACCGGACCACGGCCAGGGCGTCCTCGTCGAGGTCGCGCTTGCCGGTGTGCCCGCTCGCCGCGACCGTCAGGCGGTACAGCTCGCGCCCGTCCATGGAGCGCAGCGGGAAGCGCAGGTCGGGCGGCTGGGCGAGGAAGTGCACCAGGGCGTTGCGGGAGCCCAGTTGGCGGTGCAACTGCGGCGCCCGGAAGAGGATGTTGCGGAAGACCCGGGTCGCGTGCCGGGACGGCGCCGGGACCCCGGCGGCCTTGCGCATGGGGGAGGAGGCGCCGTCGCAGGCGACCAGATAGCGCGCCCGGACGGTCAGCCGCTCGCGGGTGCGCAGATCGGTGGCCCACGCCGTGACGCCGTCGGCGTCCTGGCGGAAGCCGTCCACCCGGCACTCGCGGCGCAGCGGCCCCTCCGGGTGCACGCCCACCTCCCGTGCCAGGAGCGGGGAGAGCCAGTGCTGCGGGCAGACCTGTTCCGGCTCGGGAGTGTACGGCAGGGGCGGGCGGGTGCGGTCGGTGCCGAAGGGGATCCGGTGGATCTCGTGGCCGCCGACCGCGGTCACCCAGGCGACGTCCAGCGGATGGTCGTCGGGCCAGCCGGCGTCGCGGATCCGCCCGGCGACCCCCCAGCGGCGGAAGAGCTCCATGGACCGCGGGCCCACCGTGCCCACCTTCGGGTGGACGACCGTGCCGTCCGAGGCGTCCAGTAATACGAACCGTATGCCGCGGTACCGCAGGTCCAGGGCCAGGGCCATGCCGACCGGGCCCGCGCCCACGATGAGGACGTCGGTGTGAAGCATCGTCGGTGTCGTCTGCTGCGTCATGCCTCAGGTCCCCTCACGGCGGAAGAAGTCGGCGAAGAAGGCGCTCAGTTCGGCGACCTGCGCGGGCACCGGAGCGCACTTGCGGGCGGCCGCCGACAGATGCTCGAAGCGCAGCGCCAGCGAACGGCGCGCCACGTCCGGGCGGGGGATGCAGGCCGGTACGGCGTCGAGCTCGAAGGTGGGGCCCGCGGTACGGCCGCGCCGCCCCGACTCCATGGTGACCAGCAGCTCCGCGAGGGGGCGCATCATGCCGGTCATCACGTCGATGGAGGCGTTCATCAGCCTCGACCGCCGCAGGCTCCCGTCCGGGCTCTCCCCGAAGTGCTGCACCATCAGCTGCAGCATCATGTGGTACGAGCGGTTGAACAGCCGTCCCACCGCCCGCGCTTCGGGGTCGGTGATTGACTCCCTGGCCGCGTCGCCCGCGCCCAGGGTGGGATTGCGCAGCACCGGGTAGGCCGGGTTCCACGGCAGCAGCCTGCCGTGCGGGCCCGGCACGCGCTCGTTCGTCAGCACCTCACCCATCCGCAGGAAGGTGTGGAAGTGGGACGCCTCCGCGGGCCCGGCGGCCCCCGCGGGCACCGCCCCGCCCTCGCCCTGCTCGGTGATCAGGTCGACGGCGAACAGGGCGCTGGTGAGGTCGTCCACCTCCAACTGGTAGTCCGGGTGCCGGGCGTTGACGGACTCCCGCAGGAACAGGTGGTGTTCGCCCCCGCCGCGCCCCTTCTCCACCAGGAACAGGTCCGGCACGCGCTGCAGGCCCTCCCGGATGCCCGCGTACAGCTCGCTCACCGAACTCCACGTGAACCCCAGCGGCACCACGCGGCCGCGACCGTTGCCGTTCTCCCGGCGGACGTCCGGGACGAGGCCCGCCGGCTGCTCGATCGCGATGTAGCGCTGCACGCTGCCGATGCTCAGCCCCTCCAGAGCGAAGTCCAGCGGCACCGGCAACTCGGCGTTGAGCGTGCCGAAATCGATCGCCGGCACGTGGAACGGCTCGCCCAGGGCGGTGATGATGTTGTTCACCAGCAGGAAGTGGATCATCTCCTCGCGGGCCACGTTCAGCAGGCTGCCGCGGATCCCGTCGTCCAGCGTCGCCCCGCCCTGGCCGCAGGCGATCTCCAGCTGCTCCGGCGTCCACAGGCCGCGCCGCACGTATTCCTGCCCGGCCCCGTAGGCCGGTACGGAGAAGGCCGCGTACAAGTACTCCAGGGTCACGGCCAGTTCGAGCGCGGCCGCCTGCCTCAGCGCCGTCCACAGCTCGCCGCGGGTGCTGATCGCCGGGCCGGTGCCCGTCAGCGCCGGGACGGTGAGCGGCGGGCGCAGCCGCGCCTGCTGGTTGCGCAGATACGCCAGCAGCAGGCGCGCCTTGGGGTCGGTCATGTCGCGGGTGGGCGGCATGTAGTAGGTCTTCGGCTTGTTGCGCGGGTCGCACATCTGCCAGGCGAGTTCCGCGTACGTCTCCACCTTGCACTGGTCGGCCAGGCTGAAGACCTCCGAGCGCATGAAGGTGGAGATCTGCTCGTAGTAGGCGAAGATCTCCTCGTGCAGCACGGCGAAGTCGACGTCCTGGCGCGGGATGTCGTCCAGGTGCCAGTCGTCGGGCAGGACGCGCACGGCCAGCGAGCCGGCGCCCGCCCAGAAGCCGAGCGCGTCCGCGTCGTCGTACGCCTCCCACGCCGAGCCCGGGCCGCCGGGCCCGGGACACGGCACGTCGTCCGGGTCGGCGGAGAGCAGGACGCGGCAGGTGCCCGCCCGCTCGCCGCGCAGCACGAGCGCCCCGTCGCCGTGCTCGTCGGTCCGTACGACGCACTCCTCCGCGAGGCCGCCGGCCCCGTCGCCCACGCCCAGGACCACCGCGTCACCGGTGCGGGCCTGCGGGGAGCCCGCCGCCTTGTCGGCGGGCAGGGCACGGGGGTTGAAGTACTGGCGGACGTGCACCCGTTCCACGCCCGCGGGACGTCCGCGGACGTAGGAGCGCAGCGGTACGCGTACGGCGTGGTCGTCCTCGCGCGCGCGGTCCCGGTGGTGCAGGACCACGAGCGCGTCGTCGGTGTGGACGATGGTCTCCTTCTCCGTCAGCAGCGTCACGCGCCGCCCGCCCGGGGTGGAGCCGGTCAGGCACAGGGCCTGGTGCTCCGCCTCCTCCCAGCCCGGCTCGGCGGGCACGGTGACGATGCCCGAAGTGCCGTCGCCGGCGCGGTAGACGGCCGCCGGCAGCCGGGCGACCAGATGCCCGGACACCGCGGTCCGCAGCTGAAGGTCCCCGGCGTCCAGCGGCGGGCCGAGCCGGTGCAGCGGGCCGGGGCCCGGCTCCGCGGCGCGGGTGGTGACCGGCACCGCGGAGACCAGGTTGAACTGCGCCCGCCCGGCCGTGACATCGACGGTGAGGTGGTGCAGCACGCGCTCCTGCCGGGGCACCAGCATCCGCCCGGCCGGGTGGGTGCGCAGCTCGTGCGCGTGCCAGGGCGCGATGGTGCCCCGGACACGCCAGTGGCTCGGCGCGTCCGGGGCCGGCGGTGTGGACATGTTGTCCAGCGCGAACTGCACGACGAGCCCGTCCGCGCCCTCCGCCACTGCCTGGCGCAGGGCGCGCACCGTCGGGGATGCCTCCGCGTCGGGCAGCCACTCGGGCCCGCCGCCCTCGCCGTCCGCGGTGACCACGAACTGGTGGACCGCGCAGTAGCGCAGCTGCGACGCCCACGGGTGCCCGGAGGCCCCGCCCAGATCCAGGATCCGGGCGAAGTCCACCCAGCGCGGCGGCAGGAAGCCGCCGACCGGGCCGCTGAGCATGTAGCCGCTGCCCTCGTCGTGCGAACGTCCCACGCGCCCGAAGCCGAACCGCCCCACCATCAGGGCCGTGGTCCAGCGGGACGCCGGGTCGAGGTCGAAGATCCGGGCGCGGTTGACGGTGGTGCGCAGATACTCGTTGTAGTGGCCCCAGACGTCCACCGTCCGGCCCACCACCGGGTCGTCCGTGTCTGCGTGTCCGGGGCGCTTTTCTACGCTCACGATGCGCGCATCGAGCCAGAAGTGTCCGTTTCCGTCGAAGTTCCAGCCCTTGGCGGCGCTGAACTCCCCGTGCGGATCCGGCCGTCCGTCCGGACCGAAGCAGGGACCGCGGCGCTGCAGGTGCGCGTGGTACTCGGCGGCGGGCCGGTCGGCCGGGAACGGCACGCCGTCCGCCAATGCGCGCTGGGCGGCCAGGTCGACCAGCCCGCTGCGCGGGCCGGTCGGGAGCTTGGTCGTCGCGGTGCCGGCGAAGTGCAGTCGCGGCAGGTCGAAGACGCTCATCACAACGCTCCGGCGGGGTCGTGGTGGCCGGATACCGCCGGGGCCCGGCGGCCGGGCGCGAAGGACTCGACGTCCTCGACGGCGCGCAGCGCCGACTCGACCGCCCCCTCGATCCACGCCGGGGCCGTCGAGCAGTGCTCCCCGGCGAAGAACAGCCGGTTCACGGGACGGGAGGCGCGCGCGAGCTCCTCCTCGCACTCCTGTGCGCTCTTGCCCCACCGGGTGGTGCAACCCCCGCCCGTCCAGGGCGAGTCCGCCCAGGCCGCGCTCACCGCGTCCAGGACCATGCCCGGCGCCAGCAGCTCCGGGTGGACCTCGCCCAGCTCCTGCAGCACCAGCCGGTGCCGCCGGCGGGCCGGCATCCGGCCCAGCCGCCCGGCCTCGTCGCCGATGGTGTAGCTGGCCAGCAGCGCGGCCCCACGGCCCGGGTCGCCGTCGACGGGCGGGTAGTAGGTCTGCCGGATCCGCCCGCCGGTGAAGGAGGCGCCCCCGCGTATCCCGCCCTCGCGCCAGAACGGCTCGCGGCAGTGGAACGCCACCTTGGTGGCCGGGCAGTAGTCGACCTCCTCCAGCACCGCCGTCTTGTCGGGGTCCAGCCCCGTCAGCCGCATCCGCCGCAGTGCCGGGAACGGCACCGTGCACACGACGAAGTCGCTGCGCCGGACGATGATGCGCGCCCCCGAGCGGATGCGCAGCACCACGTCGTCGCTGCGCACGTCGATGCCCACGACCCGGTGCCCGAGGGACACCGGCGCGCGCAGCTGCCCCGCCAGCCGCCGCGGCAGCTGGTCCATCCCGCCCTCCAGCCGCAGCAGCGCGGGAGACGTCTCGGTCAGGATGTCGTCGAGGAAACTGTTGAGCCGCCCGCTGCAGCCCGCCCGGATGCCCGGGTGGGTGGTGAACAGCGAGTGCAGGTCGACCCGGTCCCGGGCGGCACCGCGCAGGTGACGGGTCAGGTCCACGTGGGCCACCAGGTCCAGCAGCTGGCGGCGCAGGTCCTCGCGGAGCGCCTCGCGCAGGTCCGGCGGAGCGGTCGCGTCGACGATGGCCGTCAGCCAGGCGCCGAACGTGACGACCTCGTCGGCGTACTGCCGGCCGGGGCAGTGCCGGTCCAGGTCGGCCCGGAACGCCTCGCGCAGCGGACCCGGCGCGTCCTTGATGCGGACGAACCCGTCCGCCGTCTGCAAAAATGCATTTTCCTCCGACAGGAGTGTCGTGAACACGCGCAGCTTGCTGCCCAGTCGCAGCCGCCGAATGTATTCGAGAGTGCGCCGGTGGTGCGTCGGAATACGCATGGCGCCCAGTTCCACGGACGGCGCACCCGGGCCGGATCCGAAACGGTGGGTGTGGATGCGACCGCCGATACGCGTGTTGCCCTCCAGCACGTCCACCCGGTACCCGAGCCGCTCCAGCTCGTAGGCGGCCACCAGGCCGGCTATTCCGGCGCCTATGACCGTGACGTGACCACCCCCGCCGGCCGGCCCGCCGAAGTCGCGAGCATGCCAAATCCGCGTGGAGTCGGACATGGAATTTTCCCCCCGTAAATGTGCATCAATTCCCCGTTTGAGCCCTCATAGAGTTTTCATAGACGCCTGACGAGTGCAATAAAGTTTCAGGACACCCCGCAAACCGGTACAGGATTCTTCGGCGGTGTCGACGAATGCTTAGACGGCATACGCTTGTTGTGGTCGCGGGCCGGAGCGCGCGGCCCGGCACCCCGAGGCGGTACCGGGTCCGTACTCCCCGAGGAGTAGGAAAAGATCCGTACTCAGGGACGACGACGGGAGCCTCCGGCGCGGGGCATCGTGGAGGCATGGACGACTTCGGGACGGCTTGCAGAGGAGAACGGTGAGTGCGCTGCCGGCCGCCGTGCTGCTCTGCCTGGTCTCCGCCGGCTGCTACGCGGCCGCGGCCATCGCACAGGAGCGGGTCGCCGCCACCGCGGAGGACGACGGCGGGGCGTATCTGCCGCTGCGCCGCGCGGGTTGGTGGGGCGCGGTCGCATTGACGTGCGCCGGCGCAGGGTTGCACGTGGTGGCGCTCGCCTTCGGGCCGCTCAGCCTGGTGCAGCCGCTCGGCGCGCTGACGATCGTCTTCGCGCTGCCCATGGCGGCGCTCTTCGACCGCCACCCCGTCGGGGCCGCCGGATGGCGCGGCGCGCTCCTGGCCACCGTCGGCCTCGCCGGGCTGCTGAGCCTGACGGGCCCGCCGCGCGCCGAGTCCCTGGGCGGTGCCCAGCGCCCGGCCCTCACCGTCGCCGTGCTCGCGGGCGTGGCGGCGCTGGTGCTGCTCGCGCGCTGCGTGCGCAGACCCGTCGTGCGGGGCGTGGTGCTGGCGGCGGCCGCGGGGGCGGCCTTCGGAATGGCCTCGGTCTTCACCAAGGCCGCCGACGAGGACTTCGAGGCGCACCGCGTGAGCACGCTGCTGCCCGCCCTCGCCGTGATCGCCGTGCTCGCCACCGCCGGGATGCTGCTGTCCCAGGCCTCCTACCGCGGCGCCGGACTGGCGGCCCCGCTGTCGACCGTGACCATCGTCAACCCGGTGGTGGCCGCGGCCGTCGGTGTCGTGGTGCTGGGGGAGGGCTTCCGGTACGGCCTCGCCGGCGGCCTGCTGGCCGTGGCGGCCGGGGTCGTGGCGGCAGCCGGCGTGGTCGTGCTGACCTACCGGTCCGCCGACGGCGGCGAACCCGACGCCGCGGCACGGGAGATCGTCGTGGCGGCGCACCGGGTGCCCGGGGCACGGATGCCCGACCGGTGCGGGGCCGAGGCGAAGTGAGAAGGCAGAGGAGCGGAACAGGGGCGCGCGGCAGGCACCATGGCGCGCCCGGGCGTGCCGCGCCACCATGAGTCCGGCCGGCCCACCGCTACCGAGGAGCGCGCCCGTGGAGTTCGACGTCGTCGTGGAGATTCCGCAAGGCAGCCGCAACAAGTACGAGATGGACCACGAACGGGGGTGCATCCGGCTGGACCGGATGCTCTTCACCTCCACCCGCTACCCCGCCGACTACGGATACGTCGACGGCACGCTCGGCGCGGACGGGGAGCCGCTGGACGCACTCGTCCTCGCCGGCGAACCCACTTTCCCCGGCGTCTTCATCCGGTGCCGCGCCATCGGCATGTTCCGCATGCGGGACGAACAGGGCGAGGACGACAAGGTGTTGTGCGTGCCCGTCGGCGACCCCCGGCACGAGCACCTGCGCGATCTGCGCCATCTGCCGGAGTTCGACAGGCTGGAGATCCAGCACTTCTTCGAGGTCTACAAGGAGCTCGAACCCGGCAAGTCCGTCGACGGCGCCTGCTGGGCGGACCGGGCCGCGGCGGAGGCGGAGATCACCGCATCCCGGGAGCGGGCGAAGGGATCGCAGGCGCGGTAGCCGCGGATGCGGTAAAAGAAGGCGCATGACAACCAGGGGGCGGCGGGCGCCCGATGGGCCGTTGTTGGCCGTCGCGGTCGCGTACGCGGTGGTGCAACTCTGCTACGCGGTCGCGCACATGGACCTCGGCTGGGACGAGACCGTGTACCTGTCCCAGGTCGACCCGCGCCACCCGGCCGCGTTCTTCAGTGCGCCGCGTTCGCGCGGCGTGAGCTTCCTCGTCGCCCCCGTCATCGCCCTCACCTCGTCGGTGCCCGTGCTGCGCGTGGCGCTGGTGCTGCTGTCCTCGGCCGCGCTCTACGCCGCGTTCAGGGTCTGGGAGCCGCTCGTGGGCCGGGCACGCGTCGCGCTCGCGGCACTGCTCTTCGCCGGCTTGTGGATCACGGTGCTCAGCGGGCCGGAAGTGATGCCGAACCTGTGGATCGCGCTGTCGGCCGTCGCCGCGGCGGGATGGTTCCTGCGCACCCGCGGCGAAGGGCGCGGCCGTGCCCTCGCCGGCCTCACCGCCACGCTCGCCGCGGCCGCGCTCTTCCGCGCGCCCGACGCGGTCTGGCTCGCCCTGCCCCTGCTCGGAGTGTGCGCCGCGGCGCGGGACTGGCGCCGGCCCGGCACCGTGGCCGCCGTGCTGGGCGGGCTCGCGCTGGGCGGGGTGCAGTGGGCGGTGGAGGCGTACGTCCGCTTCGGCGGCATCCGGAACCGGCTGTCCCTCTCCAGCGACACCGAGGGCGGCATGGGCGCCCACCTCGGCGCGGGGCTGCGGGCCGGCTACCGCAGCCTCAACGGGCCGCAGCTGTGCCGCCCTTGCCACATCGCGGGACCGTCGCTGACGCATGCGCTGTGGTGGCTGCTGCTGCCGGTGCTGGTCGCGGCGGCGTGTGCGGTGGCGTGCGTGGTGGGGGAGCGGGCGGTGACGCTGCTGCCCGTCGCCTGCGCGGTGGCCCTGGCGGCACCGTACCTGCTGCTGCTCGATTACTCGGCGCCGCGGTTCCTGCTGCCGGTGTACGCACTGCTGTCCCTGCCGGTGGCGGGACTCGTGGTGCGCGTGGCCCGGGGGCGGCGCGCGGTGACCGGCGTGGTGTGCGTCCTGCTGGCCGCCCACGGTGCCGTGCAGCTCAAGGAGTTGCGGCTGAACACCGCTGATGCGCGGGACACGACCGTGCGGTACCGGCGCGCCGCCGAGGAGTTGGGGCGGCTGGGGGTGAGGGCGCCGTGCGTGGTGACGGGGCCGCGGGCGCAGCCGATCGCGTACGAGGCGGGGTGCGCGTCCGCGGAGACGATGGGGAACAATCGGTCGACGACGGTGCGGGGCATCGTGGATGCCGCATCCACGATGCCGGTGGCGATGCTGTACGACCCGGGGGATCCGTATGTGCCCGCTTTCGCACGGGCGTGGCGGGTGCACGCGCTGCCGGGGACGGACTGGTCGGTGTACCTCAGCGTTCCGTAGGGGGCGCCCCGGGCAGTGCGTCGGCCCCTTACGGGGCGCTACGCCTCCCGCAGCAGCGCCGCCAAGTCGCCCTCCACGTCGAGGTGGACCCCCTCCGCCCCCGCAGGGACCACCGCGTACGAGCCCGCCAGGAAGCCGCGCAGCTCCGCCGTGTCGATCTGCACCATCGCCACGCCCTCCGTCGCGTGCAGCTCCAGCACCGTGCGCTGCGGCCCGCAGGGCCAGACGCGGACGTCGCCCGTGCCCGACGGCGTGAGCAGGCCCCGCGCGAGCAGTTCGCGCGCGAAGGTCCACGAGACCTCCGACCCGTCGAGCGAGGCCGCGGGCGGGAACACGACGTGGACGGCGAAGGGGTCGGCACTGGCGTACCGCAGACGGGCCCGGACCGTACGGGTCGGCGGAGTCGACGCGATGAGCCGTGCCTGGACAGCCTGGTCGATGACAGTGGACAACGCCTGCTCCCTTGCGGTTGATGTCCGGGTGGTGCGGTCCGTGCCTTCCTCGAAGGGTGAGACGTTGGAACCATTACGACAGTGCGACGAATGGAGCGTGACCTGCGTCACGCCTGGACCGGCAGGACGGCCAGCACCTCCCAGCCGCCCCCGGGCGCCGGCCCCGCCGTCAACGAGCCCCCGATCGCGTCCGCACGCTCGGTGATGCCCACCAGGCCCAGCCCGCCGCTCTCTTCGGGCGGCCGCAGGGGCGCCCCGCGGCCGCCGTCGTCGCGGACGGACACGAAGAGCCGCTCCCCGGAGCGCTGCAGCGTGACGTCCACGGCCGAGGCGCCGGGGCTGTGCTTGGCCACGTTGGCCAGCGCCTCGTCCATGATCCGGCGTACCGACGCGGCCAGTTCGGGGGCCAGCCCGGCGCCGAAGCACGGGTCGACGTCGAAGGTGACGCGCGCGCCGGGATGCGCACGGCGGAAGGCCTCGACCGGTTCGGCGATCCGGTCCGGCCCCGGCAGCGGCTCCCGGCGCGGGTGGTCCTGGTGCAGCACCTTGAGCAGCCGCTGGGCCGTCGTCATGGCCACGTCGCCGGCCTCCTGGATGTCGCGCAGCGAGGCGGCCACCCGCTCGTCCTGCGCCAGCGACCCCGTGGCCTTGGCCAGCAGGGTCATCGCCTGCACGTGGTGGGCGACGTAGTCGTGCAGCTCGCCCGCCAGCTCCAGCCGTTCGGCCTCGCGCGCGGCGGCCACCGCCTGGGCGCGCTCCGCATCCCGGTAGCGCAGGCACAGCCCGAGCGCGGCGACGCCGGCCACGACGAGCGCGTAGGCGACGACGGTCGTGCCGTTCGCGTCCGCGTCCCGGACCGGCGCGGCCAGGACCCCGGCCGCCAGGGCGATCCCCAGCGGCACGGCCGGCCGCACCGCGGTGCGCCAGGCGACCAGGCACAGCAGTACCAGCAGGGCCGCGCTCTCGGTCAGGCTCCAGACGGGGATCGGCTGCCCGGCAGCCAGCAGATGGCCGGTCACCGACCAGGACACCCCGACGGCCGCCGCGGCCCGCGCGGTCAGCGGCGCCCACGGCAGCACGCACAGCGCCACCAGCAGCCCGGCGACCCACACCAGCAGATGCGCGTGGTGCGCGGCGGCGGAGTACGAGGGGTAGGCGGTGGTCTTGCCGAGCAGACGGCCCTCGCACACCCACAGTCCGCACAGGGCGGCCGCGAGCCAGCCTCGTCCGCGGGCGGTCCTGGGGCGCGCACCGGCGACCGCCGGAAGGGGCATCTGCATCATGCCTCCGACGCTAGGCAGCCGCGCGCACGCGCGGATCGACCGTCCAGCCACATGCCACTGGCCGAAAGGATGAATATTTGACGATCCCGTGTCGTGGACGACACCGCCGGGCTTCCGCTAGCTTGCCCGTCCATGACAAGTCGGACGGTGAGACGCGGCCTTGCCGCATCGACCGCAGTCGTCTGCGGACTCCTTCTCCAGGCACCGGCCCAGGCCGCCCCGCACCCCGGCAGGTCCTGGGAGGTCAGGCCGTCCGGCACCGACGCCCGCTTCCGCGGGCTCGCCGCCGTGAGCCGGTCCACCGCGTGGGTCGCCGGCACCAAGGGCACCGTGCTGCTCACCCGCGACGGCGGCCGCCGCTGGCGCACCGTCTCCCCGCCGGGGGCGGGCGCACTGGAGTTCCGCGACGTCGAGGCCTTCGACGCCCGGCACGCCGTGGTCCTGGCCATCGGCGAGGGCGAGGCCTCCCGCATCCTGCGCACCGACGATGCCGGCCGCACCTGGACGGAGGCCTTCCGCAACACCGACCCGAAGGCCTTCTACGACTGCCTGGCCTTCTTCGACCACCGTCACGGCATCGCCCTCGGCGACCCGGTCGACGGCCGCTTCCGCGTGCTGAGCACGGCCGACGGGGGCCGCAGCTGGAACGTCCTGCCCTCCGGCGGAATGCCGCCGGCCCTGCCCGGCGAGGCCGCCTTCGCGGCGAGCGGCCAGTGCGTGGTGAGTTCGGGCGGCCACGACGCGTGGATCGCCACGGGCGGCGGCGCCGTCTCCCGCGTCCTCCACTCCGCCGACCGCGGCCGCACCTGGACGGCCTCCGCCACGCCCGTACCGGCGGGCGACCCCGCCCGCGGCGTCTTCGCCCTCGCCTTCCGCGACCGCATGCACGGGCTGGCCGTCGGCGGCGACTACCGCGCCGGACAGCCGTCCCCGCGCGCCGCCGCGCTCAGCCGCGACGGCGGCGCCACCTGGACCACGGCCGCGCTCCTGCCCGCCGCCTACCGCTCCGGCGTCGCCTGGCTGCCGCACAGCCGCACCACGGCCCTGGCCGTCGGCCCGACGGGCAGCGACCTCACCACGGACGGCGGCCGCAGCTGGCACGGCTTCGACACGGGCTCGTACGACACCGTCGCCTGCGCCCCGGACGGCGGCTGCTGGGCGGCGGGGGAGCAGGGCCGGACCGCCCGGCTGGGACGGTCAGGACGGTAGCGTCTCGCGGTACTGCTCCAGCGGTGCGGCGGTCTTCGTCGCGATGAACTTCGTGATCGTGTACTCGCACACCCCCGCGACGCTGAACGGGTCGCTCTTGGCGATCTCCTCGATCTTCGTCCGGTCGTCGCCGAGGGCGAGGATGATGCCACCGTCCCGCGGGTCCTTGCGCCCGGAGGCGATGAAGACGCCGGACGCGTAGTGCGAGTCCAGCCAGGCGACATGCTCCGGCAGGGCGGCCTCGATGCGGTCGATGGGCGCGATGTACGTCAGCTCCATTACGAACATGATCGACAGGCTACGCCCGTGCCGTAGCGTGGGAGCCACTATGACCAGTGCCATGACCGATACGTCCCGCGGTGTGCCGCCCGACTGGCCCACGACCGAGGCGGAAGCGACCGCCGTCCAGGACGAGTTGCGCGGCCGCGTGATCCTGGACGAACCCGGCCCCGCGCCGGAGGCGCCGCTGGTCGCGGTGGGCGTGGACGTCGCCTACGACGACGAGCGCGACGTCGTCGCTGCGGCCGCCGTGGCGCTGGACGCGGCCACGCTGGAGGTCGTGGGACAGGCGACGGCCGTGGGCCGGGTGAGCTTCCCCTACGTGCCCGGGCTGCTGGCGTTCCGTGAGATCCCCACCGTGCTGGCCGCGCTGGACCGGCTCGCGGTGGAACCCGGCCTGGTCGTCTGCGACGGCTACGGGCTGGCGCACCCGCGCCGCTTCGGCCTGGCGAGCCACCTGGGGGTGCTGACCGGGCTGCCGACGGTCGGGGTCGCCAAGAACCCGTTCACCTTCCGCTACGAGCAGCCGGGGCCCCTGCGGGGCGACACGGCGCCGCTGCTCGACGGGGAGGAGGAGGTGGGGCGGGCGCTGCGCACCCGGGAGGGGGTGAAGCCGGTGTTCGTGTCCGTGGGGCACCGGGTGAGTCTGGACGGCGCGTGCGCGCAGGTGTTGCGGCTGGCGCGGGGGTTCCGGTTGCCGGAGACCACGCGGGCGGCCGATGCGTTGTGCCGGGCGGCGCTTCGGGGGGTGTAGCGCCGCATTCCGGCTGCGGGCCGGTTGTGGCCGGTCGCGCCCACGCGGCGGAGCCGCATGTTCAGCACAGCCCCGCGCCCCTTACGGGGCGCGTAATCACCCCGGTTTCGGGAAGCACCACCAGGTGACCCCAAACCTCACCGGCGTCATCCCGCCCCTCTGCTCCCCCCTCACCCCGACCGGCGAGGTCGACCGGCGCTCTCTTGCCGCCCTCGTCGAGCACACCCTTTCCGCCGGCGCGGCAGCGCTCTTCGCGCTCGGGTCCAGCGGCGAAGCCGCCCTGCTCGACGACGCGCAGCGGCGCACCGTCCTGGCGACGGTCGTCGAGACCGTGGGCGGTCGCGTGCCCGTCCTCGCCGGGGTCATCGACATGAGCACCGCCCGCGTCCTCGCCCACGCCCGCACCGCCGCGGCCCTCGGGGCGGACGCCGTCGTCGTCACCGCGCCGTTCTACGTCACCCCGCATCCGGACGAGACCGCCGCCCACTTCCGGCGCGTCCGCGAGGGGGCCGGGCTGCCGGTCGTCGGGTACGACATCCCCTCCTCCGTCGGCACCAAGCTCGACGGCCGCACCGTGCTCGCCCTCGCGGAGGACGGCACCCTGGCCGGGCTCAAGGACAGCAGCGGCGACCTCAACGCCCTGCGGCGGCTGCTCGTCGCGCTGCGCGAGCGCGGCCTGCACCGCACCTTCTCCGTGCTGACCGGCTCCGAACCGGCCGCGGACGCCGCCCTGCTGGCCGGTGCGCACGGCATCGTGCCAGGGCTCGGCAACGTCGACCCCGCCGGGTACGTACGCCTCCACGAGCACGCCCGCGCAGGCCGCTGGGCGGAGGCCGCCGCCGAACAGGACCGGCTGACCGCCCTGTTCGCCCTCACCGGCACCGGGGATCCCGCCGCCATGTGCGGTGCGTCCTCCGCGCTCGGCGGCTTCAAGGCCGCCCTGCACCTGCTCGGCGTCATCGACTGCCCGGCCACCGCGGCCCCGCTGACGCCCCTTCCGGACGGTGCCGTGGCGACGGTGCGGCGCATCCTGCAGGAGGCCGGACTGCTGTGATCCGGTTCCGCTGCGTTGTCAGTGGCGCGGGTTAGCGTGAGCACATGGCAGGCAGAGCAGCAGGAACCGCTCCCCTCAAGGCCCGCGCCGCCGTGCGCGCGTTCGCCCTGGGGCTCCCCGGCGCGGTCGAGGAGTTCCCGTGGGAAGAGGACGCGGTGGTCAAGGTCAACAAGAAGATCTTCGTCTTCCTGGGGTCGGAGGGGAACACCGAGACCCCCGGCATCGGCGTCAAGCTCAAGGACGAGGAGGCGCACGGCCACGCCCTCGCCGTCCCCGGCGCCGCGCCGAGCGGGTACGGGCTGGGGCGGCACGGCTGGGTGTCGATCCCGCTGACGGGCGAGAGCGCGCCCGTGGAGCTGCTCTGCGACTGGGTGGAGGAGAGTTACCGCACGATCGCGCCCAAACGGCTCGTCGCGGAGCTCGACGCCCGCTGACGGCGGGGCAACTCCACGGCCCGCGAGGGCTTGTGGAGAGTGGAACACGTTCTTAACATCGCGGGTGTTACAGCGAATGTGTCACACGGAGTGGGCGTTGGGGGCCGCATGGACGGGACAGGGCACGGGCCGCTCACCGGCGTGCGGGTCGTCGAGCTCGCGGGCATCGGTCCCGCGCCGTTCGCCGCGATGCTCCTCGCCGACCTCGGCGCCGACGTCGTCCGCGTCGACCGGCCCGGCGGCCCGGGGCTCGGTGTCGACCCCCGGTACGACATCACCAACCGCAACAAGCGCTCGGTCCTCGTCGACCTCAAGACGGACGCCGGCCGGGCGGCCGTCCTCGAACTCGCCGCGCGCGCCGACGTGTTCCTCGAGGGTTACCGCCCCGGCGTCGCCGAGCGGCTCGGCGTCGGCCCCGAGGCGGCCCTCGCCCGCAACCCCCGCCTGGTGTACGGGCGGATGACCGGCTGGGGCCAGGACGGGCCGCTCGCGGCCACCGCCGGGCACGACATCGGCTACATCGCCGTCACCGGCGCCCTCGGCCTCACCGGCCCGCCGGACGGGCCGCCGTACGCCCCCGCCAACCTCCTCGGCGACTACGCGGGCGGCTCCCTCTACCTGGTCGTCGGCGTCCTCGCCGCCCTCCACCACGCCCGCGCCGGCGGCACCGGCCAGGTCGTCGACGCCGCCATCGTCGACGGCACCGCCCACCTGACCGCCATGCTGCACGCCATGACCGCGGCCGGCGGCTGGCAGGACCGGCGCGGCGCCAACCTCCTCGACGGCGGCGCCCCCTTCTACGGCACGTACGGGACCGCGGACGGCGGCTGGATGGCCGTCGGTGCGCTGGAGCCGCGCTTCTACGCCGAGTTCGCCCGCCTCCTCGGCATCGAGGACGTGGCGGACGCCCGTACCGACACGGCCCGTTGGGGCGAGCTGCGCGCGGCCGTCGCCGCGCGCTTCCGGCAGCGCACCCGCGCCGAGTGGACCGAGGTGTTCGCCGGCACGGACGCCTGCGTCGCGCCCGTCCTCTCGCTGAGCGAGGCCCCGCAGCACCCACACCTCGCCGCCCGCGGCACCTTCGCCGCGCCCGGCGGCATCCGACAGCCCGCCCCCGCCCCGCGCTTCTCCGCCACCCCCGGCACCCTGCGCCGCCCGCCCGCGCAGCCGGGGGCCGACGCGGCGGACGTGGCCCGCGACTGGGACGTCACCGGACTCCGACAGCTCCAGAAGGGCCCGCACGATGAAGCGTGAGATCTACGGTGCCGAGCACGAAGCCTTCCGCGCGACCGTCCGCGCCTTTCTGGCCAAGGAGGTCGAGCCGCACTACGCGCAGTGGGAGAAGGACGGCGTCGTCTCCCGCGAGGCCTGGCTGGCGGCCGGCCGGCAGGGGCTGCTCGGCATCACCGTCCCCGCGGAGTACGGCGGCGGAGGCAGCACGGACCACCGCTTCGGGGCCGTGCTCACCGAGGAGTTCGCCCGCTCCGGCGCCGCGGGCTTCGGCGTCGAGCTGCACAACGACATCATCGGCCCGTACCTGATCGCCCTGGGCACCGAGGAGCAGAAGCGCCGCTGGCTGCCGGGCTTCTGCACGGGCGGGACCGTCACCGCCGTCGCCATGACCGAGCCCGGCGCGGGCTCCGACCTGCAGGCCCTGCGCACCACCGCCGAGGACCGCGGCGACCACTGGCTGCTCAACGGCTCCAAGACGTTCATCTCCAACGGCATCACGGCCGACCTGGTGATCGTCGTGGCCCGCACGAAGCCGGAGGGCGGCGCGAAGGGCATGAGCCTGCTGGTGGTCGAGCGCGGCATGCCGGGCTTCGAGCGCGGCCGCAACCTCGACAAGATCGGTCTCAAGGCCCAGGACACCGCCGAGCTCTTCTTCCACGACGTCCGCGTACCCAAGGAGAACCTGCTCGGCGAGCTCCACGGCGCCTTCGTGCACCTGATGCAGAACCTCCCGCAGGAACGCCTGTGCATAGCGGTCGGCGCCATCGCCGCGGCCGAGTACCTGCTGGAGACCACCACGGGGTACGTCAAGGAGCGCGAGGCGTTCGGGCGTCCGCTCGCCCGGCTGCAGCACGTCCGCTTCGAACTCGCCGAGATGGCCACGGAGTGCGCCGTCACCCGCACCTTCGTCGACCGCTGCATCGACGCCCACCAGCGCGGCGAACTCGACGCCGTGCACGCGGCGATGGCCAAGTGGTGGGCCACCGAACTGCAGAAGCGCGTCGCCGACCGGTGCCTGCAACTGCACGGAGGCTACGGCTACATGACCGAGTACCGGGTCGCCAGGGCCTTCACCGACGGCCGTGTCACGACCATCTTCGGCGGGGCGACCGAGATCATGAAGGAGATCATCGGCCGTTCCCTGCTCGCGTGACCCCCACGACCCTTCCGAAACAGCTTCCGAAAGGCAGCCGACCCTTGAGCACCGAAGCGTACGTCTACGAAGCGATCCGCACCCCGCGCGGACGCGGCAAGGCCGACGGGGCCCTGCACGGCACCAAGCCGATCGACCTCGTCGTGGGCCTCATCCACGCACTCCGGGACCGCCTGCCCGGCCTGGACCCGGCGGCGATCGACGACATCGTGCTCGGCGTCGTCAGCCCGCTCGGCGACCAGGGCTCCGACATCGCCCGCATCGCCGCCATCGCCGCCGGACTGCCGGACACGGTGGCCGGCGTGCAGGAGAACCGCTTCTGTGCCTCGGGCCTGGAGGCCGTCAACCTGGCGGCGGCCAAGGTGCGTTCGGGGTGGGAGGACCTCGTCCTGGCGGGCGGCGTCGAGTCGATGTCCCGGGTGCCGATCGGCTCCGACGGCGGCGCATGGTTCGGCGACCCGATGACCAACCACACCGTCGGCTTCGTCCCCCAGGGCATCGGCGCCGACCTCATCGCCACGCTGGGCGGCCACTCCCGCCGCGACGTCGACGCCTTCGCGGCCCGCTCGCAGGAGCTGGCCGCCGTGGCCTGGAAGGACGGCCGGTTCGAGCGCTCGGTGGTGCCGGTGCGCGACCGCACCGGGCTCGTCGTCCTCGACCGGGACGAGCACCTGCGGCCCGGCACGACCGTCGAGACGCTGGCGAAGCTCAAGCCGTCGTTCGCGGCGATGGGTGAGGCGGGCGGCTTCGACGCGGTGGCGCTGCAGAAGTACCACTGGGTGGAGAAGATCGATCACGTGCACCACGCGGGCAACTCCTCCGGGATCGTGGACGGGGCGGCCCTCGTCGCCATCGGCAGCCGTGCGGTGGGCGAGCGGTACGGGCTCGCGCCGCGGGCGCGCATCGTCTCGGCGGCCGTCTCCGGCTCGGAGCCGACCATCATGCTCACGGGCCCGGCCCCCGCCACCCGCAAGGCGCTGGCCAAGGCCGGGCTGACGATGGACGACATCGACCTCGTCGAGATCAACGAGGCGTTCGCGGCCGTGGTGCTGCGGTTCGTCGAGGAGACGGGCGTCGACCCGGAGAAGGTCAACGTCAACGGCGGCGCCATCGCCCTCGGCCACCCGCTGGGGGCCACCGGAGCCATGCTCGTCGGCACGGTCGTGGACGAACTGGAGCGGCGCGGCGGGCGCTACGGGCTCGTCACGCTGTGCGTGGGGGGCGGGATGGGGATCGCCACCGTCGTGGAGCGCGTTTAGGCGCGCCGGCACCACGGCGCCCCGCAGGGGCGCGGGGAACTGCGCGACCGGCCACGACGCGCCCGCAGTCGAGGGCCCCCAGCTACCTCCCCCAGCTACCGCTGGGGGTGCCCCCAGGAGGTGCCCCCAGGAGGTACCCCCAGGGGCTTCGCCCCGGACCCCGGGGCGGTGTGTCGGCTGCGGGCCGGCGGGGGTTGCTCGCGCAGTTCCCCGCGCCCCTACGGGGCGCCCCCGACCCCAGCCCTTCCGTCCGCCCCGAACACCCTTCCAGGAGACCCGACATGAGCAGCACCATCCGCTGGGAGCGCAGCGACGACGGCATTGTCACCCTCGTCCTCGACGACCCCGGTCAGTCCGCCAACACCATGAACGCCGCCTTCCAGCAGTCCCTCGCCGCGGTCGCCGACCGCCTGGAGGCCGAGAAGGACGGGATCCGCGGCGTCGTCGTCACCTCGGCCAAGAAGACCTTCTTCGCCGGCGGCGACCTGCGCGAGCTCATCTCCGTCACCCCCGACCGCGCACAGCAGGCCTTCGACGCCGGCCTGCGCGTCAAGCGCGACCTGCGCCGCATCGAGACCCTCGGCGTGCCCGTCGTGGCCGCCCTCAACGGGGCCGCGCTGGGCGGCGGTTACGAGATCGCCCTCGCCTGCCACCACCGCATCGCCCTCGACGCCCCCGGCTCGAAGATCGGCCTCCCCGAGGTCACCCTCGGTCTGCTCCCCGGAGGCGGCGGTGTCGTCCGCACCGTCCGGCTCCTCGGCATCACCGACGCGCTGCTCAAGGTGCTGCTGCAGGGCACGCAGTACGGCCCGCGGCGCGCCCTGGAGGCCGGGCTCGTCCACGAAGTGGCCGACACCGCCGAGGAGATGCTCGCGAAGGCCCACGCCTTCATCGACGACCACCCGGACGCCCGCCAGCCCTGGGACTCCGAGGGCTACCGGATCCCCGGCGGCGCCCCGGCCGACCCCGCCCTCGCCGGGGCCCTGCCCGCCTTCCCGGCCACGCTCGCCAAGCAGACCGGCGGCGCGCCCTACCCCGCCCCGCGCAACATCCTGGCGGCCGCCGTCGAGGGCGCCCAGGTCGACTTCGAGACCGCGCAGGTCATCGAGACCCGGTACTTCACGGAGCTGGTCGCCGGCCAGACCTCCAAGAACATGATCCAGGCCTTCTTCTTCGACCTGCAGGCCGTCAACGCCGGCCGCAGCCGCCCGCAGGGCACCGAGCCGCGCACCGTGCGGAAGGCGGCCGTGCTCGGGGCGGGCATGATGGGGGCCGGCATCGCCTACGCGTGCGCCCGGGCCGGCATCGAGGTCGTCCTCAAGGACGTCACCCTGGAGAACGCCCGGCACGGAAAGGCCTGTTCCGAGGGACTGTTGGACAGGGCCGTCGCCAAGGGCCGCACCACCGAGGCCGAGCGCGACGCCGTGCTCGCCCGCATCACCCCCACCGCCGACGTGGCGGAGCTGGCCGGCTGCGACGCCGTCATCGAGGCCGTGTTCGAGGACCCCGCGCTCAAGCACAAGGTGTTCCAGGAGATCCAGCACGTCGTGGCCCCGGACGCCCTGTTGTGCTCCAACACCTCCACCCTTCCCATCACCCTGCTCGCCGAAGGCGTCGAGCGGCCCGCGGACTTCGTCGGCCTGCACTTCTTCTCGCCCGTCGACAAGATGCCGCTGGTGGAGATCATCAAGGGCGAGCGCACCGGTGACGAGGCCCTGGCCCGCGCCTTCGACCTCGTCCGGCAGATCCGCAAGACGCCGGTGGTCGTCAACGACTCGCGTGGCTTCTTCACCTCGCGCGTGATCGGCCGCTTCATCAACGAGGGCGTGGCCATGATCGGCGAGGGCGTCCCGGCCGCCTCCGTGGAACAGGCCGCCGCCCAGGCCGGCTACCCGGCCAAGGTGCTCTCGCTGATGGACGAGCTGACCCTCACGCTGCCGCGGAAGATCCGCGAGGAGACGCGCAAGGCGGTCGAGGAGAGCGGCGGCACCTGGACCCCGCACCCCGCGGACGCCGTCATCGACCGCATGGTCGAGGAGTTCGGCCGCCCCGGACGCAGCGGCGGCGCGGGCTTCTACGACTACGTGGACGGCAAGCGGGCGGGGCTCTGGCCGGGCCTGGCCGAGCACTTCGGGCGGGACGGCGCGGACGTGCCGTTCGAGGACCTGAAGGAGCGGATGCTGTTCTCCGAGGCGCTGGACTCCGTCCGCTGCCTGGAGGAGGGCGTCCTCACCTCCGTCGCCGACGCCAACATCGGCTCCATCCTCGGCATCGGCTTCCCCGGCTGGACCGGCGGCGTCCTGCAGTACATCAACGGCTACGAGGGCGGCCTGCCCGGCTTCGTCACCCGGGCCCGGGAGCTCCAGGCCGCCTACGGCGACCGCTTCGCCCCGCCCGCCCTGCTGCTGGCGAAGGCGGAGAAGGGGGAGACCTTCACCGACTGACTCACCTGCGGGCTCACCGACTGACCGCCCGCAGCTCCTCCTTGAGCGACCGCTGGAAGGCCGTCACCAGGGCCTGCACCACCATCGGCTGCATATGGGCGGACAGCGACTTCATCGCGTCGACCCGCTCCGGGTCCCACACCTCGTCGTGGAAGAGACGGGTGAGCTCCCGGGCGGTCGCGCGCGCGTGCTCCACCAGCACCGTGCGGGCCTTGAGGAGGGTCTCCAGGGGGACCGGGACGTCCAGCAGCTGCACGCCCAGGCCCAGCAGCCCGCGGTCCACCCGGAACACGCCGTCCCCGTCCGCCCGTTCGAGGACGTCCATGGCCGCGAGCCGGTCGACGTCCTCCTCGGTCAGGGCCCGGCCCGCGCGGCGTTCGAGCTCCTCGCGCGTGGTCTCCTCCGCCGCGTCCGGCGTCCAGGAGGCCACCACCGCGCGGTGGACGGCCAGGTCGCGGGCGCTGAGGTCCGCGGGCAGGCCCTGCACGTAGCGCTCGATGGCGGCGAGCGTGAGGCCCTGGCGCTGCAGCTCCTCTATCAGGGCGAGCCGGGCGAGATGCCCGGGGCCGTAGCGGCCGACCCGGCGCGGGCCGATCTCGGGCGGGGGCAGCAGCCCGCGGGTGCCGTAGAAGCGGACGGTGCGCACGGTCATCCCGGCGCGGGCGGCCAGTTCGTCGATGGTGAGCATCACCTTGTCAGTATTGCTGTGACACCACCGGTGTGAAACCGGTGGTGTCACAGCAATGAGGTGCGGCTGATCAGTGCTCGGCTGGTCAGCGCTGGTGGCCGAGCTGGGCGGACTGGATCTGCTTCCACGACTTCGGCGCCGCCGGCTTGCCGGCCGCCCGCAGGGACGCACCCGCAGGGGTCTTGCCGATGCCGTACGAGGCGGCGTCCGCGGCCGAGGGCTTGGACGTGGTGAACAGCCAGGTGTCGAACAGCTTCTGCAGGTTCTTGCCGGAGACCTTCTCGGCGAACGCCTGGAAGTCCTGGACCGAACCGTTGCCGTACTTGTTCGCGGTCGGCCACTTCTTGAGGATCTCGAAGAAGGTCTTGTCGCCGACGGTGTTGCGCAGGGCCTGGATCGCGACGGCCCCACGGTTGTAGACGGCGGGGTGGAACTGGTTCTCCGGGCCCGGGTCGCCCGGCTTGACCTGCCAGAAGGCGTTGTCCTCCGGGACGCTCGTGTAGATGTAGTCCGCGAGCTGCTGGGCGGTGCCCTCGTTCTCCTTCTCCGACCACAGCCACTGGGCGTAGGAGGCGAAGCCCTCGTTGACCCAGATGTCACGCCAGTTCTTCACCGACACGCTGTCGCCGTACCACTGGTGCGCCAGCTCGTGCACCACCACCGAGGCGTTGGCCCCGTCGGCGAAC
Source organism: Streptomyces sp. AM25 (assembly GCF_058146165.1). Classification (NCBI taxonomy): domain Bacteria; kingdom Bacillati; phylum Actinomycetota; class Actinomycetes; order Kitasatosporales; family Streptomycetaceae; genus Streptomyces; species Streptomyces sp. AM25. The sequence goes on along the minus strand of NZ_JBKIWN010000029.1, from coordinate 28,950 downwards.
TGCGCGGGGCTGTAGAACGGCCGGGTCTGGGTCTCCAGCGCGTAGTGCGTCGGCACGTTGGGCACGTAGCCGCCGGCCGCGGTGAAGGGGTACGGGCCGAAGAGCGAGGACTCCCAGTCCAGGATCTCGTTCGTGCGCTCGACGCTCGCCTTGGCCGAGTCGAGGTTGTCGCCCAGGTCCTTGCTGTAGGCGTTGACGATCGGCAGGCCGTTCGAGGTGGTGCCGGTGGTGATGTCGAACTTGCCGACCGCCAGCGTGGCCAGGTACGTGGCCTGCGGCTTGGTGGAGCGCCAGTTGTAGCGCGTCCAGCCGAGCTTGGAGGACTTCGAGGCCAGCACGCCGTTGCTGATGGCCTGGACGTCGTCCGGCACGGACACCGAGACGTCGAACGTCGCCTTGTCGCGCGGGTGGTCGTTGCCGGGGAACCACCAGGCCGCGGCCTCCGGCTCGTTGGCGATCACGCCGCCGTCCGGCGTGCGCTGCCAGGAGCCGGCGCCGTCGACCTTCACCTGCGAGGGGATGCCGCTGTAGCGGACGACGACGCTGACCTGCCTGCCCTTCAGCAGCGGCGCCGCCGGGGTGATCTCCAGCTCGTGGGTGCCGGTCTTGGTGAAGAATGCCTTCTTGCCGTCGACCAGCACGTCCTTGACGTCCAGCAGGAAGTCCAGGTTGAAGCGCGAGAGGTCCTGGGTGGCGGTGGTGATCAGAGTCGCCGTGCCGTCCAGCCGGTCGGTCTTCGGCTGGTACGCCAGCCGCAGGTCGTAGTGGGAGACGGTGTACCCGCCGTTCCCGGCGTCCGGGTAGTACGGGTCCCCGATGCCCGGTGCGCCGGGCGTGGGCTCGGCGGCGGACGCCGGGACGGCCAGCATGAGGAACGCCGCGGCCGCGCCGGGGACGATGAGTCTGTGACGCACGAGTCACTCCAACTCGTAGGGGGCGAAGGGCTGATCGCAGCCTATGTACTCACCGGGGCCCAGGGTATGTCCATGGCGGATTGCGACATGCGATCGACATACGCCTGACATCAGCGTCCCCCGGACCACTTCCGGCCACCGTCGCCCCCCTTCTGCACCGGAGTTGACTCGCGCTACGGTCCGGCGGTGCCCATACAACAGCGGGTCACCCGCATACCCTGGACCGCCCTGTTCGTGGCGTTACTCGCCGCCCTGGCCGCCGTCCTCGGCGTCCTCCCCGGCACCGCGCACGCCGCGACGGCACAGCATGGCGGAAAACCGCCGGGAGAAAGCAGACCGGTCTACTCGTACGACCGCGCCGTGCGCGAATCCGTATGGGTGGACACGGGGATCGACGGTGACGGCGACGGCCGCACCGACCGGGTCGCCGTCGACATCATCCGCCCCCGGGAGGCGGTCGAACAGGGCCGGCGCGTTCCTGTGATCATGGATGCCAGCCCGTACTACTCCTGCTGCGGGCGCGGCAACGAGAGCCAGCTCAAGACGTACGACGCGCAGGGCAACCCGGTGCAGTTCCCGCTCTACTACGACAACTACTTCGTCCCGCGCGGCTATGCCGTCGCCCTCGTCGACCTCGCCGGAACCAACCGCTCCGACGGCTGCACGGACGTCGGGGGCCGCTCCGACGTCCAGTCCGCCAAGGCCGTCGTCGACTGGCTCAACGGCCGTGCGCACGGCTGGTCCTCGCGCACCGGCGGCCACGCGGTCCGCGCCGGCTGGACCACCGGGGCCGTCGGCATGATCGGCAAGAGCTATGACGGCACGATCGCCAACGCCGTCGCTGCGACGGGTGTTCGGGGACTGCGGACCATCGTCCCGATCGGTGGCATCAGCTCCTGGTACGACTACTACTTCTCCCAGGGCGCCGCCCTCTACGACGGCGGGCCCGATCAACTGTCCGACACCGTCGAGAGCTCCGCCGCGCGGGGCCGCTGTGCGGCCGTCCAGCGCAGGCTCGTCGAAGGCGCACCGCGCAACGGCGCCTGGACCGCGCTGTGGAGCGCGCGCGACTACGTGCGGGACGCGGGCAGGGTACGGGCCAGCGTCTTCGCCGTCCACGGCCTGCAGGACCTCAACGTCCGCACCAAGCACTTCGGTCAGTGGTGGGACGCGCTCGCCGCGCACGGCGTGGAGCGCAAGGTGTGGCTGTCGACCGCGGGGCACGTGGACCCGTTCGACTTCCGCCGCGCGGAGTGGGTCGGCACGCTGCACCGCTGGTTCGACCACTACCTGCTGGGCTACGACAACGGCGTCCAGCGCGAGCCCATGGCCGACATCGAGCGCGCGCCCGGCCGGTGGACGACGGACCGGGTGTGGCCGCCGCGCGGCACGGGGACGGTGTCCCTGTACCCGGAGGCGGGGCAGGCGCTCGGCGTGCGGCCGGCGCCGCGGGGTGCGACCGCGGAGTTCACGGACGACCCGAAGCGGGGCGAACTGGACTGGGCGGCGCAGGCCGATCAGCCCACGCCGGAGAAGGCCGGATTCGTCACGCGGCCGCTGACGCACGACCTGCGGGTGGCGGGTTCGTCGGCGGTACGTCTGACGGTGACGCCGTCGACGGAGTCGGCGCACTTGTCGGCGGTGCTGGTGGACGTGGGGCCTGCCGTCATCCGCAACTATGCGGGGAGCGGGGAGGGGATCGTCACGCTCGCCGACCGGGACTGCTGGGGCAGCGGCAACGCGGGTGACACCGGGTGCTTCCTGCGGACGGCGCCGGACACGGAGCGGGTGGGCTTCACGGTGTTCAGCCGGGGCTGGGCCGACCTGGGCCAGGGGCGGGAACTGGTCCCGGGCCGCCCGTACAGCCTGACGGTGGCGTTGGCGGCCACCGACCATGTGGTGCCGGCGGGGCACCGGCTGGCGCTGATCGTGGCGGGGACGGACGCGGGGCTCGTCGAACCGGCCTCCACGACGCCGCGGTTGACGGTGGACCTGCGGGGGTCGGGGGCAAGGGTGCCGGTGGTGGGCGGGTTGCGGTAGGCCTCAGCACCCCACCAGCTCCGCCACTCCCTCCGCGCACCCCCATGCCACCGTCACCCCCGCACCGCCGTGCCCGTAGTTGTGCACCAGCATCCCCCCGCCCGGCAGGGCTTCCGCCTCCAGACGGACCCGGGCGCGGGCGGGCCGCAGGCCCACCCGGTGGGACAGGACCCGCGCCTGTCCCAGGCCCGGGTGGACCCGCGCGCACCGGGCGATGATCGCCTGTGCCGTCGACGGCACAGGCGACCGGTCCCACACATGGCTCCGCGCCGTTCCCCCGAGCACCACCCCGTACGGCTGCGGGAAGACGTACGCCGAGTCCGTCGCCCCGGGCCCGTCGGCCTCCGCGAACCACTCGTGCACGCCCGGGTTCTCCACCACGACCAGCTGGCCCTGCACGGGGTACACCCCGGGATCGGGCACCAGGTGACGCGCCCCGAGCCCGGTGCAGTTGACCACGGCCGGCGCGCGGCGCGCCGCCTCGGCGAGCGAGGCCACCGGGCGGCCGGCCGCGACCGAGCCGCCGGCTGCGGTCAACCGCCGTTGCAGATGGGCGAGATGGGCCGGCATGTCCAGCAGTGGTACGTGCACCCGGACCGCGCGCCCGTATCCCGGCGGCAGTTCGCCCCGCATGGCGGCCCGCAGCCCGGGCACCCCGGCCGCCCACGGGCCGAGCTCCGCGGGGCCGGCCCCCGCGTACGTGCCGGCGACCATGCGCACCCCGGTCTCCTCCGGCTCGGCGGCGAGCGCGGCCAGGACCGTCAGCGAGCGCAACGACCAGGCGGCGACGGCCGCTTCGGGGTCGATCCGGTACGGCCACCACAGCGCGCCCGCCACCGCCGACGTGGTCTCCGCCGGGGCCTCCCGGCTCCACACCGCGACCCGGAGCCCGCGCTCCGCCAGCACGACCGCACTGGTCAGTCCGGCTATCCCGGCACCGACCACGATCACATCGCTCGCCATGGGCCGACGGTACCGGCGAATTCCCCGCCTCCGGGCTCGAAGTGGCACACAGAGGGGAATACTCCGGGCATGACGGCGTACGCGACCTTCGGCCTGGCCCCGGCGACGCACGCCGGCGCGCTCCTCGGCGGCGGGGCGTACGAAGTGCACCGGGAATTCCTGGACTTCGTCGTGGACGGCAGGCCGCTGCTGGCCCGGCTCGCCGACGTCGACGGCGTCTCGCCGCTCGCCGCCGACCTCGGGCCCACGGTGTTCACCTCGCAGGTGCGCGCCCTGCTGCTGGAGGGCCTGCCGCCGCTGCCCGGCGGGCGGCACGTGATCTACGCCTGCCCGGAGTGCGAGGGGCTGGAGTGCGGGGTGGTCACGGCCGTGATCGAGCGGGACGGCGCGGACGTCGTGTGGCGGGACTTCGTCTGGCAGACGGCCCCGGCGCCCGACCCGGTGCGCGACGGCTACGGCGGGGTGGGCCCGTTCCGCTTCCGCTCCGCCGAGTACCGGGCCGTCCTGGAGCGGCTGCTCGCCGACGGGGCGTGCGGGGCCCGCCGGGTCCTGCTGGTGGGCCCGCGCGTCGCCCTGTTCGCCCGGCTCGCGGCGGCCCTGCGGTCGATCGGCATAGGAGCCGAGATCACCCGGGACGCGGCGGGGGCGCACGCGGAGGAGATACGCACGTACGGCGCCGTCGCGTTCGAGCGGGACGTGGGGGAGGGCGAACGGTCCGCCGTGCGGGCCGCCTTCGCGGCCGCCGGTTCGGACGCGGTCTTCATAGAGGCCCCGGCCCCGGCCGTCCCGCTGCTCGTCGCCCAGGTCGAACAGGCCCTCCAGCGCGCACCGCACGCCCTGCGCCGGCTCACGGGGCTGACCGCGGGCGCGGGCGAGGCGCACCTCGGGGTGGCCGCCGCCTGCCGGGTCCGGCTCACCGGCTACCGGCAGGACCGTTTCCGCCGCACCCGCACCGTCGAGGTGTTCGAGGGGCGGCTGGAGCCGGGGGAGCACACCGTTCCGCTGGACGCCCGGCTGCGTGCGGGCGCCTTCGTCGTCGCCCGCACCACGGGGGACGTGCTGGTCGCCCGGCTCACGTCCTGAGGGCCCCGGGGCGTCCTGAGGGCGAACGCCTGGGGAAAACAGCGGGAAAAGTATGGGAAACCCATTACTGTGCGAATCCTGTGAGCGGATAGAGTCTGCGCTGTCATGACTGCAACGCTCGTCGCCAAGGACCTCGCCGCCGGACACGGCGACCGCACCCTGTTCTCGGGGCTCGACCTGGTCGTCGCCCCCGGCGACGTCATCGGCCTGGTCGGGGCCAACGGCGCGGGCAAGTCCACCCTGCTGCGCCTGCTCGCCGGCCTCGGCACCCCCGACGAGGGCACCGTGCACACGGGCCCGGCCTCGGCGACCGTGGGGCACCTGCCTCAGGAGCCCGAGCGGCGCGAGGGCGAGACGGTCGGCGCCTTCCTCGCCCGCCGCACCGGCGTCACCGCGGCCCAGGCCGCGCTCGACGCCGCCACACAGGAGCTGGTCGACGGCGCGCCGGGTGCGGACGACGCCTACGCCACGGCCCTCGAGCGCTGGCTCGGCCTCGGCGGCGCCGACCTGGAGGAGCGCGCCGAGGAGGTCGTCGCCTCGCTCGGCCTCACCGTCGGGCTGGACCGGCCGATGACGGCCCTCTCCGGCGGCCAGGCCGCCCGGGCCGGCCTCGCCTCGCTGCTCCTCAGCCGGTACGACGTCTTCCTGCTCGACGAGCCCACCAACGACCTCGACCTGGACGGCCTGGCCCGCCTGGAGGAGTTCGTCACCGGACTCCGCGCCGGCACGGTGCTCGTCAGCCACGACCGCGAGTTCCTCGCCCGCACCGTGGACCAGGTGCTCGAACTCGACCTCGCCCAGCAGCAGGTCAACCTCTACGGCGGCGGCTACGAGGTCTACCTGGAGGAGCGCGCGACCGCCCGCCGGCACGCCCGCGAGGCCTACGAGGAGTACGCGGACACCCGCGCCGGCCTGGAGTCCCGGGCCCGCACCCAGCGGAACTGGATGGAGAAGGGCGTCCGCAACGCCCGCCGCAAGGCCACCGACAACGACAAGATCGGCCGCAAGCTCCGTGCCGAGTCCACGGAGAAGCAGGCCGCCAAGGCCCGCCAGACCGAGCGGCTCATCGAGCGGCTGGACGTCGTCGAGGAGCCCCGCAAGGAGTGGGAGCTGCGTATGGAGATCGCCGCCGCGCCCCGCTCCGGCGCGGTGGTGGCCACCCTGCGCGGGGCCGAGGCCAAGCGTGGCGCCTTCGCCTTCGGCCCGGTGGACCTGCAGATCGACTGGGCCGACCGGGTCGCGATCACCGGCGCCAACGGCTCGGGGAAGTCCACGCTGCTCGCGGCCCTGCTGGGCCGGCTGCCGCTGGAGGCGGGCAGCGCCGCACTCGGCCCGGGCGTGGTCGTGGGCGAGGTGGACCAGGCGCGGGCCCTGTTCTTCGGGGACGAGGCGCTGCTGGACGCCTTCGGGGCGGCGGTGCCCGACACGGCGCCCGCCGACGTCCGTACCCTGCTCGCGAAGTTCGGCCTGAAGGCGGCGCACGTGCTGCGCCCGGCGGCCACGCTCTCGCCCGGCGAGCGCACCCGCGCCGCGCTGGCCCTGCTCCAGGCCCGCGGCGTCAACCTGCTCGTCCTGGACGAGCCCACCAACCACCTCGACCTGCCCGCGATCGAACAGCTGGAGTCGGCGCTGGCCTCCTACCGGGGCACGCTGCTCCTGGTCACCCACGACCGGCGGATGCTCGACGCGGTGCACACCACCCGGCGGATCGAGGTCGCCGGGGGCCGGATCACCGAGCGCTGAGGCGGGACCGGCCCGGACGGGTGAGTCGGCGACCGAAAACAACCCCAGGTACAGGCCAAGTCTTCCCCAAGGCGCGGTCACGCAGGGTGACGCGTTTGGCCGTGTTTCAGGGGTGTTACGACGCCTTCAAAACCGCGTCCTGAGGCCGATTTGAATCGTTGATGGGATGGTGCGGCACCCGTTCGATTTACGGAACGTTGGTCACCGGTTTCCGAACCAGCGGCAACCTGCCTTCGTCTGTAGGGGTCGAACGCGTCCACCGGGCGTGAGCACCACCTTTTGACGTCGAAAAAGAGGCACACACATGCCGCCGACCCTTCCAGGCCACCTGCCCGCCCCACGAGGTCCGCTCGTGGGGACGGCGCGCTACGGCAGCGCACCGCCGCCGCCCGAGCGCACCCTCCTCGACGTGCTCGACTCGACCGCCGCCGCTCACCCCGACGCGCCGGCCGTCGACACCGGCACCGACGTGCTGACCTACCGCACCCTGTGCGCCGAGGTCGCCGCGCGTGCCGAGCTGCTCCGCAGCGCGGGTGCCGGCCCGGGCGACCGCATCGGCATCCGGATCCCCTCCGGCACCGCCGAGCTGTACCTCGCCGTGCTCGCCGTGCTGCGCTGCGGCGCCGCCTACGTGCCCGTCGACGCCGACGACCCGGACGAGCGCGCCACCACCGTCTTCCGCGAGGCGAACGTCTGCCTGGTCCTGGGCGCCGACGGCCGCATCACCCGGGGGCCCGCGCCCGCCACCGGCGCCGCCCTCGGCCGCCCCGTCCTCCCGGACGACGACGCCTGGATCATCTTCACCTCCGGCTCCACCGGCGCCCCCAAGGGCGTCGCCGTCAGCCACCGCAGCGCGGCCGCCTTCGTCGACGCCGAGGCCCGGCTCTTCCTCCGGCCGCAGCCGCTGGCCCCCGGCGACCGGGTGCTGGCCGGGCTGTCCGTCGCCTTCGACGCCTCCTGCGAGGAGATGTGGCTGGCCTGGCGGCACGGCGCCTGCCTGGTCCCCGCCCCCCGCTCGCTGGTCCGGGCCGGCCACGAGCTCGGCCCCTGGCTGGTCGACCGCGGCATCACCGTCGTCTCCACCGTGCCCACCCTCGCCGCGCTGTGGCCCCCGGAGTCCCTGGACCGGGTGCGGCTGCTGATCGTCGGCGGCGAGGCCTGCCCCGCCGAGCTCGTCGACCGCTTCGCCGTGCCCGGCCGCGAGATGTGGAACACCTACGGGCCCACCGAGACCACCGTCGTCGCCTGCGCCGCCCAGATGTTCCCCGGCCGGACCGTGCGCATCGGCCTGCCGCTCGACGGCTGGGAGCTCGCCGTCGTGGACGAGTCCGGCGAGCCGGTCCCCTTCGGCGCCGAGGGCGAACTCGTCATCTCCGGTGCCGGCGTGGCCCGTTACCTCGACCCCGTCAAGGACGCCGACAAGTTCCGCCCCTCGGCGGCCCTGGCCTCCGACCGCGCCTACCGCACCGGCGACCTCGTGCGCGCCGACCCCGAGGGCCTGGTCTTCGCCGGCCGCGCCGACGACCAGATCAAGCTCGGCGGACGCCGCATCGAGCTCGGCGAGATCGATGCAGCCCTCAGCGCCCTGCCCGGCGTGCTCGGCGCCGCGGCGGCCGTCCGCACCACCCCGGCCGGCGGCCAGATCCTCGTCGGCTATGTGGTGACCGGAGCCGGCTACGACGGGCAGGACGCCCGCAAGCTGCTGCAGGACCGGCTGCCCGCCGCCCTGGTGCCCGTCCTGGCCGAGATCGAGGACCTGCCCACCCGCACCTCCGGCAAGGTCGACCGCAACGCCCTCCCGTGGCCGCTGACCACCGCCGACACCGCCGACGGCCCGGACGCCGACCGCGAGCTGTACGGCACCGCGGCCCGGCTCGCCGACCTGTGGGAGAAGCTCGTCGGCTTCCGCCCCACCGCCGACTCCGACTTCGTGGCCATGGGCGGCACCAGCCTGACCGCCGCCCGCATGGCCTCCACCCTGCGCGAGACCCACCCCGGCGTCTCCGTCGCGGGCCTCTACCAGCACACCGTCCTGCGCGACATGGCCGGGTACATCGACTCGCTCGCCCCGCAGGCCCCGCAGAGCGACCTCCCGCTCCGCCGGGTCCGGCCCGTGCGCCGCCGCACCGGCGCCGCGCAGATCGCGGTGCAGTGCGCCCTCTTCGGCGTCCAGGGCCTGCGCGGCGTGGTCGGCCTCGCCCTCGCGGACAACGTGCTCGGCCTCCTCGCCCCCCGGGCGTGGGCGCCGCACACCGCCTGGTGGATGGTGATCGTCGGCTGGTTCGTCCTGTTCAGCGCCCCCGCCCGGCTCGCCGTCGGCGCCGCCGCGGCCCGGCTGCTGACCCGTGGCATCACCCCCGGCGTCCACCCGCGCGGCGGCCGCGTCCACCTGAAGCTGTGGACCGCCGAGCGGATCGTCTCCTCCTTCGGCGTCCCCGCCCTCCTCGGCACCCCGTGGGCCGCCCGCTACGCCCGCGCCCTCGGCTGCTCGACCGGCCGGCACGTCAACCTCCACACCATGCCGCCCGTCACCGGCCTCGCCTCCTTCGGCGACCGGTGCAGCGTCGAACCCGAGGCCGACATCTCCGGCTGGTGGCTCGACGGCGAGGACCTGCACATCGGCACCGTCGGCATCGACGCCGAGGCCCGCGTCGGCCACCGCACCATGCTGATGCCCGGCGCCTCCCTCGGCCGCGGCGCCGAACTCGCCGCGGGCGCCTGCCTGGACGGCCACGTCCCGGCGGGGGAGACCTGGGAGGGCTCCCCGGCGCGTCGCGTCCCCGGCAGCCACGGCGGACTCCGCTCCGCCGGTGGGCTCGGCGACCCGCTCGCCTGGCCCGCCCCGCGCCGCAGCCGCTCCCGCCGCTGGGACCTCGCCTACGCGCTGACCCTGCTCGGTCTGCCGCTGGTGGCGCTCGTCGCCTCCGCACCCGCCCTCGTGGGCACGTACTTCCTGGTCAAGGGCGCCTCGACGCTGTCCTCGGCCGGACTGCTGCTGCTCGCCGCGGTGGCGCCGGCCACCCTCGTCACCACCGTGTGCGGCCTGCTGCTCGTCGCCGCCCTGGTGCGGATCCTGGGCCGGGGCATCGTCCCCGGCGTCCACCCGGCCTGCGGCGGGGTCGCCTGGCGCGCCTGGCTCGTCAACCGGCTGCTGACCGACGCCCGGGCCACCTTCTTCCCGCTCTACGCCAGCCTCGGCACCCCCGTGTGGCTGCGCCTGCTCGGCGCCCGCGTGGGCCGGCGCGCGGAGGTCTCCACCGTCCTGCCGCTGCCCTCGCTGCTCACCGTCGGCGACGGCGCCTTCCTCGCCGACGACACCCTCGTCGCCCCCTACGAACTCCGCGGCGGTTGGCTGCGGCTGGGCCCCGCCCACGTCGGGCGGCGCGCCTTCGTCGGCAACTCCGGCATCGTCGGCCCCGGCCGCACCGTGCCCGACAACGGCCTGATCGGCGTCCTCTCCGACGCCCCCGAGCACAGCGAGCCCGGCAGCTCCTGGCTCGGCCGCCCCGCGATGCCGCTGCCGCGCGTGGCCACCCAGGGCGACGCCGGCCGCACCTTCGACCCGCCGCGCCGGCTCGTGCTGGCCCGCGCCGCCGTCGAGATCTGCCGCCTGCTGCCGCTGATGGTCGGCTTCGCGATCGGCCTGGGCGTGTTCCTCGTCGAGCAGGACGCCTTCGACCAGGGCGGCCCCGCACTCGCCGCGCTCGTCGGCGCGCCGCTGCTGCTGGCCGCGGGCCTCGCCGCCGCGCTCACCGCGACGGCCGCCAAGTGGCTGCTCATGGGCCGCTTCAAGGCCGGCGAGCAGCCGCTGTGGAGCTCCTTCGTCTGGCGCAACGAGCTGTACGACGTCTTCGTGGAGTCCCTCGCCGTGCCCTTCTTCGTGGGCCCCTTCACCGGCACCCCGGTGCTCAACTGGTGGCTGCGCAGCCTGGGCGTCCGCATCGGACGGGGCGTCTGGTGCGACACGCACTGGCTGCCCGAGACCGACCTCATCACCCTCGGGGACGGGGTCAGCGTCAACCGGGGCTGCGTCCTGCAGACCCACCTCTTCCACGACCGGATCATGCGCATGGACGCCGTTCACCTCGCCGAGGGCTCCTCGCTGGGCCCGCACGGCATCGTGCTGCCCGGCAGCTCCGTCGGCGCGCACACCTCCGTCGGCCCGTCCTCGCTCGTGATGCGCGGCGAGAGCGTGCCCGCCGGGACGCGCTGGACCGGCAACCCCATCGCGGGCGAGCCGCAGGTGCCCGTCGCGGCCGGTGCCGCCGCCACCCCGGAGTACGCGGCATGACGGGCGGCGCACCGCGATGACGCTCAGGGAGCGGTTCCCCTGCAGCCGCCGCACCGTGCTCACGGCTGCGGCGGCCCTCCCGCTCACCGCTGCGGCGGCCGCCGACACCGGCGGCCCCGCGCGGCTCCCGAGCGCGGAGCGCTACTTCCCGCGGCACGGCTCCGACGGCCACCGCACCCTCGCCTACGACTTGCGGCTGGCCTACGACCCCGAGCGGGCCTGGCTCGACGGGCACGCCCGCATCGAGGCGGTCGCCGTCGAGCACACCGGCCGGATCGCGCTCGACCTGGCGAAGCTGAAGGTGGGCTCCGTCGAACTGGACGGGGAGGCGGTGGCCTTCCACCGCCGCGACGGCAAGATCCTGGTCACCGCGCCGCGCGGGCTGGCCCCCGCCCAGCCCTTCGTCCTCGACGTCCGCTACAGCGGGCGGCCCGCCCCGGTGCACACCTCCTTCGGCCCCATCGGCTGGGACCGCACCGGGGACGACCACGACGGCACGCTCGTCGCCTCCCAGCCGGTCGGCGCGCCGTCGTGGTTCCCCTGCAACGACCGGCCCGACGACAAGGCCGCCTACACCTTCACGGTGACCGTGCCCCAGGGCCACCACGTCCTGGCCAACGGCACGTTGCAGGACCACCGGGAACTGGACGACGGCACCGCGCGCTGGACCTACCACCACCCCGGGCCGATGGCCCCCTACCTCGCCGCCGTCTACACCGGGCGCTTCATCCACGCCACGGTCCCCGACGGGCACGCACCGGTCCCGGTGCGCAACGCGTACCCGGCCGACCTCGCCGAGGAGGCCCGGCACGACCTGGCACGCCAGCCGGAAATGCTGCGGGCGTTCACGGAGTTCTTCGGTCCGTACCCCTTCGAGGCGTACGGCGCCGTCGTCGTCGACGCGGAGCTCGCCGAGCCGGTGGAGAACCAGACGCTCTCCGTCTTCGGCAGCAACCACATGGACGGGCAACGGGGTTCGGAGACGCTCGTGGCGCACGAGATCGCCCACCAGTGGTTCGGCAACAGCGTCGGCCTGTCCGACTGGCAGCACATCTGGCTCAACGAGGGCTTCGCCACATACGCGGAGTGGCTGTGGTCGGAGCACATCGACGAGGACGACGCGGACACGCTCGCGCGTGAGGCCTGGGCCGACCTCGCGGGGCGCCGCCAGACGCTGCGCATCGCGGACCCCGGGCACCGGCACCTCTTCGACGACCGCATCTACGTCCGGGGCGCATGCACCCTGCACGCGCTGCGGCTGGCGGTCGGGGACGAGTGCTTCTTCACGGTGCTGCGGTCATGGCACGAAGTGCATCGGGGCGGCAGCACCGACACGGAGATGTTTCTCCGCCACGCGGAGCGGGTCGCAGGTCGCCCGCTGGGCGACCTGCTGCACCCGTGGCTGTACGAGAAGGCGTTGCCGCCGTTGCCGGCGGCCCCGTAACGGGGGCGCCCCACGCGGCGGAGCCGCATATCGAGCACAGCCCCGCGCCCCTACGGGGCGCAGGGCGGTCAGCCCTTCGGGCCCAACAAGCCCGCGCGGCGCAGCGCATCCGCCATCGCGCCGTCCGCGGGGGCGGCGAGCTTGCCGCCGCGTGGGGCGCCGCCCTTGCGCTGGCGCGGCGCGGAGCGCCGCTCCGAACCCCCGGCGGGGGCCGGCGCCGCCGAGTCCTCCAACCTGAGCGTCAGCGAGATCCGCTTGCGCGGAACATCCACCTCCAGCACCTTCACCCGCACGATGTCCCCCGGCTTCACCACGTCCCGCGGGTCCTTGACGAACGTCTTCGACATCGCGGACACGTGCACCAGGCCGTCCTGGTGCACCCCGACGTCCACGAACGCGCCGAACGCGGCCACGTTGGTGACGACGCCCTCCAGCACCATCCCCGGCTGCAGGTCGCCGATCTTCTCGACGCCCTCCTTGAACGTGGCGGTCCTGAACGCCGGCCGCGGGTCGCGGCCCGGCTTCTCCAGTTCGCGCAGGATGTCCGTGACCGTCGGCAGCCCCACCGCATCGCTGACGAAGTCCTGCGGCCGCAGCGAGCGCAGCACCCCGGTGTTGCCGATGAGCGAGGAGACCTCGCCGCCCGCCGTCTTCACCATCGCCCGCACCACGGGGTACGACTCGGGGTGGACACTGGACGCGTCCAGCGGGTCGTCGCCGCCGCGGATGCGGAGGAAGCCCGCGCACTGCTCGTACGCCTTGGGGCCGAGGCGCGACACGTCCTTCAGCGCCCGGCGGCTGTGGAACGGCCCGTTGGCGTCCCGGTGCGCCACGATGTTCTCCGCGAGGCCCGCGCTGATGCCCGACACCCGCGAAAGCAGCGGCGTGGACGCGGTGTTGACGTCGACGCCGACACCGTTGACGCAGTCCTCGACGACCGCGTCGAGCGAGCGCGACAGCTTCACCTCGGACAGGTCGTGCTGGTACTGGCCGACACCGATCGACTTGGGGTCGATCTTGACGAGTTCGGCGAGCGGGTCCTGCAGCCGGCGCGCGATCGAGACGGCGCCGCGCAGCGACACGTCGAGGCCGGGCAGTTCCTGCGAGGCGAAGGCGGAGGCGGAGTACACGGAGGCGCCGGCCTCCGAGACCGTCACCTTCGTCAGCTTCAACTCCGGGTGCCGCGCGAGGAGATCGGCGGCCAGCCGGTCCGTCTCGCGGGAGGCCGTGCCGTTGCCGATGGCGACGAGCTCGACGTCGTGCTCGCGGGCGAGCCGGGCCAGGGTGGCCAGCGAGGCGTCCCACTTGCTCTGCGGGACGTGCGGGTAGACGGTCTCGGTGGCGGCCACCTTGCCCGTCGCGTCCACGACGGCCACCTTCACGCCCGTGCGGAAGCCCGGGTCGAGGCCCATCGTGGCGCGCGTGCCGGCGGGGGCGGCGAGCAGCAGGTCCCGCAGGTTGGCGGCGAAGACGCGCACCGCCTCGTCCTCCGCGGCCTGGCGCAGCCGCAGCCGCAGGTCGATGCCGAGGTGGACGAGGATGCGCGTGCGCCAGGCCCAGCGCACGGTGTCGCCGAGCCACTTGTCGGCGGGGCGGCCGCGGTCGGCGATGCCGAAGCGCCGGGCGATCGCCTGCTCGTACGCCGTCGGTCCGGCCTCGGCGGCGGCGGACGGCTCGTCCGGCTCCAGCGTGAGGTCGAGGACCTCCTCCTTCTCGCCGCGCAGCATGGCCAGCACGCGGTGCGAGGGCAGGGCGGTGAAGGGTTCGGCGAAGGAGAAGTAGTCGGCGAACTTCGCGCCCGCCTCGTCCTTGCCGTCGCGCACCTTCGCCGCCAGGCGGCCCCGCGTCCACATGCGCTCGCGCAGCTCGCCGATGAGGTCCGCGTCCTCGCCGAACCGCTCGGTCAGAACGGCCCGCGCGCCCTCCAGCGCGGCGGCCGTGTCCGCAACGCCCTTGTCCGCGTCGACGAAGGCCGCCGCGGCGGCCGCCGGCTCGACGCCGGGGTCGCTCAGCAGCCCGTCGGCGAGCGGCTCCAGCCCGGCCTCCCGCGCGATCTGCGCCTTGGTGCGCCGCTTGGGCTTGAAGGGCAGGTAGATGTCCTCCAGCCGGGCCTTGGAGTCGGCCTCGCGGATCCGCGCCTCCAGCTGCGCGTCCAGCTTGCCCTGGGACCGCACGGACTCCAGGATCGAGGCCCGCCGCTCCTCCAGCTCCCGCAGGTAGCGCAGCCGCTCCTCGAGGGTGCGCAGCTGCGCGTCGTCCAGCGCCCCGGTCGCCTCCTTGCGGTAGCGGGCGACGAAGGGCACGGTCGCGCCGCCGTCGAGCAGCTCGACGGCAGCCTTGACCTGCCCTTCCCGCACACCGAGTTCCTCGGCGATCCTGCCTTCGATCACGATCACGCTCTGCTTTCTCCCGGAAGCCGTGACCTGTCATTGTGGCAGGAACCGTGCCGCGCCCCGAAGGGGCGCGGGGAGACCGGGTGCCTCAGGCCCTTCCGCGCAGATCCGCCGGGAAGGCGCCCCCCTTGACCAGGGCCGTGGTGAAGCCCGTCATCAGCTCGATCAGCCGCTCGACGCCGGTCGCGCCCAGGTGCAGGTACGGGGCCCGGTCCAGGCGGTCCGTCTCGCGCTCGATGTCCTCGCGCAGCGCGTCGCCCTTCGCCGTCAACCCCCCGTCCGCGTCCAGCAGTCCGCGCTCGCGCAGCCGGTCCTTGGCCGCGTCCAGCTCCTCCTCGGTCCAGCCGCGCATGGTGATCAGCCAGTTGCGCGCCATGCCCTTGCCGGTGGCGCTGTGCGTGACGAGCGCCTCGACGGGGTCGAGCCCGGAGTGGCCGAGGGCGATCAGGTGGCCGTCGCCGCGGTGCTCGCGCAGCAGCGTGCTGGCGTGCCACAGGGCGAGGTGCGGCGCGTCGGGCACGGGCAGGTCGGCGTGGGCCGCGTACAGCGGGCGGACCGCCCGCTGGCACGCCTCCGTGGCGCGCAGCGCGAGCCCGGCGGCCTCGGCCATCCCGGCGGAGGCGACGGCCTCCTCGCCGAGCAGCCGCCGCAGATAGGCGTCGGCGCCCCGCAGCCGGGCGTCCAGCACCTGCTGGGGCGAGGCGACGTCCCAGACGTGCGGCACGTGCTGCGCGATCAGCTCGTGCTTGAAGCTGTGGAACGTGGCCGTGACGGCCCCCGCGCCGACACGGCCGAAGGCGGCGCTGCGCCCGGCGAAGTAGGCGGCACGGCCTTCCTCGAGGCCGAGCGCCGTCAGTTCCCCGGTGGCGTCCGGGGCGAAGTAGTGGGCCGCATGGAAGGGGTTGACGACGGTGTTGCAGCGCCTTGCGGCGTCTTCGGACACATCCGATGCATTGGTCATGTACTGCACGTTACCGACTGGTTGGTACAACGGGAAGGCCGGGGCGGGCACTTCCGCATCCGTGCGGGCGGTGGCAGGAAAGGTGGGGAATCCGGCGTTGCGGGCGCCACGGTGCCCGGCCAGCATGAGAGGCATGACCACCCGCCGCACCGTCCTGATCGTCCTCTACGAGGGCGTCCAGAGCCTCGATGTCACCGGCCCCCTCGAAGTGTTCAACGGGGCCGGGGCGCGGGGCGGGAGCCACGGTGCCTACGAAGTGCGCACCGCCACCGCCGACGGCGAGCCCGTCCGCACCGGGAGCGGTCTGCGGCTCGCCCCCGACTCCGCACTCGCGGACGCCGGTGTCCCGGACATCGTCCTGGTGCCCGGCGGCGAGTGCACCGGCGGGGCCGATCCCCGGCTGACCGCCTGGCTGCGCGACCACGGAGCCCGTGCCGAGCGGCTGTTGTCGGTCTGCACGGGCGCATTCCTGCTCGCCGCGGCCGGACTGCTGGACGGCCGCCGGGCCACCACGCACTGGGCGTACTGCGAGGCCTTCGCCGAGCGGTACCCCGCGGTGCTGCTGGAACCCGACCCCATCTTCGTGAGGGACGGTCACATCTCCACCTCGGCGGGCGTCACCGCGGGCATCGACCTCGCCCTCGACGTCGTCGAGGAGCAGCTGGGCCGGGCGGCGGCGCTCGCCGTGGCCCGGCACCTGGTGGTCTTCCTGCGCCGCCCGGGAAACCAGCGGCAGTTCAGCGCCCAGCTCGCCGCCCAGACCGCGCGGCGCCCGCCGCTGCGCGACCTCCAGCACTGGATCGCCGAACACCCCGGCGCCGACCTCTCCGTCGAGGCCCTCGCCGCCCGCGCGAACCTCTCGCCCCGGCACTTCGCCCGGGCCTTCCGGGACGAGGTCGGCATGCCGCCCGGCCGCTACGCCGCGAGGGCGCGCATGGAGGCCGCCCGGCGGCTGCTGGAGGACACCGCCGACGGCGTGGAGGAGGTCTCCCGCGCCTGCGGCTACGGCACCCCGGAGGCCATGCGCCGCGCCTTCGTGCGGGATCTGGGCACGGCGCCCGCCGAATACCGGCGCCGGTTCGTCACCAACGGAACGAAGGACTGAAAGGCTTCTCATGCAGCTCGCCATCCTGCTCTACCCGGACTTCACCGCGCTCGACGCCGTCGGGCCGTACGACGCGCTCGCCCATCTGCCCGGCGCCGAGGCCGTGTTCGTGGCGGAGCGGCGCGGTCCGGTCGGCAACGAGTCGGGCACGCTCACGCTCGTCGCCGACGCCGCGCTCGACGAGGTGCCCCGCCCCGACGTCGTCGTGGTCCCCGGCGGCCCCGTCCACAAGCTGCCGCTGCAACCGGGCCCGCTGCACGAGTGGCTCCGGGAGGCGGACCGGCACACGACCTGGACGACGTCCGTGTGCACCGGTTCCCTGATCCTCGGCAGTGCCGGACTGCTCACCGGGCGCCGGGCGACGTCGCACTGGACGGCACTGGAGCACCTGACCGGGTACGGCGCGGAGCCGACGCGCGAACGGGTCGTCATGGACGGCAAGTACGTGACGGCGGCCGGGGTCTCGGCGGGCATCGACATGGGCCTGACCCTGGCGGGCCGGCTGGCCGGGGACCGGGCGGCGCAGACCGTTCAGCTGATGATGGAGTACGATCCGCGGCCGCCGTACGATGCGGGGTCGCCTGCGGCGGCTCCGGCTGACCTGGTTGCGGAGATGTTGGCGGCGGCCGAGGTTTAGCGTTGTTCTTCGGGCGCGGGTTCGTTGTGGCTTGTCGCGCAGTTCCCCGCGCCCCTTACGGGGCGCTCGTCCAGCCGAATTTCGGGGTGCGGCGTTCCAGGAACGCCGCCACGCCCTCCGCCGTCTCCCCGCTTCTGCGGGCCTCCAGGGACCATTCGGCGCCGTCCCCGTCCGTCGCCAGCGCAGCCTTCGCCGCCGCCTGGGTCAGCAACGACCGTCCCGCCAGCACCTCCGCGAACTCCGCCACCCGCGGCCCCAACTGCTCCTCCGGCCACACCTCGTCCACCAGGCCCATCCGCAGCGCCCGTTCGGTGTCGATCAATTCCCCGGAGAACAGCAGGTACTTGGCCGCCGCCGGCCCGACGAGCTCCGCCAGCCGCCGCGTGGTGACCGCCGGGTAGGCGATCCCCAGCCGCGCCGGGGTCACCCCGAACATCGCCCCCTCCGCGGCGAACCGCAGGTCGCACGCGGCGGCGAGCTGGCAGCCGCCGCCCACGCAGTGGCCGCGCACGGCGGCGATCGTGGGCTTGGGGAAGGCGGCCAGGGCCTCCTCGGCCGCCACCGCCAGGCCCTGCGCGCCCGCGCCGTGGTCGACGGTGAGCGTGGAGATGTCCGCCCCGGCGCAGAACGTTCCGTTCTGGCCGGTCAGTACCAGCACGCGCACGGCAGGATCGGCGGCGCACTGCTTCAGCAGGCCCGGCAGTGCCTGCCACATCTCCGTGGTCATGGCGTTCCGCTTGGCCGGGTGGTCGATGCGGACGGTCGCGGTGGCACCGATGACGTCCAGGTGCAGTGCTGCGGGCTCCATGTGCCGGATGCTATCCGGCGCCGGCGCCCCTATGATCAAAATCAGGGGGCGCTGTGAGGAGGCGCTCATGCCCAGGGGACGCACGACGCGGCTGAGCCGCGGTTTCGGGGTGCTGGCCCTGCTCGGCGGGATCCTGGTGCTCGCGGGGGTGGTGGGCCTCGCCTACGCCGGCTTCGCGACCCTCACCACGATGCTTCTCTTCGGCTGGCTGCTGCTGATCGGCGGCGTCGTGGGCCTGCTGCACGCCGTCCAGTCGCGGGCGAGCAACTACTTCTGGCTGGGCGCGGTGGTCGCCGCGCTGAACATCGCGGCCGGTGTCGTGGTCATCAAGATGCCCGTGGGCGCGGCCGAGGCGCTGACGATGTTCGCGGCGCTGCTGTTCCTCACCGGCGGGGTGTTCCGCCTGGTGGGCAGCCTGGTGGTGCGCGGTCCGCAGTGCGCCTGGACGCTGCTGCAGGGCGCCTTCGACCTGCTGCTGGGCATCCTGGTGCTCGGGAACTGGCCGCACAGCAGCCTCTATGTGATCGGTACGTTCATCTCGCTGGCCCTGCTCTTCGACGGGCTCGGGCTGATCGCCCTCGGCGTCGGCGGCCGGCGGGCCGTGCGCTCCGTGAAGAGTGAACTGGACTAGCCAGGAACAGTCGTGTGTGTGACCGCGGCATACGCACCCGGTCAAATACCGTCGATAGGGGCTGACTTCCGTTCAGCGTCCCGGTACGGACGGTTGAATTCCCAACACTCGACGTGTGCGGTCGAGCCACGGCGAGGGGTTGGTATCGGACATGGAGATCCTCGGAAGCGCCCCCAAGGGGCCCGGTCGGGCGGTGGCCCAGCCCCGCAGACCGGGCGGCTACGAGGGCAGCTGGCGGCTGACCGTCCCGTCGCTCGACTGCTCCGTCCCGGGCGCCCGGCACGCCGTCCGCGAGCTGATCGCGCGTCAGGGCGTGCCGATCCGCCCGGACCTGCTGCACGGCCTGCTGCTGATCGTGTCCGAGCTGGTCACCAACGCCGTCCAGCACGCGGCCCTGCTCTCGCCGGAGGTGGGCGTCGAGGTCTCCATCGGCCCGGCCTGGGTACGGGTGGCCGTCGAGGACAGCCACCCGTACCGGCCCCGGCCGATGGAGGTCGACGACGAGTGCACCGGCGGCCGTGGCCTGCTGCTCGTGCAGGCCGTCGTCGAGGAGGCCGGCGGCTGCCACGACGTGGAGCACACCGCCGGGGGCGGCAAGGTGGTCTGGGCCGCCCTGCCGCTCACCAGCCCGCAGCGGGGCCGGTGAGCTCCCGGACCACCGGCCGGACGGCGTCCAGCACCGTCATGAACCACGCGGAGAATTCGGCCTTCTCCCGCAGCGCGTCCAGTTCGGCGGGGGTCACGAACGCCGTCTCCACGATCTCCGCCGGATCCGGGCGAGGGGTGTCCCGCACGGTCCCGGCGAAGAGGTGGTTGTACTCCTGCTCGACCAGGCCCGAGGCCGGGTCCGGGTGGTTGTAGCGGACCGTTCCCGCTTCGCGCAGCAGCGCAGGCGCGACGCCCAGCTCCTCGGCCGTGCGCCGGGCCGCCGCGACGAACGGCGGCTCCGCCGGGTACGGGTGCCCGCAGCAGGTGTTCGACCAGACGCCGGGGGAGTGGTACTTGCCCAGCGCCCGGCGCTGCAGCAGCAGCCGGCCGTTGTCGTCGAAGAGGAAGACCGAGAAGGCGCGGTGCAGCCTGCCGGGTGCGACGTGGGCGGAGAGCTTCTCGGCGGTGCCGATCGTCCTGCCGCTCTCGTCGACCAGCTCCAGCATGATCGGTTCGTCGCTGCTCCCGGAAGCCGCGGCTGACGTCATCGGCATGGCCGTCCCTCGTTCTCGGTCGTCGTCCCTGAAGTCTGCCTCAGGAACGGCGCCGGGGCCTGTCCGACGGGTTGGCACGGGCCTGAGCGGGCTTGGTGAAGTGCGGTGCGTGGTCGCGCCCCGAAGGGGCGCGGGGCCGTTACTCATGCGGCTCCGCCGCGTGGGCGCGACCGGCCACGACGCGCCCGCAGCCGACGCACTGCACTTCCCGCGGAGCGCCTAGTGACACAGCCTGGCCTCGTGCTCCGCGTGCCCGCTGGGCTCCAGCTGGAAGGTGCAGTGCTCGACGTCGAAATGCTCGCCCAGGCAGCCCTGCAGGTCGTGCAGCATCTTCTCGTGCCCGGCCGAGTCCAGCGCCTGCGGGTCCACGACCACGTGCGCGGAGAGCACCGGCATGCCCGAGGTGATCGTCCACACGTGCAGGTCGTGCAGGTCCTCCACGCCCGGCAGGGCCATGATGTGCGCCCGCACCTCGGCCATGTCGACGTTCTTCGGCGCGGCCTCCAGGAGCACGTCCAGCGCCTCCCGCAGCAGCTTGACCGTCCGCGGCACGATCATCAGGCCGATCAGCAGCGAGGCGACCGGGTCCGCCTGCGTCCAGCCGGTGGCCATGATGACCAGGGCCGAGATCACCACGGCCAGCGAACCGAGCGCGTCCGAGAGGACCTCCAGGAACGCCCCGCGCACATTGAGGCTCTCCTTCTGGCCGCGCATCAGCAGGGCCAGCGAGATCAGGTTGGCGACGACGCCCACCAGGCCGAAGAGCACGGTCGTCCCGCCCGGCACCTCGGTGGGCTCCATCAGCCGCTGCACGGCCTCGATGAGGATGAAGCCGCCGACGCCGAGCAGCAGCAGGCAGTTCAGCAGCGCCGCCAGGATCTCCGCCCGCGCATAGCCGTACGTGCGCCGCCCGCCGGCCGGCCGGTTGGCGAAGTGGATCGCCACCAGCGCCATGCCCACCCCGACCGCGTCCGTCGCCATGTGGCCCGCGTCCGCGAGCAGCGCCAGCGACCCGGTCAGGGCGCTGCCGACGATCTCCGCGACCAGCACCGTCAGGGTGATGCCCAGAGCGATCCGCAGCCGGCCCTTGTAGGCGGCGGCAGCGGTGCCGCTCGTCGGCGGGGGTCCCCCGTGCGAGTGGCCGTGGTCATGCCCTGCACCCATCGAAACGCCGCCTCTCCCGAGCGCTCGCCGAAACGGCCGGCGGGGGCCGGCCGAGACCCCAGTGAACTACGGGTGGGGGGTATTGGCAACGCGGCATTGAACACCGTTGTCATTGCCTCTGACCTGCGGCGATGCTCCAACGCTGTGATCAGCGAGGACGTGCCTCGGGGTGGTGCAGGCACCACCCCTCCCAGGCCGAGGAGACCATGCTGCGGAGGTCGTGCCGGGCGGTCCAGCCGAGCTCCTCGGCGATCGTCGCGTTCGACGCCACGACCCGCGCCGGGTCGCCCGGCCGGCGCGGCGCGACCTCGGGCGGCAGGTCCGTACGGCCGGTGATCTCCCCGATCAGGTCCGCCATCTCGCGCACGGACACCCCCTGCCCGGTGCCGACGTTGAGCGTGAGGTCCCCGCCGCCGGTGCGCCCGGCGAGCCGGCGGGCGGCGGCCAGGTGGGCGGTGGCCAGGTCCTCGATGTGGATGTAGTCGCGGACGCAGGTGCCGTCCGGGGTGTCGTAGTCGGCACCGAAGATCTTCGGCCGCTCTCCGCGGGTGATCCGGTCGAACATCATCGGGATGATGTTGAAGATCCCGGTGTCGGCCAGCTCCGGCCGGGCCGCGCCCGCGACGTTGAAGTAGCGCAGGCAGGCCGTGGAGATCCCGTACGCGGCCCCCGTCGCCCGCACCAGCCACTCGCCCGCGAGCTTGGTCTCGCCGTAGGGGTTGATCGGCAGGCACGGCGTCCGCTCCGTGACGAGGTCCACATCCGGCATGCCGTACACGGCCGCGGAGGACGAGAAGACGAAGCTGCCGACCCCGGCGGCCACCACCGCCTCCAGCAGCACGGTCAGGCCGTGCACGTTCTCCCGGTAGTAGAGCAGCGGCTTCTCGACCGACTCCCCGACCTGCTTCTTCGCCGCGAGGTGCACCACACCCGCCACGTCCAGGTCGGCGAGGGCGCGGTCCAGCAGCTCCCGGTCCGAGACCGAGCCCTGCACCAGCGGGACGCCCTCGGGCAGCCGGACGGCCCGGCCCGAGGACAGGTCGTCCAGGACGGCCACCTTCTCCCCGGCCTCCACCATCGCCCGCGCTACGTGCGCCCCGATATATCCGGCTCCGCCTGTGATCAGCCACGTCATGCACGGCACCCTAATCCAGCCGGGGGGCCGGGCCCGCCGCGGAACCCCCGGGCCCGCCCGCGCGTCCTGTCAACCGAGGAAGGCCGCCCGGTGCACGTGCGGTGAACGGCGACTTCCGGTGATCCGATAGCCTCTGCCGACGTGCCGCGCGCCGCCCCGCAGCCGGGCCTGCGCGCCACGCCGGCCGTCCCGGCCGGCCACGTCGGCTTCCAAGGAGTGAGTTCGTCTGTCGACCGCCATCCTCACCGGTCCGCCGCCCGCGGGCTCGTCCCTCGAGGACGACCTGCGCTCGCTCGGCTTCGACGTGCGCGTGGCGGCGGACGCGGCCGCGCTGCGCGACGGGCTCGCGGCCGTGCCCCCGGCGGAGCGGGTCGCCCTCGTCGACCCCGCCTTCGTCGGCCACGTCCACGCCCTGCGGCTGGCACTCACCGATCCGCGCTTCCCGGCGGCCGCCGTGGACGGCGCGGTGTCGGTGCAGTCCGAGGCACGTGCCGCCCTGACGCGCGCCGTGGCGGAGGGCGAGGCCGTGGGCGCCGTCACCCCCCGTCTCGAAGCCGAAGGCGTCCCGGTGCACCGCCCCGAGCTGGGCGTGCTCGTCGCCACCGTCCCGGCCGACGACGAGACCCGGGCCAAGGCCCTGGCCGAGGTCGCCGGCGTCGACGACGAGGCCGTCCGGCTGCGCAGCGCCGTGAAGTCCCGCGACGGCTTCTTCACCACCTTCTGCATCAGCCCGTACTCCCGCTACATCGCCCGCTGGTGCGCCCGGCGCGGTCTCACCCCCAACCAGGTGACCACCGCCTCGCTGCTCACCGCCCTGATCGCGGCCGCATGCGCCGCGACCGGCACCCGGCCGGGCTTCGTCGCGGCGGGCGTGCTGCTGATCGCCTCGTTCGTCCTGGACTGCACCGACGGCCAGCTCGCCCGCTACTCCCTGCAGTACTCCACGCTCGGCGCCTGGCTCGACGCGACCTTCGACCGCGCCAAGGAGTACGCCTACTACGCGGGCCTGGCGATCGGCGCCGCCCACGGCGGCGGCCACGACGACGTGTGGGCCCTCGCACTGGGCGCCATGGTGCTGCAGACCTGCCGCCATGTCGTCGACTTCTCCTTCACCGAGGCGAACCACGACGCGACGGCCAACACCAGCCCCACCGCCGCCCTCTCCGACCGGCTCGACAGCGTCGGCTGGACGGTCTGGGCCCGCCGCATGATCGTCCTGCCGATCGGCGAGCGCTGGGCGCTGATCGCGGTGCTGACTGCACTCACCACCCCGCGCATCGTCTTCACCGTACTGCTGATCGGCTGCGCCGTGGCCGCCTGCTACACCACCGCGGGCCGCATCCTGCGCTCGCTCACGCGGAAGGCCCGCCGCACCGACCGCGCCGCGCAGGCACTGGCGGACCTGGCCGACTCCGGCCCGCTGGCCGAGGCCGCGAGCCGCACCCTGGGCCGCACGGTCCCCGGCGGCACCTACAACGCCCCCTTCTGGGCGCTGCTGGCCACCGCCTGCCTGCTCGTCGGCCCGCTCTTCGCCGGCAACGGCGGCACCTGGAGCGCCGTGGTGCAGGCCGTGATCTACGGGATCTTCGCCGGCGTCGCCGTCGCGCGCCCCCTCAAGGGCCCGCTCGACTGGCTCGTGCCGCCGATCCTGCGCGCCGCCGAGTACGGCATCGTCCTCGTCCTCGCGGCGAAGTCCGGCGCCCCCGGCGCCCTCCCGGCGGCATTCGGCCTGGTGGCCGCGGTCGCCTACCATCACTACGACACGGTGTACCGCATCCGCGGCGGCACCGGGGCGCCCCCGCACTGGCTGGTGCGGGCGGTCGGCGGGCACGAGGGGCGGGTCCTGGCGGTCACCGTCGCAGCCGCCCTCTGGCACGGCCAGGGCTTTGCCATCGCGCTGACGGTCCTCGCCGTCGCCATCGCGCTTGTGGTGCTCGGCGAGAGCATCCGGTTCTGGGTGTCCTCCGGGGCACCCGCAGTCCACGACGAAACAGGAGAACCCGCATGATCGGCCTCGTGCTGGCTGCCGGCGCCGGACGGCGTCTGCGCCCCTACACCGACACCCTTCCGAAGGCCCTGGTGCCGGTCGGCCCTGAAGGGGAGGAAGGGGCGACGACCGTCCTCGACCTGACGCTGGCCAACTTCGCCGAGGTCGGCCTGACCGAGGTCGCGATCGTCGTCGGCTACCGCAAGGAGGCCGTGTACGAGCGCAAGGAGGCGCTCGAGGCCAAGTACGGCGTCGAGCTGACCCTCATCGACAACGACAAGGCCGAGGAGTGGAACAACGCCTACTCCCTGTGGTGCGCCCGTGACGTCCTCGGCCGCGGCGTGATCCTGGCCAACGGCGACACCGTCCACCCGGTCTCCGTCGAGAAGACGCTGCTCGCCGCCCGCGGCGACGGCCAGAAGATCATCCTCGCCCTCGACACGGTGAAGAACCTCGCCGACGAGGAGATGAAGGTCGTCGTGGACGCCGAGAAGGGCGTCCAGAAGATCACCAAGCTGATGGACCCGGCCGACGCGACCGGCGAGTACATCGGCGTCACCCTGATCGAGCCCGAGGCCGCCGCCGAGCTGGCCGACGCGCTGAAGACCACCTTCGAGCGCGACCCCGACCTCTACTACGAGGACGGCTACCAGGAGCTCGTCAACCGCGGCTTCAAGGTCGACACGGCCCCCATCGGCGATGTGAAGTGGGTCGAGATCGACAACCACGACGACCTCGCCAAGGGCCGGGAGATCGCGTGCCAGTACTGACGAGGCTCATCCCCTCGCCGGTCGTCGTCGACATCCGCGCCGGGGCGCTGAACGATCTGGCCGACGTCCTCGCCGACCAGCGCATCTCCAGCTCCGGCAAGCTGGCCGTCGCCATCAGCGGCGGCTCGGGGGCGGCGCTGCGCGAGCGGCTCGCCCCCGCGCTGCCCGGCGCCTCCTGGTACGAGGTCGGCGGCGGCACGCTGGACGACGCGATCCGGCTCGGCGACGCGATGAAGTCCGGCCGCTACGACGCGGTCGTGGGCCTCGGCGGCGGCAAGATCATCGACTGCGCCAAGTACGCCGCGGCGCGGATCGGCCTGCCGCTGGTGGCCGTGGCCACCAACCTCTCGCACGACGGCCTGTGTTCGCCCGTCGCCACCCTCGACAACGACGCGGGCCGCGGCTCCTACGGCGTGCCCAACCCGATCGCCGTCGTCATCGACCTGGACATCGTCCGTCAGGCCCCGGTGCGCTACGTCCGCTCCGGCATCGGCGACGCGATCTCCAACATCTCCTCCGTCGCGGACTGGGAGCTCTCCAACCGCGAGACCGGCGAGGCGATCGACGGACTGGCCGCCGCCATGGCCCGCCAGGCCGGCGAGGCCGTGCTCCGGCACCCCGGTGACGTGGGCGACGACGGCTTCCTGCAGGTGCTGGCCGAGGGGCTGGTGCTCACCGGCATCTCGATGTCCGTGGCCGGCGACAGCCGCCCGGCCTCCGGCGCCTGCCACGAGATCAACCACGCCTTCGACCTCCTCTACCCCAAGCGCGCCGCCAGCCACGGCGAGCAGTGCGGCCTCGGTGCCGCCTTCGCGATGCACCTGCGCGGTGCCCGCGAGGAATCCGCGCTGATGGTCGAGGTGCTGCGGCGGCACCGACTGCCCGTGCTGCCGGGCGACATCGGCTTCACCGACGACGAGTTCGTCAGAGCGGTGGAGTACGCGCCCCAGACCCGCCCCGGGCGGTACACCATCCTGGAGCACCTCGACCTCTCCACCGACCAGATCAGGGACGCGTTCGCCGACTATGCACAAACCGTCAGTCGCTGAACTGCGCCCGGTCGTCCACCCCGTGGGTGTGAAGGACCGGCGCAGCGGTGAGCACTGGGCCGGCCGCCTCTACATGCGGGAGATCTCGCTGCGGGTGGACCGGTACCTGGTGAACACCAGGGTCACGCCCAACCAGCTCACGTATCTGATGACCGTCGCGGGCGTCCTCGCGGCCCCGGCCCTGCTGGTGCCGGGGATCGCGGGCGCCGTGCTCGGCGTGGTCATGGTCCAGCTCTACCTGCTGCTGGACTGCGTCGACGGCGAGATCGCCCGCTGGAAGAAGCAGTACTCGATCTCCGGGGTCTACCTGGACCGGGTCGCCGCCTATCTGTGCGACGCCGCGGTCCTGGTCGGCCTGGGCCTGCGGGCCGCCGACCTCTGGGGCGGCGGCCGGATCGACTGGCTGTGGGCCTTCCTCGGCACGCTCGCCGCGCTCGGCGCCATCCTGGTCAAGTCCGAGACCGACCTCGTCGGCGTCGCCCGCCACCAGGCCGGCCTGCCGCCGGTCAAGGAGTCCGCCGCCGAGCCGCGTTCGTCCGGCGTGGCGCTGGCCCGCAAGGCTGCCGCGGCGCTGAAGTTCCACCGCCTGATCCTGGGGATCGAGGCGTCCCTGCTGATCCTGGTCCTCGCGATCGTGGACGCGACCCGGGGCGACCTGTTCTTCACCCGCCTCGGCACCGCCGTCCTGGCAGGCATCGCGATACTGCAGACCCTGCTGCACCTCGTGTCGATCCTGGCGTCCAGCAGGCTGAAATGAGGAGCGAGAACACCATGAAGCTCGGCGCCGTCGTGCTGACCATGGGCAACCGCCCCGAGGAGCTGCGGGCCCTGCTGGAGTCCGTCGCCAAGCAGGACGGCGCCCCCGTCGAGGTCGTCGTGGTGGGCAACGGGTCCCCGCTGCCCCCGCTGGCCGTCCCCGGGCTGACGGTCCGCACCGTCGAACTGCCCGAGAACGTGGGCATCCCGGCCGGTCGCAACGTCGGCATCGAGGCCTTCGGGCCCGCCGGGCGGGACGTGGACGTCTTGCTCTTCCTCGACGACGACGGACTGCTGCCCGGCCAGGACACGGCCGAACTCTGCCGTGCCGCCTTCACGGCCGACCCGAAGCTCGGCATCATCAGCTTCCGCATCGCCGACCCCGACACCGGCGAGACCCAGCGCCGCCACGTGCCGCGGCTGCGGGCCTCCGACCCGATGCGCTCCTCGCGTGTGACCACCTTCCTCGGCGGCGCCAACGCCGCGCGCACCCGGGTGTTCGCCGATGTCGGCGGGCTGCCGGACGAGTTCTTCTACGCCCACGAGGAGACCGACCTCGCCTGGCGGGCGCTGGACGCGGGCTGGATGATCGACTATCGGTCGGACATGGTGCTCCACCACCCGACCACGGCCCCCAGCCGGCACGCGGTCTACCACCGCATGGTGGCCCGCAACCGCGTGTGGCTCGCCCGCCGCAACCTTCCCGCGCCCCTGGTCCCCGTCTACGTGGGCGTGTGGCTGCTGCTCACCCTCGCGCGCCGTCCGTCGCTCCCGGCGCTGCGCGCGTGGTTCGGCGGTTTCCGCGAGGGCTGGACGACGCCGTGCGGCCCGCGGCGCCCCATGAAGTGGCGTACCGTGTGGCGCCTGACCCGACTGGGCCGTCCGCCTGTGATCTGACAGGCTCGTGTCCGAGAGCGCCGGGCGCGGTCCGGGGTGTCACTCCGGCAAGCGCATCCAGAGGACGAGAGTGCCGACTGTGAGCGAGACAACGCACGACGGCGCGGTCGCCATGAGTGCCCCGCCTGCCCCCGACAACGGTCTGACCGCCGAGGAACTGGCCGGCAAGTACGGCCTCGCGGTGAGCGGCGCCCGGCCCGGACTCGCCGCGTACGTGCGGCAGTTGTGGGGGCGGCGGCACTTCATCGCCGCCTTCTCCAGCGCCAAGCTGACCGCCCAGTACAGCCAGGCGAAGCTGGGCCAGGTCTGGCAGGTGGCGACGCCCCTGCTGAACGCCCTGGTCTACTACTTCATCTTCGGCATCCTGATGAACACCAAGAGGGGGATGTCGACGAACACGTTCATCCCGTTCCTGGTGACGGGTGTGTTCGTCTTCACCTTCACGCAGAGCTCGGCGATGGCGGGCGTGCGTGCGATCTCGGGCAACCTGGGCCTCGTGCGGGCGCTGCACTTCCCGCGGGCGGCGCTGCCGGTCTCCTTCGCGCTGCAGCAGCTCCAGCAGCTGCTGTACTCGATGCTCGTGCTCATCCTGGTGCTGGTGGGCTGCGGCCACATGCCCCGCGTCTCGTGGGTCCTGGTGGCGCCGGTGCTCCTGCTGCAGTTCGTCTTCAACACGGGCCTCGCGCTGGTCCTGGCGCGGATGGGCAGCAAGACGCCGGACCTGGCGCAGCTGCTGCCGTTCATCATGCGGACGTGGCTGTACGCGTCCGGCGTGATGTACCCGTTGGTCTACAACCTCAAGAGGGCGCACGCGGCTCCGTGGGTGATCGACGTGATGAGCGCGAACCCGGCCGCGGTCTACATCGACTTGATGCGTCACTCGCTCATGGGCCACATGAAGACGTCGCCGTTGCCGCACCATGTGTGGCCGCTGGCGATCGGGTGGGCCCTGGTGCTCGGCATCGGTGGTTTCGTGT
>NZ_JBKIWN010000028.1:18130-68579 GCF_058146165.1 Streptomyces sp. AM25 | reverse complement strand
CGCCGATGGTACTGCATGGGGGACCGTGTGGGAGAGTAGGACGCCGCCGAACTAATTGTGAAAGAAAGCCCTGACGGGGAACTCCGGTTCCCTGTCAGGGCTTTCTTGCGTTTACGGACCGTCTCGGCCGTCTCATACCCCTCCACTCCGGGCCGCCCTTTCCAGGGCGGCCCGGAGGCGAAGTGTTAATCGTTGCCGACTGCACCCGCGGCGCGCGCGAGTTCGAGGTCGAGGGACTCGCGCCGGATGCGCTGATCCGTATAAAGCAGCGTGGTCACCGCGGCCATGAAAGGCAGTGCGATCGTGGAGGCGATGATGGCGCCGACACCGGTAATGATCATGGCCGGCCAGCTCGTGACGTCCTCGGCCAAGACCGTCCGAATGAGTTCGCCCGGGATCTGCACCACCGACGAGAAAACGAATACCAGGAAACTGCTCACGACCGTCACGCCGAAGATTCGTCCCCAAGAACCCCGCACCAGCTTTGCCGAGCGGCGCATGGAATCGATTACGCCCTGCTTCTCCAGCATCAGAGCGGGCACCGCGAGGCTGTAACGAATCCAGAGCATCACGGCCAGTACCGTCCCGGCCAGCATGCCGAGAAACATGAACGGGACCCCGGCCGTTTCCGAGCCGCCCACGGCGATGATCAGGCCCGGCAGCAGGCACACCAGGAAGACTCCGCCGACGAGGAGCGGCACGAGGACGAGGAGTCCCGCCATACCGGCCAGCCTCGGGCGGGCCTCCTGCCAGGCTTCGCGCGCCGTCGTCGGGCGGCCCAGTACCGCGCGGCTGACCACGGCGGTGAACATCGCGGTCGCCACGATCGAGCCGGCCAGGCCTATGAGCCCGGTCACCGCGAGCCCGCCGAAGGTTCCGCCCAGGGCGTTGAGCAGTTCCTTGACGCTGACGGCCTCGCCCCGCTCCTGCAAGGACTGCAGATCCTGCAGCTTGTCGAGCCATGGCCAGGTGATCGCGGTCTCCACGAGCTGGGTGCCGGCGGCCACGGCCAGCGAGACCCCTGCGAAAGTGCGCCAGTACCGGCGCATCGTGGCGAAAGCTCCCTCCAGGAGCTCGCCCAGGGTGAGCGGGCGCAGGGGGACCACGCCCGGCTTCGGGGCCTGCGGGGCCGGCGGCACCCAGCCGCCGCCACCCCAGCCGTTCCCGCCCCAGCCCTGCTGGCCTCCCCAACCCTGGGGACCGCCCGGCGGAGAGTTGTTCATCGTCTGTTGCTCCTTTTCACTGCCCGTGCCGGTTGCCGGGTGCGGCCGCAGGTACGGGCCATTGCCCGGTCAGCCATCGTGTCACGGCGCTCGAAGCACAGGCCGGGCTCGTAAGGGGGAGAGACCACAGGGAGGCCTTCAATAGTTGGTGTGTGCGGGGCAGACTGGACGAATGGCTGATCAGTACGCGGTATCCGCGGCTTCTGCTGTTCCGGGCGGTCCTGGATCTCCCGGTGTCCCCGACCTCGTACCTGCGTTGCGCTGGGAGGAGCGGCCCGAGGGCCCGGTGATCGTGCTGCTGGACCAGCGGAGACTGCCCGCCGAGGAGGTGGAGCTGGTCTGTACGGACGTTCCCGCGCTGGTGGAGGCCATACACGTGCTCGCCGTGCGCGGTGCGCCCCTGCTGGGGATCGCGGGGGCGTACGGGCTGGCCCTGGCGGCGGTGCGCGGCTTCGACGTGGAGGAGTCCGCCCAGATGCTCGCGCACGCCCGTCCCACGGCGGTGAATCTGGAGTACGGGGTGCGGCGTGCTCTGGCGGCTCACCACAGTGCGCTGCGGGGTGGCGCCGACGCTGGGGCGGCTGCGACGGCGGCCCTCGTGGAGGCCCGGGCGCTGCACCGTGAGGATGCCGAGGCGAGTGCCCGCATGGCGGCGCACGGTCTGGCGCTGTTGGAGGAGCTGCTGCCCGGCGGTGGCTACCGGATCCTGACGCACTGCAATACGGGTGCGCTGGTCTCGGGCGGCGAGGGCACGGCGATGGCGGTGGCCGGTGCGGCGCACCGGGCGGGTGAACTGCGGCGGCTGTGGGTGGACGAGACGCGGCCGTTGCTGCAGGGTGCGCGGCTGACCGCGTACGAGGCCGCGCGGGCCGGCATGGCGTACACGCTGCTGACGGACAACGCCGCGGGGTCGCTGTTCGCGGCGGGGGAGGTGGACGCGGTCCTGATCGGTGCCGACCGGATAGCCGCGGACGGGTCGGTGGCCAACAAGGTGGGGAGCTATCCGCTGGCGGTGCTGGCCCGTTATCACCAGGTGCCGTTCGTGGTCGTGGCGCCGACCACCACCGTGGACCTCGGGACGGCCGAGGGCGCGGCCATCGAGGTGGAGCAGCGGCCGGGGCACGAGGTGACGGAGCTGGCGGCGCCGTCGGTGCCCGGGGCGGGCACGGAGGCGGGTTCGGGGGTGCCGGTGGCGCCGCTGGGGACGCAGGCCTACAACCCTGCGTTCGATATCACACCGCCGGAGTTGGTGACCGCGATTATCACGGAAAACGGGGTTGTTTCGCCCGTGTCGGAGGGCGGTCTGGCGGAGCTGTGTGCCAGGTCACGATCGGGTAATGGGATGATGTCGATATGAAGGGACGCGTCCTTGTCGTCGACGACGACACTGCACTGGCCGAGATGCTCGGAATCGTTCTGCGCGGCGAGGGTTTCGAGCCGTCGTTTGTGGCCGACGGTGACAAGGCACTTGCTGCATTTCGCGAGGCCAAACCGGATCTTGTATTGCTCGATCTGATGCTGCCCGGCCGGGACGGCATTGAGGTGTGCAGGCTGATCCGGGCCGAGTCCGGAGTGCCGATCGTGATGCTGACCGCGAAGAGCGACACGGTCGACGTCGTGGTCGGGCTGGAGTCCGGTGCGGACGACTACATCGTCAAGCCGTTCAAGCCCAAGGAGCTGGTGGCCCGGATCCGGGCGCGGCTGCGCAGGTCGGAGGAGCCGGCGCCGGAGCAGCTGACGATCGGCGACCTGGTCATCGACGTCGCCGGGCACTCGGTCAAGCGCGACGGGCAGTCCATCGCGCTGACGCCGCTGGAGTTCGACCTGCTGGTCGCCCTGGCCCGCAAGCCCTGGCAGGTGTTCACCCGTGAGGTGCTGCTGGAGCAGGTGTGGGGCTACCGGCACGCGGCGGACACGCGGCTGGTCAACGTGCATGTGCAGCGGCTGCGCTCCAAGGTCGAGCGCGACCCCGAGCGCCCCGAGATCGTGGTGACCGTGCGCGGCGTGGGTTACAAGGCCGGGCCGAGCTGAGCATGACGGGCAACGGTGCCGCCCCGGAGCGGGGCGTGGGGCGGCCCGTCGGTTCGACGGGCGGCATATCGCTGCTCCGCCGCCTGTGGCGTGCCGGGCAGATGCTGCCCGACGGTGCTGCGGCCGGGTCGGTGCATCCCGTGCTGCGGCTGTACGTGCGCTGGGTGAGGCGTCCGCTGCTGCCGGCGATGCGGCTGTGGCGGCGCAATATCCAGCTGCGGGTGGTCGCCACCACGCTGCTGATGTCGCTCGGTGTGGTGCTGCTGCTCGGTGTGGTCGTCATCGGTCAGGTGCGCAACGGTCTGCTGGACGCCAAGCGGCACGCATCGCAGAGCCAGGCCGCGGGCGGTTTCAAGGCGGCCCAGGAGGCCGCCGGGGCGGTGGCCGACGGCCGGGGCCAGGACGGCGGACAGCAGTCGGGCGGCCGAGGGACGCCGGATCCGGGTGCGTGGCTGACGCAGCTGGTGCAGCAGCTCGCCAGCGGCGGGCAGGGCGTCTACTACGTCGTGGCGCTCAGCGCGGGCGACGGCGATGCGATGACCACGGGCTCGTTCATCGGGCGCGGGCCGCGGGCCTCGGGGGACATCGACCCCGAGCACAGTGTGCCGGTCGACATGCGCAGGCAGCTGGACACCAAGACGGGCACGTTCGAGAAGCCCGGGTCGATCAAGCGCAGCGCCTCGGACGAGGG
Source organism: Streptomyces sp. AM25 (assembly GCF_058146165.1). Lineage (NCBI taxonomy): Bacteria > Bacillati > Actinomycetota > Actinomycetes > Kitasatosporales > Streptomycetaceae > Streptomyces > Streptomyces sp. AM25. Next base: position 64,634 of record NZ_JBKIWN010000028.1, on the reverse strand, counting down.
GCAGCCGGCGCTGGTGGTCGGCAAGCGGATGTACGACATCAACGGCAAGGCCTACCAGCTGTACTACCTCTTCCCGTTCACTCAGGAGGAGAAGTCGCTGACGCTGGTGAAGACGACGCTGGCGACGGCCGGGGTGTTCGTCGTCGTGCTGCTGGGGGCCATTGCCTGGCTGGTCGTGCGGCAGATCGTGACGCCGGTGCGGATGGCCGCCGGGATCTCGGAGCGGCTCGCGGCCGGTGTGCTGCATGAGCGGATGAAGGTCACCGGCGAGGACGACATCGCTCGTCTGGGTGAAGCCTTCAACAAGATGGCACAGAACCTCCAGGTCAAGATCCAGCAGTTGGAGGAGCTGTCGCGGATGCAGCGGCGATTCGTCTCGGACGTGTCGCACGAGCTGCGGACGCCGCTGACGACCGTGCGGATGGCGGCGGACGTCATTCACGAGGCACGCGAGGACTTCGACCCGGTGACCGCGCGCTCGGCCGAGCTGCTGTTCGGACAGCTGGACCGGTTCGAGTCGCTGCTGGCCGACCTGCTGGAGATCAGCCGGTTCGACGCGGGGGCCGCGGCCCTGGAGGCCGAGCCGATCGACCTGCGCGATGTGGTCGGCCGCGTGGTGGAGGGAGCACTGCCGCTGGCGGACCGCAAGGGCAGCCGGATCCTCGTGCGCGGTGCCGAGCAGCCGGTCATCGCCGAGGCGGACGCCCGGCGCGTGGAGCGGGTGCTGCGGAACCTGGTCGTCAACGCCGTGGAGCACGGCGAGGGCCGGGACGTGGTCGTCCGGCTGGCGGTGGCCGGCGGTGCGGTCGCGGTCGCGGTGCGCGACTACGGCGTGGGCCTCAAGCCCGGTGAGGCGACACGGGTGTTCAACCGTTTCTGGCGGGCCGATCCGGCCCGTGCGCGGACGACCGGCGGTACGGGCCTGGGGCTGTCGATCGCGGTGGAGGACGCGCGGCTGCACGGCGGCTGGCTGCAGGCGTGGGGTGAGCCGGGCGGCGGTTCGCAGTTCCGGCTGACGCTGCCGCGGACGACGGATGACACGCTGCGCGGTTCGCCGATTCCGCTGGAGCCGGAGGACTCGCGGCGCAACCGCGGACTGAACGAGGCCGGGATGCCGCTGTCGGCCGCCGGCCGGGGCACACCGCCGCTGCCGGCCCAGGTGCCGGCGCAGACGAGGAACGTCCGGCCGTCCGCCGACCCGACGGCGCTGCCGGGCAACGGCGCGCGGGTGGTCGCCCGTCAGGGCGGTGCACCGGACGACAGGAACGGACGGCCGGTGGCCGACGGGAACAGCAGCAGCATCGGCAGTGGAGGCGACCATGACGCTCAGGACTGAGGGCGTCGGCGGCCGGCTCCGCAGAGGGCGCACGCGTCGGGGCGGTCGCTCGCTGGTGGGTGTGTGCGCCGTGGCCGCCAGCGGGGTGCTGCTGGCGGGCTGTGCGTCGATGCCGGACGGCGGGGACGTGATGTCGGTCGACGCCTCGCAGCGTGCGGATGCGGATTCGCAGGTGCGCGTCTACGGTGTCCCGCCGCGCAAGAACGAGCAGCCGCAGGAACTCGTGGCCGGCTTCCTGGAGGCCACCACGAGCGACGAGGCGGACTACGCGACGGCGCGCATGTACCTGGCGAAGAGTGTGAAGCGTCAGTGGGACCCGTCGTCCTCGATCACCGTGCTGTCGTCGGTGCCCCAGGTGCGGGTGGAGCACAGCGGAGGCGACCGCGAGCAGACAGTCACCATCACGCTGACCGGCAAGCAGGTCGCCAAGGTGGACGCCCGGCATGCCTACAAGCCGGACGCGGGCGACTACCAGGCGCAGATGCACATGACGCGCGAGGACGGCGAGTGGCGCATCGACGCCCCGCCGGACGGTCTGGTGCTCGGGATCTCCGACTTCCAGCGCATCTACCGCTCCGCCAACAAGTACTACTTCGCCGAGACGGGTCCGGGCGGCAGCAGCCCGGGCCGTGGCAGGGACGTGCTCGTCGCCGACCCGGTGTATCTGCGCAAGCGGATAGACCCGGTCACGTCCTCGGTGAAGGCCCTGCTGGACGGTCCGACGACCTGGCTGGACCCGGTGGCCGGCACGGCCTTCCCGACCGGCACGCGCCTGCTGGACGACCGGCTCTCGCTGGACGACTCCAACGCGCTGAAGGTCCGGCTGAGCGACCAGGCGGCCGGCGCCGGGCAGGACCAGTGTCTGCGGATGGCCGCGCAGGTGCTCTACACCGTGCAGGACTCGGCCAAGGTCACCGATGTGACGCTGGAGCGCAAGGACGGATCGCGGCTGTGCGTGCTCGGGCGCGACCAGGCCAAGTGGTACGCGCCGGACCAGACGGCCGGGCAGGCCGACCGGCAGTTCTTCGTCGACGCCCAGCACCGCCTGGTGAGCCTGGCCGACGGTGACGAGGAGCCGCGCCGGGTGCCCGGGCCGTTCGGTGCGGACGGTGCCGTGCCGCTGCGTTCGGTGGCCGTCGACCGGTCGGAGCGCCGGGCCGCGGGCGTCTCCGCGAACGGGCAGGTGCTGTACGTCGCCGCGCTGCAGTCCGGCGTCCCGCTGGGCGACGCCCGGGTGACCGCACACGGGAGCGGCCCGAAGGCGGGCCTGACGGCGCCCAGCTGGGACGGGCTGGGCGATCTGTGGGTCGCCGACCAGGACCAGGAACACCCGCGGCTGTTGCGCCTGCAGGGCGGTACGGGCACGCCGGAGGAGGTCCAGGTGCCCGGGCTGGACGGCGGGCGGATCACCGGGGTGCGGGTCGCGGCCGACGGGGTTCGCGTCGCGCTGCTGGTGACGAAGGGCGACCATACGTCCCTGAAGCTCGGCCGGGTCGAGCGCAGGACCAGCACCGGGAAGCCGGCGCTGTCGGTGCAGGAGTTGCGCTCCGTGGCGCCGCGGCTGGAGAACGTCGACGCCGTCTCCTGGGCGGGTGCGAGCCGGCTGCTGGTCGCCGGGAGCGAGCAGGGCGGTCTGCAGCAGTTGCAGTACATCGAGACCGACGGTTCGCTGTCGAACACCGCCGCCCTGCCGGGGATCACGGGGGTGCGCGCCATTGCCGCCCCCGAGAGCACGGGCAAGTCCCAGGCGCTGGTCGCCGAGGGCGACGGCGGCATCGTGCGGCTGCTGCCGGACGCGAACTGGAAGCTGGTGGCCAAGGAGGGGACGGCGCCGGTCTACCCGGGGTAGCCGGGTACATGCCAGGAGTTTTCCACAGGGGTGGCGGCCGGCACTCCGCGGCGGGACAGTGGTGCCGTGCGGGGGTGGTGGCAGGAGATCGCGGGGCTGGTGCTGCCGTCACCGTGTGCGGGGTGCGGCCTGGGGCAGGCGGTGCTGTGCGAGGAGTGCCGGGCGCGGCTGTGCGGGCGGCGGCCCCGGGAGGTGCGGCCGGACCCGGTGCCGCCCGGCCTGCCGCCGGTCTTCGCGGCGGCGCCGTACGCGGCCGGGGTGCGCTCCGTGCTGCTCGCGCACAAGGAGCGGGGTGCGCTGGGGCTGGCCGAGCCGCTGGGCGCCGCGCTGGCGGGCGCGGTGCGGGCTGCTGGTGCAGGTGGAAGGGGGTGGGGCGGATGGGCCGGGAGAGACCCGTTGCTGCTCGTGCCGGTGCCCTCGGCGCGGCGGGCGGTGGCCGGGCGCGGGCATGACGCCTGCCGGCGCGTCGCGCTGGCCGCGGCGCGCGCCCTGCGGGGTGCGGGCGTCCCGGCCCGGGCGGCCGCCGTGCTGCGGCTGCGCCGGGCGGTGGCCGACCAGGCGGAGCTGGACGCCCGCGACCGGTGGGCGAACGTGGCGGGGGCCATGGGGACCGTGCGAGCAGCAGGGCACGTGTGGCGCGAGGGCGGCCCGGTGGTGCTGGTGGACGACCTGATGACGACCGGCGCCTCGCTGGCCGAGGCGGCCCGCGCCGTCGGTGTCTCGGGCGGGCGGGCCGTGGCCGCCGCGGTGGTCGCTGCGGCACCGCGCGCTTTCGAAAACAATCGGAACTGATGCCGAACGAACAGCGTTCCTGAGGGAAACGGCAGGAAAACACCTGAATGGAGGTACGTCGCGGTAGGGGGTACCGACAGGCTTCCGAGCGAGATATGTTCGGTTGTGAGGAATGGCGGAAGCTATGCCTCATATCTCCGAATGGCGCACTTCATGCGCCGTGGTCGAAGCTGGGAAGAAGCTTCGGCCCGGTGGGGTGTCGATCTTGCCGGTGGGGGAGGAGGAGGTGAAAACCGCCTAGTCGGTGGCTCCGGGCCGGCCCCGGGGTCTGATGCAAGAGGGATGCGCTCCGCAACCTTCGGCGGAGCGATCCGGGAACGGAGTTCTGCGTGGACATCGTCGTCAAGGGCCGCAAGACAGAGGTGCCCGAGCGGTTTCGCAAGCACGTGGCCGAGAAGCTGAAGCTGGACAAGGTCCAGAAGCTCGACAGCAAGGTGATCAGCCTCGACGTGGAGGTGTCCAAGGAGCCCAACCCGCGGCAGGCAGACCGCTCCGACCGTGTGGAGATCACCGTTCGCGGGCGGGGCCCGGTCATCCGGGCCGAGGCGGCGGCGACCGATCCCTACGCCGCGCTGGACCTGGCCACGGCCAAGCTCGAGGCGCGGCTGCGCAAGCAGCACGACAAGCGTTTCACGCGTCGCGGCAACGGCCGCATTCCGGCCAGCGAGGTGTCGGCGGCCGTCATCGGCGCCGCGGAGCTCAACGACAGCGGTCAACTCGCCGCGATCCAGGAGACGAACGGCGTTCCGGTCACCCGTATGGGGTCGCTGGAGATCCAGGGCGAGGGCCCGCTGGTGGTGCGCGAGAAGACCCACACCGCAGCACCCATGACGCTCGACCAGGCGCTCTATGAAATGGAGTTGGTCGGCCACGACTTCTATCTGTTCGTCGACTCCGAGACCAAGATGCCCAGTGTCGTCTACCGGCGGCACGCATACGACTACGGCGTCATCCACCTCAACGCCGATCCCCTCTTCGAGGCGGAGCCCGGCGGCGCAGGCGGAGCGCTCGGCGGCTGACCCGGCGGGCAGGAGGCCTCGCCCCGGGTGAGCCCACCCAACCGTGACGGTGCCCTCGGAGCGTTCGCGCTCCCGGGGCACCCCCGTGTGGTCATGCGGCCGGGAAGCACCGTACGGGCCGTCCGGCATGAAATCATGGCCGGGCGGCCAACCGCCGGTGCGCCGGAACCGGTTGGGACGGGCGGCAGCAGTGTGCAACCGCTAGGGGCCATGGCCTTCAGGGGGAGGAACGATGGCGGACAGGTTCGGGCCCGTGCTCATGCCCGGTGAGGACGAGGAGGGCGCCCGCGTGGGTCGCGGCGCCAGGTGCGAGGAGCCGATCCGGGTGCTGGTCGTGGACGACCATGCGCTCTTCCGCCGGGGGTTGGAGATCGTCCTGGCCCAGGAGGAGGACATCCTGGTCGTGGGGGAGGCCGGGGACGGCGCGGAGGCGGTGGTCAAGGCGGCGGACCTGCTGCCGGACATCGTGCTGATGGACGTGCGGATGCCCAAGCGGGGCGGCATCGAGGCCTGCACCTCCATCAAGGAGGTGGCCCCCAGCGCGAAGATCATCATGCTGACGATCAGCGACGAGGAGGCGGACCTCTACGACGCGATCAAGGCCGGGGCGACGGGCTACCTCCTCAAGGAGATCTCCACGGACGAGGTGGCCACCGCGATCCGGGCCGTCGCGGACGGGCAGTCGCAGATCAGCCCGTCGATGGCGTCCAAACTGCTGACCGAGTTCAAGTCGATGATCCAGCGCACCGACGAGCGCCGGCTGGTGCCGGCGCCGCGGCTCACGGACCGGGAGCTGGAGGTACTGAAGCTGGTGGCGACGGGGATGAACAACCGCGACATCGCCAAGGAGTTGTTCATCAGCGAGAACACGGTCAAGAACCACGTGCGGAACATCCTGGAGAAGCTGCAGCTGCACTCCAGGATGGAGGCGGTGGTCTACGCGATGCGGGAGAAGATCCTGGAGATCCGCTGAGGGCGGGGCGCCCCGAGTCGCCCTTCCGGCCGGGGGCCCGGGGGTTGTCCCCCGGGAAGAGCAGCCGCTGAGGGACCTCAGGCCACCGCGCGGGTCAGTGCCGTGGCCAGCTCCGCATCGTCACAGCGTTCGATGCGCACCGCGTCGCAGCCTACCCACTCCGCGGCCTCGCGCAGCGCACGCGCCATCGGGGCGACCGCGGCCGGGCCGTCCAGCGACACCTGGCGGGCCACCAGGGTGCTCCCCTCGCGGGCCGGGTCCACCCGGCCCGCCAGCCGGCCGCCGGTCAGCAGCGGCATGGCGAAGTAACCGTGCACCCGCTTCTGCCGGGGCACGTACGCCTCCAGGCGGTGGGTGAAGCCGAACATCCGCTCCGTACGCGGCCGGTCCCAGATCAGGGAGTCGAACGGGGAGAGCAGCGTGGTCCGGTGACGCCTGCCCTTCAGCGCGGAGAGGCCCGCCAGTGCCTGCGGGTCCGCCCACGCCGGCCTGCCCCAGCCCGCCACCTCCACCGGCATCAGGCCCGTGTCGCCGATGACCGCGTCCACCTGCTCGCTCTTGAGACGGTGGTAGTCCGCGAGGTCCGCGCGCGTGGCCACGCCCATGGCGGCGCCCGCCTGGGCGACCAACTGCCGTATGCATGCGGCGTCGTCGAGGTCGTCGTGGAAGAGGGCGTCCGGAATGGCACGCTCCGCCAGCTCGTAGACCCGCTTCCAGCCGCGCCGCTCGGTGCAGACCACCTCGCCCGTGTCGAGCAGCCACTCCACCGCGATCTTCGTCTCGGACCAGTCGTACCACTCGCCCCCGTTCTTCGCGCCGCCCAACTCCCCGGCCGTCAGCGGGCCGTCGGCCTTGAGGCGGTCGCGGACCGCCGCGCAGGAGCGCTCGGCATCCTCCATGACGTGCCAGCGGTGGCCGCGGGCGACGAACGCCCGGCGGCGGAAGGCGAAGAGCGGCCACTCCTCGACGGGCAGGACGCAAGCCGCGTGCGACCAGTACTCGAAGCCGTGCGGGGCCGCTCCCGCCGCCTGCGGCGCCCAGTACGCCCGCTCGACGGCATCGCGGCCGATCGCGCCCAGCCGGGCGTACGGCACCAGTTCGTGCGAGCGGGCCAGCACCGAGATCGTGTCCAGCTGGACCGCGCCCAGCCGGCGCAGCACCCCGCGCGCCCCGGCCCGGCGGTCGGGGGCGCCGAGCAGGCCCTGGGCGTGCAGGGCGAGGCGCCGGGCCTCGCCGGCGGACAACCTGACCTCGGCCCTGCGGCCCCGTGCGGCAGCGGAAGTTGTCATGACGGCACCCTAGGGCCGGGCACCGACAACGCCCTGCTCCCGGCCCTCAGTCGCGCTCGGGCCAGGGCAGGTACGGGGTCCCGGAGGGTCGGCCGAGGTCCGAGGGGAGCAGCGAGCCGATCCAGGCGTCGCGCCGGGTGCCCTGGTGGATGATCTTCGCGCGCATGGTGCCCTCCATCCGGAAGCCGGCCTTCAGGGCCACGGCCCGGGAGCCCTCGTTGCCGGCCTCCGCGTACCACTCCAGCCGCTCGACGCCCAGGTCCTCGAAGGCCCAGCGGATCACCTCGCGCGCCGCCTCCACGGTGCAGCCGCGGCCGCGGTGCTCCTTGGCCGTCCAGTACCCCAGCTCCGCCTGGCGCTCCGCCGTGTGCAGCTGTGCGAGCCGCACGAGGCACATGGCGCCCACCAGCTGCCCGGTATCACCGGAAAAGACACCGAACGTGTACATCGTGTCGTTCTGCCAGCCCGCGGGGCAGGTCTCCTCGACGAAGAGCCGGGCGTCCTCGATCCGGTACGGGTCGGGCACGTTGGTGTAGCGCGGGATGTCGGGGTCCTGGCAGGCGGCGTGCACATCGGGCACGTCGGAGGGCGCGAAGGGGCGCAGGACCAGGCGTTCCGTGGCGAGGGCTATCGGCTCCATGGGCGGAGTGTAGGGACCCGGAGCCGGGCACTTCCGCGAATATCCGTTCGTTGGATGTGCGGGTGACACTCGGCCTCGGTGATGACGGACCTCCCGGCGCGGCGGGGTCCTCGCTTACGATGGCCGTTGCGGCGGGCACTGTCCCGTCGTGCCCGCGCACCCGACCGTGCCCAGGCCCGACCGGCAAGGAGCCAGCCTACGTGTCCGTCTTCGGCAAGATCATGCGTGCAGGAGAAGGCAAGATCCTGCGCAAGCTGCACCGCATCGCGGACCAGGTCAATTCCATCGAAGAGGACTTCGTCAACCTCTCCGACGCCGAGCTGCGTGCCCTGACCGACGAGTACAAGCAGCGCTACGCCGACGGCGAGAGCCTGGACGACCTGCTCCCCGAGGCGTTCGCCACCGTCCGCGAGGCCGCCAAGCGCGTCCTCGGCCAGCGCCACTACGACGTGCAGCTCATGGGCGGCGCCGCGCTGCACCTCGGCTACGTCGCGGAGATGAAGACCGGTGAGGGCAAGACCCTCGTCGGCACCCTGCCCACGTATCTGAACGCGCTGTCGGACAAGGGCGTCCACCTGATCACGGTCAACGACTACCTGGCCGAGCGCGACTCCGAGATGATGGGCCGCGTCCACCGGTTCCTCGGTCTGACGGTCGGCTGCATCCTCGCCAACATGACGCCGGCGCAGCGCCGCGAGCAGTACGGCTGCGACATCACCTACGGCACGAACAACGAGTTCGGCTTCGACTACCTGCGCGACAACATGGCGTGGTCGCAGGACGAGCTGGTGCAGCGCGGCCACAACTTCGCCGTGGTCGACGAGGTCGACTCGATCCTCGTCGACGAGGCCCGTACGCCGCTGATCATCTCCGGCCCGGCCGACCAGGCCACCAAGTGGTACGGCGACTTCGCCAAGCTCGTCACCCGGCTCACCAAGGGCGAGCCCGCCAACCCGCAGAAGGGTGTGGACGAGACCGGCGACTACGAGGTCGACGAGAAGAAGCGCACGGTCGCCATCCACGAGGCCGGCGTCTCCAAGGTCGAGGACTGGCTGGGCATCGACAACCTCTACGAGTCGGTCAACACCCCGCTCGTCGGCTACCTCAACAACGCCATCAAGGCGAAGGAACTCTTCAAGAAGGACAAGGACTACGTCGTCATGGACGGCGAAGTCATGATCGTCGACGAGCACACCGGCCGTATCCTCGCCGGTCGCCGCTACAACGAGGGCATGCACCAGGCGATCGAGGCGAAGGAAGGGGTGGACATCAAGGACGAGAACCAGACGCTCGCCACGATCACCCTGCAGAACTTCTTCCGCCTCTACGACAAGCTCTCCGGCATGACCGGTACGGCGATGACCGAGGCCGCCGAGTTCCACCAGATCTACAAGCTCGGCGTCGTCCCGATCCCGACCAACAAGCCCATGGTCCGCAAGGACCAGTCGGACCTCATCTACCGCACCGAGGTCGCCAAGTTCGCCGCCGTCGTCGAGGACATCGCGGAGAAGCACGAGAAGGGCCAGCCGATCCTCGTCGGCACCACCTCGGTCGAGAAGTCCGAGTACCTCTCGCAGCAGCTCGCCAAGCGCGGCATCCCGCACGAGGTGCTCAACGCCAAGCACCACGAGCGCGAGGCCTCGATCGTCGCCCAGGCCGGCCGCAAGGGCGCCGTCACCGTCGCCACCAACATGGCCGGCCGCGGTACCGACATCAAGCTCGGCGGCAACCCCGAGGACCTCGCCGAGGCCGAGCTGCGCCAGCGCGGGCTCGACCCCGAGGAGCACATCGAGGAGTGGGCCGCGGCCCTGCCCGCCGCCCTGGAGAACGCCGAGCACGCGGTCAAGGCGGAGAAGGACGAGGTCGAGGAGCTCGGCGGGCTCTACGTGCTGGGCACCGAGCGGCACGAGTCGCGCCGCATCGACAACCAGCTGCGCGGCCGTTCCGGCCGTCAGGGCGACCCGGGCGAGTCCCGCTTCTACCTGTCGCTCGGCGACGACCTGATGCGTCTGTTCAAGGCCCAGATGGTCGAGCGCGTGATGGCCATGGCCAACGTCCCGGACGACGTGCCGATCGAGAACAAGATGGTCACCCGGGCCATCGCCTCCGCCCAGTCGCAGGTCGAGCAGCAGAACTTCGAGACCCGCAAGAACGTCCTGAAGTACGACGAGGTCCTCAACCGCCAGCGCGAGGTCATCTACGGCGAGCGCCGCCGCGTCCTGGAGGGCGAGGACCTGCACGAGCACGTCCAGCACTTCATGGACGACACCATCGACGCCTACATCCAGGCCGAGACGGTCGAGGGCTTCGCCGAGGAGTGGGACCTGGAGCGCCTGTGGGGCGCCTTCAAGCAGCTCTACCCGGTGAAGGTCACCATCGACGAGCTGGAGGAGGCGGCCGGCGACCGGGCGGGCATCACCTCCGAGTTCATCGGCGAGTCCGTCAAGGACGACATCCACGAGCAGTACGCCGCCCGTGAGGAGGAGCTGGGCTCCGAGATCATGCGCGAGCTGGAGCGCCGCGTGGTGCTGTCCGTCCTGGACCGCAAGTGGCGTGAGCACCTCTACGAGATGGACTACCTCCAGGAGGGCATCGGCCTGCGCGCGATGGCCCAGAAGGACCCGCTCGTCGAGTACCAGCGCGAGGGCTTCGACATGTTCACCGCGATGATGGAGGGCATCAAGGAGGAGTCCGTCGGCTACCTGTTCAACCTGGAGGTCCAGGTCGACCAGCAGCTCGAGGAGGTCCCGGTCGAGGAGGGCGCCGAGCGCCCGGCCCCGGCGGAGGCGGCCCAGGACACCGTGCCGGCAGCCCGTCCGGAGATCCGCGCCAAGGGCCTCTCGGCTCCGCAGCGCCCGGCGCAGCTGCACTTCTCCGCCCCGACCGTGGACGGCGAGGGCGGCGTCGTCGAGGGCGACTTCGCCAGCGACGACACGGGCGAGTTCCGCTCCGCGGCGGACGGCATGACCCGCGCCGAGCGCCGCAAGGCCCAGAAGAACGGCGTCGGCGGCCGTCGCCGCAAGAAGTAGCCGACCGGCCGGAGGGGCGGGCATTCCCGGGGCGATCCCGGGGGTGCCCGCCCTTCTGCATGCCTAGACCTGGGCCCCGCCCAGCTCCACCGCCGAGCAGCGCCACCGCAGGTCGGGCCCCTTCTCCAGGCGGAAGGCCAGGGCCTGGAGCCGGTCGCCGGAGGCGATCCGGGCGAAGGCCTCGATGACCCCGGGCCGGGGGCGGAACTGTCCGCAGTGGCGGACGACGGGGGTGCGGCCGCCCGGCAGGGCGGGCCGCAGGGGCGCCCGGGGCGCCAGCGCGGTCAGCTGCTCGTAGGCCTCGCCGACGGTGTGGCCGAGCAGCGAGTGCACCGGACGCTGGCCGCTGAGGGCGAGCAGCAGCCGCTCGGCGAACCAGTAGTGCGGGAGCTTGTCGCGCTCGCGGCGCCGGGCCGCGGCGTCCGCGACGGGGCGGCGCGAGTCGGTGCGCCGCGGTGGTGCGGTCCTCGTGGTGGTGCTGCGCTGCATGGTCGTCCCCCCGGAGTGCCGGGCCCGGCGGGTACCGGGCGGTGGCCGCGTGGGAGATCTTTTACCGGCGCTTTTCCGGGGGCGGCAAGGACCCGAACAGGGCTCCGGCGGCCCTGTGCAGTTCACCTATCAGGGGGATGGTCCTGGCTCCGCCGCAGGTCGGAGGCGTACCGGCGGGCGGCGCGGCACACGCGTCCCGGGGGCCACCGGCACTTCGAAGGGGGACTCCCGCCCGTATATTGGCTGCACAGATCATGAGAATCCAGCGGCAGAACAGGAAAGCGGCGGTCATGCGCGTCTACGTCCCCCTGACCCTCCCCGGTCTCGCCGAGGTGCACAAGGCGGGCGAGTTCGGCCCGGCCCCCCTGGGCGCCTACGCCGTCACCCCCGCCCTGCGCGAGTGGTACGTCTCCGACGACATGGAGGAGCTCGAGTACGCCGCGCTGGGCCGCGCCGCCCAGGGTTCGCTGCGGCTGCTCGCCGCCGATGCCGGGGCCCCGCGCCGCCGGGTGGTCGTGGCGGTGGACGTGCCCGACGGCCTCGTGACCGCCGTGCCGGACCAGGGTCCGGACGGGCCCGGGTTCGGCGAGGTGCGGCTGTCGGCGCCGGTGCCGCTGCGCAAGGCGGCCTCCGTGCACGTCGACTCCGAGGACGCCGAGGAGGACGTGGCGGCCGCGGCCGCGGCGCTGGACGCCGCGGACGGGGGCGACGACGACGCCCGGTTCACGGTCGACGGCGCCGACGACCACGAGCTGATGTGGTTCGGGGTCCAGGAGATCCCCAACCTCGTCTGAGCCGTTGTCGTACCCGCCCGGTACCTTCGGGGGCATGGGGACGCACAGGGCGCACATCGTCTGGGACTGGAACGGCACGCTCTTCCACGACACCGACGCGGTGATCGCGGCGACGAACGCCGCCTTCGCCGAGGTGGGCCTGGCGCCCATCACGCTGGCGACGTACCGCGAGCTGTACTGCGTGCCGATCCCGCGGTTCTACGAGCGGCTGATGGGCCGGCTGCCCACGCAGTCCGAGTGGGACCACATGGACGGCGCCTTCCACCGGCACTACCAGGACCAGCGCATACGCTGCGGCCTCGCGGACGGCGCGGAGTCGCTGCTGGAGCGCTGGCAGGAGGCCGGCCGCACCCAGTCGATCATGTCGATGTACGGGCACGAGGAGCTGCTGCCGCTGGTGCGCGGCTTCGGCATCGAGCGCCGGTTCGTGCGGGTCGACGGGCGCACGGGTCCCTCGGGCGGCAGCAAGGCCGAGCACATGGTCCGCCATCTCGCCGGTCTCGACGGGGTGCTCGGGCAGCACACCGTGGTCATCGGCGACGCCGCGGACGACGCGGTCGCGGCGCAGCACGTCGGTGCCCACGCCGTGCTCTACACGGGCGGTTCCCACAGCCGCGCGAGCCTCGCCGGAGTGGGCGTTCCGGTGGTGGACAGTCTGGCGGAGGCCGTCGCCGAGGCGGAGCGGCTGGTGGCCGTCGCAGCCGGCCGATGATGGCCTGAAAGGCACGGTTGCGGGGCGCGGTGCGGCAGGCGGGACGGGGCAGCGGCTGAACGGCCCATCCGCCGGGCGCGCACCCCTGGTCGTGCAGGATGCTGGGACACGTGGATGTACGGAGACCAGGCGGAGATCAAGTGGAAGAGGAACGTCCGCGTCGCTGTGCAGAGTGTCAAAGTTGAGGCCCTTGTTTTGTGCACAAACGCCTCGTGACGTGTTCCGGGGGAAGAGCGATAGCCTTACCAGGTGATCAGCGCGATATCCAGTCAGGGGCGTGGACGCTCCTGTCCTGCACCCGGAGCGCCACAGCGCCCCGGCCGGCGCTGGTTCCCGGGTCCGGGCGCGTCTGACGAAGTTGGCCAGGAACGGCCCGGTCACCCCTCATCCAGGCATACCGTCGGAGACGACCGGACACCCCGGGTCGCGGCGTGATGTCATCACCATCTATGTCACGCAACGGCGCGCGACAGGAGCCAGAGGACATGCAGACCAAGCTGGACGAAGCCAAGGCCGAGCTGCTCGAGCGGGCGGCCCGCGTCGCTGAGAGCGGACCGGCCGGGGGGCCGCAGACGAACGGGCCGAAGGGCGAGAGCGGGCTCGGCCACGAGGCCCTCGTCGCCTTCCTCCAGCGCTACTACCTGCACACGGCGCCCGAGGACCTCACCGGCCGCGACCCGGTCGACGTCTACGGCGGCGCGATCTCGCACTACCGGCTCGCCGAGAACCGCCCCCAGGGCACCGCGAACGTCCGGGTGCACACCCCGACCGTCGAGGAGAACGGCTGGACGTCCAGCCACTCCGTGGTCGAGGTCGTCACCGACGACATGCCCTTCCTGGTGGACTCGGTCACCAACGAGCTGTCCCGCCAGAACCGCGGCATCCACGTGGTGATCCACCCGCAGGTGGTCGTCCGCCGCGACCTCACCGGCCGCCTCCTGGAGGTCCTCGGCTCCTCCTGCGACGCCCACGGCACCGCCAAGGGCGCCGAGCTCCCGCACGACGCGCTCGTCGAGTCCTGGATCCACGTCGAGATCGACCGCGAGACCGACCGCGACGACCTCAAGCAGATCGCCGCCGACCTGGTGCGCGTGCTCTCCGACGTCCGCGAGGCCGTCGAGGACTGGGAGAAGATGCGCGACGCCGCGCTGCGCATCGCCGACGGCCTGCCCTCCGAGCCCGTCGCCTCCGACGTCCCCAAGACCGAGGTCAGCGAGGCCCGCGAGCTGCTGCGCTGGCTGGCCGCCGACCACTTCACCTTCCTGGGGTACCGCGAGTACGAGCTGACGAAGGTCGGTACGGAGGGCGCCGAGGAGGACACCCTCAGCGCCGTTCCGGGCACCGGTCTGGGCATCCTGCGCTCCGACCCGGCCCACACCCCGGACGGGCACCACGGCGGCCACCACGCCCCGCTCTCCCGGCCGACCTCGCCGTCCTTCAGCCGGCTCCCGGCGGACGCCCGCGCCAAGGCCCGCGAGCACAAGATGCTCGTCCTGACCAAGGCCAACAGCCGTGCCACCGTGCACCGTCCGTCCTACCTCGACTACGTCGGCGTGAAGAAGTTCGACGCCGACGGCAACGTCACCGGCGAGCGCCGCTTCCTGGGCCTGTTCTCCTCGGCCGCGTACACCGAGTCCGTCCGCCGCGTCCCGGTGATCCGCCGCAAGGTCGCCAGGGTGCTGGCCGACGCGGGCTTCTCCGCCGACAGCCACGACGGGCGCGACCTGCTCCAGATCCTGGAGACCTACCCGCGCGACGAGCTCTTCCAGATCCCGCCGGACCAGCTGCGCTCCACCGCCACCAGCGTGCTCTACCTCCAGGAGCGCCGCCGGCTGCGGCTGTACCTGCGCCGTGACGAGTACGGGCGCTACTTCTCCGCCCTCGTCTATCTGCCGCGCGACCGCTACACCACGGCCGTCCGGCTGCGGCTGATCGACATCCTCAAGGAAGAACTCAACGGCACCGTCGTCGACTTCACCGCCTGGAACACCGAGTCGGTCCTCTCCCGGCTGCACTTCGTCGTCCGCGTCGAGTCCGGCTCCACCCTGCCGGACCTCGCCGACGCCGACGTCGAGCGCATCGAGGGCCGCCTGGTGGAGGCCGCCCGCTCCTGGGCCGACGGCTTCGCCGAGACGCTGACCGCCGAGGTCGGCGAGGAGCGCGCCGCCGAGCTGCTGCGCCGCTACGGCCAGGCCTTCCCCGAGGGCTACAAGGCCGACCACAGCCCGCGCGGCGCCGTCTCCGACCTCGGTCACCTGGAGAAGCTGACCACGGCCGGCGGCGACCGCGACTTCGAGCTCAGCCTGTACGAGCCGGTCGGCGCGGCCCCGGGCGAGCGCCGTTTCAAGATCTACCGCACGGGCGAGCCGGTGTCCCTGTCCGCCGTCCTGCCGGTGCTCCAGCGCCTGGGCGTCGAGGTCGTCGACGAGCGCCCGTACGAGCTGCGCTGCTCGGACCGGACGACCGCGTGGATCTACGACTTCGGCCTGCGGATGCCCGAGCGGGTCGAGGGCGACGACGCCCGTCACCGCTTCCAGGACGCCTTCGCCGCGGTGTGGGCCGGTGACGCGGAGAACGACAACTTCAACAACCTCGTCCTGCGCGCCGGTCTCGACTGGCGCCAGGCGATGGTCCTGCGGGCCTACGCCAAGTACTTGCGGCAGGCCGGTTCGCCGTTCAGCCAGGCGTACATGGAGGACACCCTCAGCAACAACGTCCACACCACCCGCCTCCTGGTCAACCTCTTCGAGGCCCGGATGTCGCCCGCGCTGCAGCACGCCGGCACCGAGCTGATCGACGGCATGATGGAGGAGCTGGACGGCGCGCTGGACCAGGTCGCCAGCCTGGACGAGGACCGCATCCTGCGGGCCTTCCTGACGGTCATCAAGGCCACGCTGCGGACGAACCACTTCCAGCGCGTCAGCGCGGGGAGCGACAGCAAGGGTCAGAAGACGGACGGTCACCCGCACCCGTACCTGTCCCTCAAGCTCGACCCGCAGGCCATCCCCGACCTGCCCGCGCCGCGCCCGGCGTTCGAGATCTGGGTCTACTCCCCGCGCGTCGAGGGCGTGCACCTGCGCTTCGGCAAGGTCGCGCGCGGCGGTCTGCGCTGGTCCGACCGGCGCGAGGACTTCCGCACCGAGATCCTGGGCCTGGTCAAGGCGCAGATGGTGAAGAACACCGTCATCGTGCCGGTCGGCGCCAAGGGCGGCTTCGTCGGCAAGCAGCTGCCGGACCCGTCGGTGGACCGTGACGCGTGGCTGGCCGAGGGCATCGCCTCGTACAAGACCTTCATCTCCGGTCTGCTCGACATCACCGACAACATGGTCGGCGGCGAGGTCGTCCCGCCCAAGGACGTCGTGCGCCACGACGAGGACGACACCTACCTCGTCGTCGCCGCCGACAAGGGCACCGCGACCTTCTCGGACATCGCCAACGAGGTCGCCGAGTCCTACGGCTTCTGGCTGGGCGACGCCTTCGCCTCCGGCGGCTCGGCCGGCTACGACCACAAGGGCATGGGCATCACGGCCCGCGGCGCCTGGGAGTCCGTCAAGCGGCACTTCAGCGAGCTCGGTCACAACACCCAGACGCAGGACTTCACGGTCGTCGGCGTGGGCGACATGTCCGGTGACGTGTTCGGCAACGGCATGCTGCTCTCCGAGCACATCCGCCTGGTGGCCGCCTTCGACCACCGTCACATCTTCCTCGACCCGAGGCCGGACGCGGCCGCCTCCTACGCCGAGCGCCGCCGGCTGTTCGAGCTGCCCCGTTCGTCCTGGGCCGACTACAACACCAAGCTGCTGTCCGCGGGCGGCGGCATCCACCCGCGCACGGCCAAGTCGATCCCGGTCAACGCGCATGTGCGCGAGGCCCTCGGCATCGAGCCGGGCGTCACCAAGATGACCCCCGCCGAGCTGATGAAGGCCATCCTCAGCTCGCCGGTGGACCTGCTGTGGAACGGCGGCATCGGCACCTACGTCAAGTCCTCCGCCGAGTCCCACGCGGACGTGGGCGACAAGGCGAACGACGCGATCCGCGTCGACGGCCGGGACCTGCGCGTCAAGGTGGTCGGCGAGGGCGGCAACCTGGGCCTGACCCAGCTGGGCCGGATCGAGTTCGCCACGTCGGGCGGCCCGGACTCCACGGGCGGGCGGATCAACACGGACGCGATCGACAACAGCGCCGGCGTGGACACCTCCGACCACGAGGTGAACATCAAGATCCTGCTCAACGCCCTGGTGACGGACGGCGACATGACCGTCAAGCAGCGCAACAAGCTGCTCGCCGAGATGACCGACGAGGTCGGCGAGCTCGTCCTGCGCAACAACTACGCGCAGAACGTGGCGTTGGCCAACGCCGTGGCCCAGGCCCCCAGCCTGCTCCACGCGCACCAGCGGATCATGCGCCGCCTCGGCCGCGACGGGCACCTCGACCGCGCCCTGGAGTTCCTGCCCACCGACCGTCAGATCCGCGAGCGGCTCTCCGCCGGCCGCGGGCTGACCCAGCCCGAACTGGCCGTCCTGCTGGCCTACATCAAGATCACCACGGCGGAGGAACTGCTCGCCACCGGGCTGCCCGACGACCCGTACTTCGAGCGGCTGCTGTTCGCCTACTTCCCGCAGGCGCTGCGCCAGTCGTTCGGCGAGCAGATCGACAGCCACCCGCTGCGCCGCGAGATCGTGACGACCGTCCTGGTCAACGACACGGTCAACTCCGGTGGTTCAACCTTCCTGCACCGGCTGCGCGAGGAGACCGGCGCCTCGATCGAGGAGATCGTCCGGGCGCAGACCGCGGCCCGGGAGATCTTCGGCCTGAACGCCGTGTGGGACGCCGTCGAGTCGCTCGACAACATCGTCGCCGCCGACGTCCAGACCCGGATCCGGCTGCACTCCCGCCGCCTGGTCGAGCGCGGCACGCGCTGGCTGCTCAACAACCGGCCGCAGCCGCTGCAGCTCACGGAGACGACCGAGTTCTTCCGCGACGGCGTGGACGCGGTCTGGGCCGAGCTGCCCAAGCTGCTGCGCGGCGCCGACATCACCTGGTGGCAGTCGATCAGCGACGAGCTGGTGGAGGCCGGCGTGCCGGGCGAGCTGGCGATGCGGGTCGCGGGCTTCTCGTCCGCCTTCCCGACGCTGGACATCGTCGCCATCGCCGACCGCATCGGCAAGGCGCCGCTGGACGTGGCCGAGGTCTACTACGACCTGGGCGACCGCCTGCACATCAGCCAGCTGATGGACAAGATCATCGAGCTGCCGCGGTCCGATCGCTGGCAGTCCATGGCCCGCGCCTCCATCCGCGAGGACCTCTACGCGGCCCACGCGGCGCTCACCTCCGACGTCCTGTCCGTGGGCAACGGCACCTCGACGCCGGAGCAGCGCTTCGCGGCGTGGGAGGAGAAGAACGCGCCCATCCTCAACCGCGCGCGGACGACGCTGGACGAGATCCGCAGCTCGGACGCGTTCGACCTGGCGAACCTGTCGGTCGCCATGCGGACGATGCGTACGCTGCTCCGTACGCACACCTGACCGGAATCCGGTCTTCCGGTGAACGAGGGCTGACAAGAATTCGACGCCTTGCACAAAAGGGGCGGTCCTGGGGAATTGTTCCCGGGGCCGCCCCTTTGTCGTGCTAAGAGAGACGAATGAGAGTCGTTTCGCGGCTTGTTGGCGGTCGGCCGGTCCGGGGGACGGTCGTCGCGGCGGGGGTCCAGCTGGCCGTCTCGGGCGTGGGGTTCGCGGTCTGTCTGCTGATCAACCATCATCTCGGCCACTCCGTCGGGTACTTGCTGCACCGGTGGGACAGCGGGCAGTACCTGAAGATCGCCGAACGCGGCTATCCCGGTTCGCTCCCGCTGCGCGACGACGGGACGCCCATGTTCACCCGGCTCGCCTTCTTCCCGCTTGTCCCGGCGCTCATCCGGGGCATGCACGTGGTGACGCGCCTGCCGTACGCGTACGCGGGCGTTGCGGTCTCCTGGTGCGCTGCCGCGGTGGCCGCGGCGGGGGCGTACCGGCTGGTCCGGGCGGTGGGCGGGAGCGCGGCCGCGGGGTACGCGTGCGTGGCGCTGTGGGCCGCCTCGCCCTACGCCTTCGCGCTGTGGGTGCCGTACTCGGAGGCGGTGTTCGCCGCGGTGCTGCTGTGGACGCTGGTGGCGCTGCTGGCGGGCCGCTGGCTGACGGCCGCCGTGCTGTGCGTGGTGGCCGGGACGGTGCGGCCGACGGCCACGGTGCTGGTCGGGACGGTGGTGCTGGCCGCCTGCTGGGCGCTGGTGCGGCGCCGCGGCGGGTGGCGGCCGTGGGCGGTACTGGTGCTGGCCCCGCTGGGGCTGGCGGGCAGCTGGCTGTTCCTGGGCAGCCATGTGGGGCGCGCGGACGGCTGGTTCGAGGCGGAGAAGGCGTGGGGGCAGAGCTTCGACTTCGGCCGGGGCACGGCGCACGTGCTGAAGGGCATCCTGTTCTACCGGAACGTCCACGGCACCGACGACGTGCGGCACGCCGCCGTGTTCGCGCTGGTCCTGCTGACGGCCGTCGGGGTGCTGGCCCTGGCGCTGGACCGCACGGTGCCGTGGCCGCTGGTGGCGGTGCTCGCGGGAGCCTGGGTGCTGACGGTCGGAACGCCCGGCTCGCCGTTCTCCAAGCCACGTTTCATGCTGCCGTTCCTGCCGGTTCTGCTGCTGTTGGCGGCCCGGCCGCTCTCGCGTGCTCCGCTTGGCGTGCAGATCTGTCTCTACGGTGGAGGTGCGGTGGTCTCGGGTTGGTACGCGGCCGGGCTGCTCGTGGTGTTCGAGGGGTCGCCGTGAGGGGCGGCGCCGTGCGGCAGGCCGGGCAGGGCCCGGAACACCCAGACGCGGTAGGACCAGAAGCGGAACAGTGTGGCGGTCCCGATGCCGAGGAACTTGAAGGCGTTGCTCTCGAAGGGTGTGTGCAGTCCGAAGCCGTAGGTGGCGACGTACAGGACGCCGTTCTCGACGATCAGCCCGGCGGCGCTGAAGGCCGCGAAGAGCAGGACCTCCCGGCTGCGCCGGCCGCGGGCGCGGGCCCGGTCGCGGTAGGCGAAGTGGCGCAGGCCGAGGTAGTTGAAGGCGATGGCGACGACGGTCGCGATCACGCTGCAGCGCACCACCGGCAGGCCGGTGAGGCCCCGGCACAGGTTGAAGACCGCCAGGTTGACGAAGATCCCCAGCCCGCCCACGGTGCCGAACTTGGCGAATTCCTGACCGAGCGCCCGCAGCCCCGTCCGGGCGGGGGCGCTCTCCTTCCCGGGTTCCCTCGGTCGCAAGGGCCTCTCCCTGTACGGTCGCCACGCATAGCGGACATTGCGCACAGTGCGCGCAGACAACCGATTGTAGTGTAAATTGCCGCGGAAGATGACGCAGTGCGACGGTACGACGACAGCAGGCGACAGCAGCGAGAGCAGCGCGGGCAGCGAGACCGGCGCATGACGAGGGACGAGGCATGACAGAGGCGGTACTGCTCGTCGGCGGCAAGGGGACCCGGCTCCAGCCGCTCACCATCAACACGCCGAAGCCGATGGTCCCGGCCGCCGGGGTGCCCTTCCTCGCCCATCAGCTGGCCCGCGCCAGAGCCGCCGGCGTCTGCCACGTCGTGCTGGCCACCTGCTACCTCGCCGACGTCTTCGAGCCCTACTTCGGCGACGGCTCCGCCCACGGACTGCGGCTGACCTACGTCACCGAGGACGAGCCGCTCGGCACCGGCGGCGCCATCCGCGCCGCCACCCCCGCGCTGGAGGCCGCACCCGGCGAGCCCGTCCTCGTCTTCAACGGCGACATCCTCACCGGACTCGACGCCCGGGAGCTGCTGCGCCGCCACGAGCAGGCCCAGGCCGACGTCACCCTGCACCTGACCCGGGTCGCCGACCCGCGGACCTTCGGCCTCGTGCCCACCGGCGCCGACGGGCGCGTGACCGCCTTCACCGAGAAGCCGCAGCGCCCCGAGGAGATCGTCACTGATCAGATCAACGCGGGCTGCTACGTCTTCCGGCGCGAGGTCATCGACGCCATCCCGGCGGGCCGCCCGGTCTCCGTCGAACGGGAGACCTTTCCCGGGCTGCTGGCCGGCGGCGCCCTGCTGCACGGGGTGGTCGACCCCGCGTACTGGCTGGACCTGGGCCGCCCCGCGTCCTTCATCCAGGCCTCCGCGGACCTCGTCCGCGGCATCGTGCACTCGCCGGCCGTGCCCGGGGAGCCCGGCGAGTACCTCGTGCTGCCCGGTGCCCGCGTCGAGCGCGGGGCCCGGCTCGGCGGGGGCACGGTCGTCGGCGCCGGTGCCCACGTCGAGGCGGGCGCCGAGATCGACGGCTCCGTCGTCCTGGACGGCGCCCGCATCGGGGCGGGGGCGCGGGTGCGGGCCTCGATGATCGGCACGGGTGCCCGGGTGGGCACCCGGACCGTGCTCGACGGCGCCGTCGTCGGCGACCACTCCACCGTCGGCGCGGACAACGAACTGCGCGACGGCGCCCGCATCTGGTGCGGCACCGCCATTCCCGACGCGGCGATCCGCTACTCCGCCGTCTGACCCCGAACCCGAGCCGTACCGGCGTACCGACAAGGATGGGCCCATGAGTGCTCCGCGCATCCCCGACCCCGCCAGACCGCTCCCCGGCGAATGGGGCCGCACCAGGACGACCGTGGTGATGCCCACGTACAACGAGGCGGAGAACCTGCCCACCATGGCGGAGGCGCTCATGGCCCTCCCCCTGGAGGGCCTGCGGCTGCTGGTCGTCGACGACAACAGCCCCGACGGCACCGGCAACGTCGCCGAGCAGCTGGCCGAGAAGTACAACGAGCCCGGCCGCCCCCGCGTCGGCGTGCTGCACCGCACCACCAAGGACGGCCTCGGCCGCGCCTACGCCGCGGGCATGGCCCGCGCCGTCGACGAGGGCGCCGCGTACGTGCTGCAGATGGACGCGGACGGCAGCCACCCGGCCGACAAGATCGCCGAGATGCTGGGCGTCGCCCTCGCCACCGGCGCGGACGTCGTCGTCGGCAGCCGCTACGTGCCCGGGGGCACCCTCTCCGACGCCTGGAAGACGCACCGCAAGCTGCTCTCCCGCTGGGCCAACGCCTACGCCTCCACCATCCTCGGCACCCGCGTGCGCGACATCACCGGCGGCTTCAACCTGTGGAGCGCGGAGGCCCTGCGCGCCGTCGACCTCGCCTCCGTCGACAGTGCGGGCTACAGCTTCCAGGTGGAGACGAAGTACCGCGCGCTGCGCGCCGGTTTCACCGTCATGGAGGTGCCGATCCACTTCGAGGACCGCACCGCCGGGGAGTCGAAGATGAACCTCGCGGTCCAGCTCGAATCCGTCGCCATGCCCTGGCGGCTGCGCTCCAGGACGCTGCGTGCCCCCGGGGGACACGGACATCACCGCGCCCGCTGAGCGGTCACCGTGACCCCGCACCCCCTCGCGCTCCGGGCGGACCTCCCGCGGCGGGCGGCCACGGCGGCCGTCCTGCTGCTGGCCGTCCTCCTGCTGCTGATGGTGGTGCGGCTGCCCTGGTCCGGCGACCTGGGGATGCACGGCGCGGTGCTGGAGCGGCTGCGCACCGATCTGCTCCACCCCGGCAACCCGCTGGTGGACGCGGACACGCCGAGCCCCTACTACTCGCCGTGGACGGTCCTGCTGGCGCTGCTGGCCACGGTGACCGGCTGGAGCACGTTCACGGTGCTGCGGCTGGCGGGTCTGGCCGGCCTCGTCGTGCTCGGCAGCGGCGTCCGTGCGTTCGTCCGGACGTTCAGCCGTGCACGCACAGCCGTGCCTCTTGCGCTGCTGTGCGTGCTGCTGCTGTACGGGGTGCGGCTGTTCGCGTGGAGCGGGGTGCCGGGGCTCGCCTCGCTGGCGCTGACGCTTGCTTATCCGAGCACTCTGGCGCTCGGTATGGCGCTGCATCTGTGGGCCCTGTTGCGCAGAGCCGTGGCCCAGGCTTGGCGGCTGCCGGCGTTCTCGGCGCTCGGGCTGCTGCTCGCCGTGGTGCTGCTGGTCCATCCGTTCACCGGGGCCGTCGCCCTGCTGGGCGTTGCCGCCGTGCTGCTGGGTGCGCGGCCGTGGCCCGGGCGTACGGTCCTGCTGCGGACGGCCGCCGGGGGCGCTGTGGCGGTGGCGGTGCTGCTGCTGTGGCCGTACTACTCCTTCTTCTCGCTGCTGGGACCGTCCGGACTGGACGCCGTACACCGGCCGCTGTACGCAGGGCTGCCGCAGAAGTTCTGCCTGGCGGCCCTGGGCGGGGCGGCGCTGGTGCTGCGCCTGCGGCGCGACCGGCGGGACCCGCTGGTCGTGCTCTGCGCCCTGGGCCTGGCGGTCTTCGCCGCGGGCGGGCTGACCGGGCACTACGCCTGGGGGCGCGTCCTCCCCGCCGTCCTGCTGCCAGCCCAGCTCGCCCTCGCCCTGGAGACCGCCGGGGCGGTGGAGGCCGCCGGCCCGCGCCGCCGCCGGGCCCTGGCCGCGGTCACGGCGGCGGCGCTGCTGGCCGGGGCCTGGACCCAGGCCGGAGTGGTCTCGTACGTGCTCCGCCGCGAGGCCGTCCCGCCCGTGCTGCGCGGCGCCCCGGCCATCGCGCTGTGGCCGCGGTTCACGTGGGCCGCGCGGCGGCTGCCCGCGGGGGCGACCGTGCTGACGGACGACTACTACGCCCTCCGGATCCTCCCCGCCTACGGGCCCTACACGGTCGCCCCCGCGTATCCCGATGTCTTCCTCCGTGACGAGAAGCGGCGCCGGGACGCCACCCGGCGCTACTTCGCCCCTGCCACCTCCCGGGCCGAACGGCTCGGCATCCTCAAGGAGTTCGGCGTGCGTTGGGTGCTGCAGAAGAGCGGTGGCTCGGGCCTGCCGCAGGACGATCCGGCCCTGCGCACGGCCGCCCGGGGACCGGGCGGGCTCGCGCTGCTGGAGGTCGTGGCCCGGTGAGCGCGCCCGCAGCCGCCCCGGATCCCGTCGCCCCGCTGCCGGGCGCCGGCGCCGTCCCCGCGTCCGGTGACGACTTCTCCCGCTGGCTGCGCGCCCGGACGTCGCGTCCGGTCTCCGTCGCCGCGGCGCTGCTGCTCGCGCTGAGCACGGTGCGGGCGTACGCGAAGGAGGCCATCGGCATCGACAACGACGTGGTGGTGCGTGCCGCCCGGACCCTGCTGGACGGCGGCTCGCCCTACGCGGACCGGCGGTTCCTGTACCTGCCGGGGGCCGCCTTCGCGGCGCTGCCGGAGACACTGCTGAGCGAGCGTCTGCTGTTCTACGCGGTGCCGGCCGTGACCGGGCTGTTCGTCGCGCTGTCCCTGATGCCGGCGCTGGTCCTCTTCGACGTCCGGGCGGACAGCCGGCTGGCGGCCGCGCTGGCGGCCGGGACCGCGCTGTTCCTGCCGTTCCACAGCATCGTCTCGCTCGGCAACTGGACGGTCGTCTCCGTACTGGCCTTTCCCCTGGCCCTGCTGCTGGCGCGGCGCGGGCGGTGGGAGGCGGCGGCGGGGGTCGTGGGCGCGTCCATCGCGCTGAAGCCCATGCTCGTGCCCGTTCTGCTGCTGTTCGTCCTCGCCCGGAAGTGGCGGGCCCTGGTCTGGGCGGTGACGCTGCCGGCCTCCGTGTCCCTGGTCGCGGCGGTCGCGATGCCGCGCCCCGAGCTGTTCTTCACCCGGACGCTGCCGTTCCTGCTGCACGGCCAGGACGCGTACGCGCGGCCCTTCGACGCGTCGTGGCCCGCGGTGCTGGAGCGGGTGGGCCTGCCGCACCCGGTGGCCCTGGGGCTTGCGGTGGTGGTGGCGCTGGTGGTGCTCGGGTGTGCCGCGGTGCGCTGGAGGTGCGGGGGAGCGGAGGGGCTGAGGCTGGTGGAGACGGCGTCGCTGTTGATGCTGGCGGCGTTCCTCGGCTCGCGGCCTTCGTTCCTCAACTACGCGCTGGTGGTGGTGCCTTCGCTGGCGGCGTCGGTGGTGGTGCGCGCGGCGGCGGTGCGGTCGGTGTGGTTCTGGATGGTGCTGGTGCCGCAGCTCGGCGGGGTGCCGTGGCCCGGGGTCGAGAGCGCGCGGCGGCACGCCTTCAAGGACATCGTCATGTACACGGGGATGGCGGCGGTGCTGGGGCTGGCGGCCTGCCGGACCTGGGGGCGGGGAAAGGGGTTGATTACTGTCGGTGATGATGGCTACTCTCTGTGCAGTGATCCCTCGGCGGGAAATCGCCCTGAAGCGAGGTGAATTGTGACTACCGCACGCCGTGAACGGCCCCGGCCCCGCCCCGACGTCAGCGTGGTCGTGATCGTCCACAACGACGCCGGACGGCTGCCCCGCGCCGTGCGCTCGGTCCTCGGGCAGTCGCTGCGCAACCTCGAAGTGATCGTCGTCGACGACTGCTCCACGGACGACACCCCCGCCGCCGCCCGCGCACTGGCGCAGGCCGACCCGCGGGTGCGCCTCCTGCGCCTGCCCGTCAACAGCGGCGGCTGCGGCACCCCGCGCAATGCGGGCATCGACGCCGCACGGGCGGCTTTCGTGATGTTCCTCGACAGCGACGACGAACTCCCTTACCACGCCTGCAAGTCGCTGCTGCTGACGGCCGAGGGGACGGGTGCGGACTTCGTCACCGGCGAAGTCACCCGGTACACCGAGGAGACCGGCACCGAGGGCCTCTGGTACCCCGAGCTCTTCGCGGACGTCCGCCTCGTCGAGGGCATTCGCGCCGCCCCCGAGTACTTCCTCGACACCCTCTCCACCAACAAGCTCTACCGCGCGGACTTCCTCGCCCGCCACGGCCTGCGCTTCCCGGAGGGCCTGCACTACGAGGACGGGCTCTTCACCGCCCAGGCCTTCACCCTCGCGCGCACCTTCGCCGTCGTGCCCTGGCCCGTCTACACCTGGCGGCTCGCCGCCGGCCCGGACGCGCCGTCCATCTCCTCCAGCCGCCACAGCCTCCGCAATGCGACGGACCGCATCGCGGTGGCCCGCCTGGTCGACTCCTTCCTGGAGGAGACCGGCAACGCGGACCTCCGCCCGGCCAAGGATGCCAAGTTCCTCCGCCACGACCTGCGCCTCTACCTCGGCGACCTGCCGTTCCGCGACGAACCGTGGATCGCGGGGTTCGCCGCGGCGGTCGCCCCCTGCCTGGACGGCATCGACGCGGCGGCACGCGCCGCGATCCCGCGTGAACAGCAGATCTGCCAACACCTGCTGCACGCAGGGAGGTTCAGCGAGGCCGCCGAATGCGCCCGCACGCTCGACCGCCCCCGCCTCGCCCCCCGCCACGTCGTACGGGACGGCAGCGGCCGGACGTACTGGGGCTCCGTCCTCCCCGGCGACGGGGCCGCCGCCGCGGCCCTCGACATCACCGACTGGCGTCTGGACGAACAGCCCTTCGCCACCGTCCCGTTGCGGCACGAGGCGGAGCGGCTCGGCCTCCGCGGCCCGGTGCTGCGGATCGCCCTCCGGACGTACGACCCCGGGCGGCTGCTCGACGGGCCCGTCCCCGTCAGCGCGACCCTGCGCCTCACCACGCCCGCCGGCCCGCTCGCGGTGCCGTTCCACTACGCCCCGGCCGATGCCCACGGAGCGGTCCGCACCGCGGAGTTCGACGTCGACCTGCGGCGCGTCCCGCTCGGCCTCAAGGGGTTCCGGGGGCGGCGCCACCCCGTCGTCGCCCTCGGCAGGCTCGGCCTCACCCGCACCGATCCGGTCCTCGCCCCCGCCGGAACGGCCCCGCTGCAGGCCGCGTTGAGCCGCCACACGGTGCACGTGGGCTGCGAGCAGCGCGGAGCCGGGCGGCTCCAGGTGGCCTGGGAGCGGACGGGTGCGCTCGCCCGCGCCGAGGCGGCCGCACCCCGGCTGGGCCCCGTGCAGCACCGCATCCGCAGACTCGCCCGCCGGGTCACCGGCCCCAGCGCCAAACAGCTCGCCCACCACGAGCTGTGCCGGCTCCCCGTCGACGACGGCCTGGCCGTCTTCGAGGCCCTGGAAGGCCGCGGCTACGCCGACAGCCCCCGCTACATCCACGAGGAACTCCGCCGCCGCGGGCTCCCGTTGCGCATCGTCTGGTCGTACACCGGCAGCCGCGCCTCCTACCCCCCGGACGTCGAGCTGGTCAGACGGGGCAGCTGGGAGTACCTGCGGGCGATCGCCCGCGCCCGCTACTGGGTGGACTCGCACGGGTTCCCCCGGCCGTTCGCCAAACGGCCCGGCACCCGCTACCTGCAGACCTGGCACGGCCAGGCGTTCAAGCACATGGGCTTCGACGTCCCCGAACTGCGCCTCGCCGGCCCCGCGCGACAGCAGCAGCACCGCGCCATGGTGGCCCGCTGGGACGCCCTGATCCGCCCCAGCGAGGAGTTCGAGCACACGTTCGTCCGGGCCAACGCGTACACCGGCCGCCTCCTGCACACCGGCCTGCCCCGCAACGACGTCCTCGTCCGCTGGAACGACCCCGCCCAGCGCGACCGGGCCGCCGCCACCCGGGAGCGCCTCCAGATCCCCGGCGGGCGCCGCGTGCTCCTCTACGCCCCCACCTTCCGCGACGGGGCGCGCGACAGCGGTGCGTCGCTCCGCGTCGACCTGGCGCAGCTGGTGCGGGCGGTGGGCGAGGAGTGGACGGTCGTCGTCCGGCCGCACTACTACGAGCGGTACACCGTGCCGCGCGAACTGGGGCACGCGGTGCGCGACGGCCGGGAGTTCACCGACCTCAACGACCTGCTGCTCGCCTCGGACGCGCTGCTCACGGACTACTCGTCGGTGATGTTCGACTACGCCAACCTGGGTCGCCCCGTCCTGCTCTACACCGACGACTACGAGCAGTACCGGACGGCCGTGCGCGGCACGTACTACGACCTGCGGGAGATCGCCCCCGGGCCGATGCTCTCCCGGACCGGTGAACTGGTCGATGCGCTGAGGGACCTGAAGGCCGTCGAGGAGGAGTGGGCCGGGGCGTACGCCCGGTTCCAGGCGCGGTTCAACCCGCTGGAGACGGGGCGCGCGAGCAAGGACGTGGTGGACCAGTTCTTCTTCGAAGGCGGTGCGCCGTGCTGAACCTCTTCCTCGTCGGCATCGACGTCGACTCCATGGGCGGCTCGCAGCGGGTGCTGCACACGCTCGCGCAGGGCTTCGCCGGGCGGGGCCACCGGGTGGAGCTGATCGGCATCCGGCCCAGCCCCGAGCCGCATGCGTACCAGGCCGACCCCGGCTACCGGCACACCACGCTGTACCGGTCCCCGGCGCCGCCCGCCTGGCAGGCCGGCTCGCTCGCCGAGCGGTTCAGCCCGGCCCGGCTGCGGGCGGCACGGGCCGCCCGGGCAGAGCGCGACCGGGCGCGGGAGCGGCTGGCGCGGCGGCTCGCCCGGGCGCCGGAGGGGTACGTCGTCATCGGCTCTCCGTGGGCGGCGGTGTGGCTGGAGGGGGTGGAGCGGCCGCCCGGGCTGAAGCGGATCGGGCAGTACCACGAGTCGTACGCCCAGGCGTGTCACACCCCCAACCTCCGGCTGATCCTGAAGCATTACCCCGCACTGGAGAAGGCGCTCTTCCTGAGCGAGGCGGACGCGGCGGAGTTCCGCCGGAAGCGGCTGCCGAACGCGGGGGTGATGCCGAACCCGCTGCCGTTCGAGCCGGCCGGGGATGCGCCGCTGGACACGCGGCGCGTGGGAGCCGTCGGGCGGCTCGATCCCGTCAAGCGGCTGGACCGCCTGATCGAGGCCTTCGCGACTGCGGCCGCCGAAGTGCCGGGCTGGGAGCTGCACTTCTTCGGCGACGGTCCGGAGGAGCCGGAGCTGCGCGCACTGGCCGTGCGCCTGGGCGTCGCGGACCGGGTCCGCTTCCGCGGCACGGTGCGCGACATGGCCGCGGCCTACCGGGAGCTGTCGCTCGTGGCCCTGACGAGCGAGCGCGAGGGCCGGCCGATGGCCCTGGCGGAGGCGGCCGCCGCCGGGGTGCCGTGCGTGAGCTTCGATCTGTCGGGCGGGGTGCGGGAGTTGGTGGTGCAGGGGCGGACGGGGGTGCTGGTCCCGCCGGGGGATGCGAAGGCGTTTGCGTGCGCGTTGCGCGGGCTGATGGCGGACGCGGGACTGCGGGTGCGGTACGGGCAGGCGGCCCGGGCCCATGTGGCGCCGTTGCGTCTGGGGGCGGTGCTGGATCGGTGGGAGGGGCTGTTCGATGAGATCCGTCGCTAGGCGGCTCGTCCGGTGGGCGCGTTTCCGGGCGTGGGTTCGCTTCGGCCGGTCGCGCCCACGCGGCGGAGCCGCTGGGGGGCACCTCCCAGCGGTAGCTGGGGGAGTAACCGCCCCGCGCCCCTTCGGGGCGCCCACGTCAGCGGAACCATCGTCGTACCCTCCGTACCGCAATCCCCACCGCCCCCCTCACCCCCGGTGCAATGCGCAGGGCCAGGGAGCCGGTTGCCGTTGCGTAGGGCTGGGCCAGCAGGATGCCGTGCCGGGTGCTCGGGAGGACCGTGCGCCGCAGTCCGATGCCCGTCGCCCGGACCGCCGTGCGGAGCGGGGCGCCGCCGCGCCCGCAGTGGAGGTGCACCCGCACGTCCCAGACCTGGGTCGTGCCCCCGCGGCCCCGCGCGGCCAGTGCGCCCAGCCCGAAGTACAGGCGCGCTCCCCACACGGCCGTGCCCTCGGGTGCCAGCGGGGCGGCGTACGAGACTGCCGATTCGCCGCCCCGCCGCCGCAGTTCCACCGTCACCTTCCGCGGGCCGGCCTGGGCCAGCCGCCCGTAGAGGTCGTGCACCTGCAGCCGCAGCTCGGCCCGCGCCGGGCCGGTCCGCAGCCCGGCGTCCACCGTCACCGGCAGGCGCCGCACCGGCTTCGCGCCGGGCCCCGCGAGGCCGTCGAGGACGACCGCCGGCAGGTCCCGGGCCCACACCGGCAGCCCGGCGACCTCCGCGTATGGCGGCAGCAGCCGGGCGGGGCGGGCGGCCAGCTGGGCCAGCCGTTCCAGGTCGCGCGGCGCCCCGGCCGCCAGCAGCACCCGGGCGATCCAGCGCGCCGGAGCGCGGGCCGCCGCGAACTCGGCCTCCCCGTAGGCGGCCAGGCAGCCGCGGGCCACGTGCCACCAGGCGCGCCGGTACGCGGGGCCGCGGGAGGGCAGTTCGCGGACGTACATGCGCAGGTCGTGGTCGAGGAACTTCACCCGCGCGGCCTGCGCGAGCGCCGTGCAGCCCGCGCCGCGGAGGATCTCCACGGCGTGCTGATGGGCGAGGACGCGCGCCTGCCAGTTGCCGATGCGGTCCCGGTCGAGGGAGAGCGAGGGCCGGTCCGTGTTCCGGCGCACGTGCCAGATGTAGACCGGGTCGGGGACGGTCGCCATGCGCGGTCCCGCGGCGAGCACCCGGGCCGTGAAGACGAAGTCCTCGTAGCGGTAGGCCCCTTCGGGGAAGGCGATGCCGTTCCCGGTGAGGAAGGCGCGCGCGTAGAGCTTGTTGACGCAGAGGGTGTCGGGCAGCAGTGCGGCGTGCGCCTCGGGCCGGTCGTGGACGGCGGCCGTGCGGTAGAGGCCGGGCTGCCAGCGGGTGTCGCGCCGCTGGGGGAGCTCCCGGCGCACGCACAGCCCGGCCGCCACGGGTGCGTCGTGCTGCAGCGCGGCGCGCAGCAGGGCGGCGGCCGCGCCCGCGGGGAGCACGTCGTCGCTGTCCAGGAACATCACGTACGGCGAAGTCGCCGCGCGCAGCCCGTCGTTGCGCGGGGTGCCGCAGCCGCCGCTGTTGACGGTCCGGTGGACGACCCGCAGCCGGGGCTCCGCGGCGGCCAGCCGGTCGAGGACGGCGCCGGTGCCGTCGGTGGAGGCGTCGTCCACGGCGACGACCTCGGCGACGACCGGCCCCTGTGCCAGGGCGGAGCGCACCGCCGTGCCGATGTGCCGGGCGTCGTCGAAGCCGATGACGATCACGCTGATCCGCGCGGGGGGCAGGTCCGGAGCGCCGACGGCAGGTGTTCCGCCGTCGTTCACGTTCGCGATCACGAAATACATCTTTATCCGACAGGTCCGGCAAATATGTCTCATCGGGGAACGACGCACGCGCAAGGGGCGGAGATGGCACGGACGACTGCACAGCGGCTGCGGGGGCGGTTGCCCGCCGTGACCCCGGAGAGGGCGGGCCGGGTGGCTGCCGTCCTGGTGCCCGCCGCCGTCATGACCGTCCTCGGCCTGTGGGGCCTGGACCGCGGCACGATGTGGCGCGACGAGGGCGCCACCTTCCAGGTCGCGCGCCGCTCCCTGCCCGAGATCGCACACATGCTCGGCACCGTCGACGCCGTGCACGGCCTCTACTACCTGTTCATGCACGCCGTGCTGGCCCTGCACGCCGACGAGGTCACCCTGCGGCTGCCCTCGGTCGCGGCCGCCGCCGCGACCGCCGCCCTGACCGCGGCGATCGGCTGCCGGCTGGCCCGCCCCCGGGTCGGGCTGTGGGCCGGACTGCTCTACGCGGCCACCCCGTTCGTCAGCCACTACGCGCAGGAGGGCCGCTCGTACGCCCTCGTCGCGGCGGGCGCGGCGCTCGCGACATGGCTGCTGCTCCGGGCGGTCGAACACGGTTCGTACGGCTGGTGGGCGGGCTACGGCGCGGTGGTCGGGGTCACGGCCCTGCTGCACGAGTTCGCGATCCTGCTGCTCGCCGCGCACGCCGTCACGCTGCTGGTCTCCCGCGTGTCCTGGCCCGTCTGGCGCGGCTGGGGCTGCGCGGCCCTGGCCGCCTGCGCGCTGCTCGCGCCGCTGGTGGTGCTCTCACAGGGCCAGAGCGAGCAGGTCTCCTGGCTCCGCACGCCCGGCTACGAGCAGGCCAAGGCCCTGCTCTACGCCTTCGCGGGCCCCGGGGACCTGGTCCTGGCCGTGACGCTCCTGCTGATCGCGGTCGGCGTCCTCCTGCCCCTGCCCCGCACCGGGCCGCTCCCGCTGCACGCGGTGGCCCTGCCGCTGGCGGTCGTGCCGCCCGTCCTGCTGTACGCCGCGTCCCAGCAGCAGCCGTTGTTTCTCGACCGCTACCTGCTGTTCTGCCTGGCGGGGGTGCCGCTGCTGGCCGCCGCCGGGGCGGAGCGGCTGCTCGGGCTGCTGCCGTGGAGGGGCGTCGCCGTGGCGGCGGGCGTGGTGGCCGTGGCGGGGGCGTTCGTGTGGCAACTGCCGTTCCAGGAGCGGGAGCGGTTGCCGTCGAGCCGGGGCGACCAGCCGGCCCGGGTGGCCACGGCGGTCGGCGCGGTGGCCCGGCCGGGGGATGCGGTGCTGTTCCTGCCGCACTACGAGCGGCGCATAGCGCTGTTCTACCCGAGCGACTTCACCGGGCTGAAGGACCTCACCCTCAAACGCTCGGCCGCCGCCTCCGGCACCCTCTTCGGCGAGGACGTGAGCAGCACGGAGCTCCGCACCCGGCTGGCCCGGCTCTCCCCGAGCGAGCGCGTGTGGGTGGTGTGGGACACCAACACGGTCGGCACGCGCTGGTTCCGCGCCCAGCGCGCGGAGTACGCCAAGTCGCGGGTGCTGGGCGCGCTGTACCGGGAGGAGTCGTCGGTGTACGTGCACGGCGGCGCGGTGTCGCTGTACGTACGGCGGTGAACCGGCCCCTTCGGCACGTCACTTCACGGCGCCCGCCATGACGCCGCTGACGAACTGGCGCTGGAAGGCGAAGAAGACCGCCAGCGGGATCACCATCGAGAGGAAGGCGCCCGAGGCGAGGATGTCGACGTTGTCGCCGAACTGCCGCACCTGCTGCTGCAGGGCGACGGTGATCGGCGGGTTGCTGCTGTCCGCGAAGATCAGCGCGACGAGCATGTCGTTCCACACCCACAGGAACTGGAAGATCCCCAGCGAGGCGATGGCCGGGCCGCCCAGCGGCAGCACGACCCGGGTGAACAGCCGGAGTTCACCGGCTCCGTCCAGCCGGGCGGCCTCCAGCAGTTCGCGGGGGATCTCGGCGAAGAAGTTGCGCAGCAGGAAGACCGCGAACGGCAGCCCGAAGGCGGTGTGGAAGAGGACCACGCCGAGGGTGGTCTCGAAGATGCCCAGCGCGTTGAAGAGCTTCGCCACCGGGATCAGCGCGACCTGCACCGGCACCACCAGCAGCCCCACGACCACCATGAACCACCCGTCCCGGCCGGGGAAGTCCAGCCAGGCGAAGGCGTATCCGGCGAGCGCCCCGATCAGGATCACCAGCACCGTCGCCGGGACGGTGATCAGGGCGGTGGTCAGCAGGGAGTGGGTGACCTTGGAGTTGTGGAAGAGCGTGCTGTAGCTGGACGTCGTGAGCTGGGCCGGGTGGACGAAGACCTGCCACCAGCCGGAGGCCGCGATGTCCGACCGGTCGCGCAGCGAGGACAGCAGCAGGCCCACGGTCGGCGTCAGCCACAACAGGCCGGTCAGGACGAGGAAGAGCCGCAGCAGTCCGCCGCCGGCGCGGGAGACGATCCGGGCCGGCAGCGACTGCCGGGCGGGCGCGGCGGTGTGCGGGTGCGTGGTGGTCATCGGCGCTGCTCCCGTTCCCTGCGGATCCGCCGGAGGTTGACGTACATCACCGGCAGGACGAGCAGCAGCAGGAAGACCGCGATCGCGCTGCCCACGCCCTGGTTGACGTCCGTGCCGAACGACGACTGGTACAGCTGGAGGGCGAGGACGTTGGCGTTGCTGAGGCTGGAGCCGGGGGCGATGATGTAGACGAGGTCGAAGATCTTCAGCACGTTGATCATGAGGGTGACGACGACCACGGCCAGCACGGGTGCCAGCAGCGGCACCGTCACCCGGCGGAAGACCTGCCACTCGTTGGCGCCGTCCACCCGCGCCGCCTCCAGGAGTTCGCGCGGCACGCCCGCCAGGCCCGCCGCGATCAGCACCATGGCGAAGCCGGCCCACATCCAGATGTAGGCGCCGATGATGGACGGCGTCACCAGGGACGGGCCGAGCCAGTCGACCCCGTCGTAGGCGGAGGCGAAGTTCGCGGCGGGCAGGCGCAGTTGCGCCCCGTCCGCGGAGGCGGGCAGGGTGAACGTCCCGTCGGAGGCGGTCGTGGCCGAGGCGACGGCCGTACCGCCCTTCACCGCCTCGACCTTCATGCCCGCCAGGGCCTTCTCGCCGGGGTCGATCCGGCCCGGCGTCCCGCCGCCGCCCCGGGTGAAGTCCATCCACACCGTCCCGGTGACCTTCCCGGGCACCGCCTTCGCCGGGGCCGCCTGGTGCGCACCGTTCACGTCCTCCGGCTTCACGGCCACGAGGGGCAGCAGCACGGGGGAGCCGGCCCGGGCCGGTGTCCGCGTCGTGTACGCACCGCCGCTGCTCGCCGCGAGGTCCGCGTTCGGGCGCGGGTGGGCGCCGGGGTAGGGCGCGGGCGAGGCGAAGGTGTCGTGGATGCCGACCCACACGGCGTTGGCGACGCCGCGGTCGGGGTTCTGCTCGTACACCAGCCGGAAGATGATGCCCGCGGCCAGCATCGAGATGGCCATCGGCATGAAGACCACGAGCTTGAACGCGGTTCCCCAGCGCACCCGTTCGGTCAGCACCGCGAAGATCAGACCGAGGGCGGTGGCGACGGTCGGGGCCACGACGACCCAGATGACGTTGTTCTTCAGGGCCGTACGGATCCGGTCGTCCGAGAAGACCTCGTGGTAGTTGCCGAGGCCGACGAAGCCGTGGCCCGAGGCGTCGAAGAGGCTGCGGTAGACGGAGTAGCCGATCGGATAGACGACGAGGGCGCCGAGCAGGACCAGCGCGGGCAGCAGGAAGCAGGCGGCCGCCCAGGGGCGGGTGCCCAGCACGCTGCGGCGGGCCTTGGGAGTTCGCGTGGCTTGTGTGGCTTGCGTGGTGGAGGCCACGGGACCGCCCCCGTCAGCTCTTGAACGCCTTGGCCGCGTCGTCCTCCAGTCTCTGCTGGATGCCCGCGACGTCGGACGGGTTCTTCAGGAAGTCCTGGAGATCCTTCCACTCGCCCTGCCCCGGCTTGCCGCCGAAGGCGGCGGGCGCCTGGTCGGACATGTCGAAGCGGAAGTTGTCGCCGGCGCCGACGAGGGCCTTCGCTATCGAGCGCTGGACGTCGTCCGGGTAGACGGAGAGGTCCAGGTTCTTGTTCGCCGAGACGAAGCCGCCCTGGTGGGCCCAGATGGCCGCCGCGTCCGGCGAGGCCAGGAAGGTCAGCAGGGCCTGCGCCGCCTGGCCGTCCTTGAGCGCCACGCCGACGTCGCCGCCGGTCACCACCGGAGACTCGGCGCCGACCGCGGGGAAGGGGAAGACCTTGGCGTCGATGCCGATGCGGGCCTTGGCGGCGGTGACGTTGGCGGCGGCGAAGTCGCCCTCGTAGACCATGGCGGCCTTGGCCTTCTCGCCACCGGCGAAGACCTGGGTGACGGACGTGGGGAACTGTGTCTGCAGCGCGCCCTCGTTGCCGCCGGCGAGCAGTTCCTTCTTGCCGAACAGCTGGCCCAGCGTGGTCAGCGCGTCCTTGACGGACGGGTCCGTCCACTTGATCTTGTGCACGGTCAGGGCGTCGTACTTCTCGCGGCCGGCCTGGGACAGGTAGATGTTCTCGAACCAGTCGGTGAGCGTCCAGCCGTCCGCACCGCCGACGGAGACCGGGGAGACCCCGTAGTCGGCGATGGCCTGCGCGGTGCGCAGGAACTCCGGCCACGTTCCGGGCACCTTGGCGCCGGCGGCGTCGAATATCTTGGTGTTGTACCAGACCAGGGACTTGTTGCTGGCCTTGAAGTACACCCCGTACTGCTTGCCCTGCGCCGAGCCGAGATCCTGCCAGCCCTTGGCGAAGTTCTTGTCCAGCTCGGCCGTGGTGCCGGCGGAGAGCGGCTTGAGCCAGCCCTTCTGCGCGAACTCGTGCAGGACGCCCGGCTGTTGCAGCATGGCCACGTCGGGCGGGTCGCCACCGGCGATCTTGGAGCCGACGAACGACGACATGTCGTCGCCGCTGGGCACGAAGGAGACGTCGGCGCCGGTGCGCTGGTGGAACTCGTCCAGCACCTTGGTGAAGTTCTGCTGCTCGACACCGGTCCAGACGGCGGTGACCTTGATCTTCTGGCCGGTGAGCTTGGGGAGTTGGAGGGTGTGGGGGACGGCGCCTCCGGATTTCCCTTCGTCCTTTTTCTTGTCGCTGCTACTGCTGCTACTGCAGCCGGCGGCGGCCAGGACGACCGCCGTGGCCAGAGCGAGTAATGGTGCCGTACGCATGACCGGACCTCCCCGTGACCGCACTCCCGTGCGACAGTCCTACGCCGGGGAGGCTGTGGCCGCAATAGCGCGCGGGGTCCCGTCTCCTGGAGGCTGCTGCCCCCGGGGTTGCTGTTGTCGCGGCTCCGCCGCTCGTCCTCAATCGCCGGACGGGCTGAAAGTGCCCGGCACCGGGCAGCAAATCAGCCCGTCCGGTGCCTGCGCAAAGCCCCCTACAACAGCGGCGGAGCCGCCTGTGCCCCCGCCGACTGGGCCGCGCGCTGCAACGCGCTGGCCAGCAAGGCCAGATCCGTCGGACCGTTGCCCAGCTCCCGTACCGGCCGTCGCGCCGGCGGGTCGCCCATGCGCTGCCAGTCCAGGGTCACCACCGTCGGGCGGAGCGTCGCCGTGCGCGGGATGCGGCCCGTGACGCGGCCCGCCTGGAACGGCGTCACCACCCCGTCGTCCGGCCGCTGCAAACGGCCCCGGCCGGGCGCCGGTTCGCTGTCGGCGCCGGAGCCGGCGCCTTCCGCCGCCGGGGCGATCTCCAACGTCGCCCGCAGCCCGGCCCG
This sequence comes from Streptomyces sp. AM25, assembly GCF_058146165.1. Classification (NCBI taxonomy): domain Bacteria; kingdom Bacillati; phylum Actinomycetota; class Actinomycetes; order Kitasatosporales; family Streptomycetaceae; genus Streptomyces; species Streptomyces sp. AM25. Next base: position 28,035 of record NZ_JBKIWN010000028.1, on the reverse strand, counting down.
TTCGACCGCTGCCGTGTCGGCCGTGCGGTCCGGACGCCCGGACGCGGCGATCAGGTGCACGCCCAGCCGCTCGCCGTCGCGGGCCACCGCCTCCAGCGCCCGGACGACCGAACCCGCCGCCGGGCGGCCGGTGCTGCCGAGGGCGGGGGCGACCAGGGCGTCGAAGTCGTCCACGAGGACGACGAGCCGGGGCAGCGCCGTCTCCGCCGTCCGCGCCGGACCGCCGCGCTGCGTCCGCAGCTTGAGCGTGCCGCTCGGCGGGGAGTCCAGGTCGCCGTTGCGCGGGGCCACGACGCCCGGGGCGTCGGGTGCCGGGGGCGCGGGGTTCCGGTCGTGCCACGCGCAGAAGTCGAGCGTGCCCAGCAGCTCCGCGCGCCGCTTGAGCTCCGAGCCGAGCGCCTGCGCGAACTCCCGCATGCGCACGGGGTCGGACGCGGCCAGGTACGTGGACACGTGCGGCAGGTCCGTGCACATGCGCAGGCCCTCGCCGCGCTCGGCGGCGGCGCCGTCGACGAGGACCAGCGACAGCCGGTCGGGGCGGTCGGCGGCCGCCAGCGAGGCGGCGAGCGAGCGCAGCAGCTCCGTCTTGCCGCTGCCGGGCGCGCCCTCCACCAGCAGGTGCGGGCCGTCGCCCGCGAGGTCCACGGCGAGCGGGCCGTGCGGCCCGGCGCCGAGCACGGCGACGGCCCGGCCGCCGGGGCGGGACCCGCGGTCGGTCGCGGCCGCCCAGCGGGCGGTGAGCGAGGCGGGCGTGGCGCGGGCGAGCCCCAGCTCGTCCAACAGCCGTGCCGCGCGCGGAAGTACGGCCGCCACGCGGGCCCCCGGCCCGTCGGCGCCGACGCCCTCCGCCATGCGCAGCGGGGCCAGCGCCCGGGCGAACCGCTCGGCCCAGGCCGCCGACACCGCGTCCACGGCGGCGACGAGCGTCGTACCCGCGACGGCCGGGACCACCGCCGGCACGACGGGGCCCTGCGAACCCGCCGGGGCGCGCTGGATGACCTGCACCACCGTGGCCACGTCACCGCTCAGCAGGGCCACCGCCCCGCACTGGGCGAACGCGGGGGAGGCGGCCTGGGCCGTGGCGAGGGTGGCCGACACGGGGGAGGAGGGCGTGGTGGGCGGGGCCTCCGCCAGGCACACGACGTGGATGCCGGCCGCCGCGCCGCTCCCGGCCAGCCGGGCGACGGTGTCGCGCAGCGCCGGGGAGCCCGGGTCGCCGTCGACGACCAGCACCGTGTACGGGCCGCGGTGCTGCGCGGCCGCCGCGGCCACCGCCTCGGGGGGCGCCGTGGCCCAGCCGGTCCCGAGCGGGCCGTCGTCCAGGCGGCGCACGAGCTCGGCCGTGCGCGCCTCGGCCTGCTCGCGGTCGTACGCGAGCAGGAGCCGGCAGTCCTGCCCGTGCGCGGGCCGCGCGTGCGGCAGCCAGCCGAGCCAGGACCACTCGGCCAGCCGCTCCTCGGCGGTCCGCGCGCGGTCCGCGCTGATCAGCACGTACTCGAGGGTGGCCGGGCGATGCAGGGCGGCCAGCTGGGCCAGCACGGACCGGGCGAGCCCGGACAGCCGCTCGCGCGGCCCGGCGAGGCCGAGGGCGCCGGCCTGGCGCAGCGCGACGGTGACGGGCACGGAGGGCAGCAGGCTGCGGTCGGCCGTGCCCAGCCGGACGGTGAGCAGGTCGGGGTGGTCCGGCCCGCGCTCCCACAGGAGCGTCCCGGGGCCGAGGGCCGTCAGCAGCACGGCGGCCGGGTCGGGCCAGCGCCCGCGCAGTGCGGCGGCGGTGGCGAGCGCCTGCCCGGCCTCGCTCTCCGGGCCGTCCGCCTCGGGGTCCTCGCCGCTCCCGCGCTGCGCCGTGCCCCGCCCGGCGGTGAGCCGGCGGGCCCAGGCCCCTATCCCGCGGCCGCGCTTGCCGCGCCGCGGCTCGGCGTCGTCCGCCTCGGCCTCGACGGCGAGGGGCAGGCCGCGGCCGCCCAGGGTTTCGTGGGCGCCGTCGTCGTGGCCGCCCGGGACGAAGGAGGCGGAGCCGACGCCGTGGACGGTCCCGGCGGCGCCGGGCGTGTGGCCGGCGTAGCCGGAGTGGGCGGGGGCGGGGCGGCGGACGGTGCCGCCGTCGAGGCCGAGGGTTCCGGTGGCGTAGCCGGTGGGGCCGGGCTGCGCGAAGTCGCCCGCGAGGGGCTGCTGTTCGAGTGGAGCTGCGGCCTGCGAGGGCACGCTGGCCCGGGCCGCCGGGGGCGCGGCGGTGGTGCCGGCCGCGGGCATCGCCGCCGACCCGCCGTCGGCGGTCGCTTGCGCGGGCACCATCGGGGCGTGCTGCCCGGCGCCGTACGCGGGCGCCTGCCCGTCGGCGGCCGTGGTCGCGGGTGCTCCCGGGGCGTGCTGTGCTGTGCCATGCGCGGGGGCTCGTCCGTCGGCGGCCGGTGCCGCCGGGTGTGCTCCCGGGGCGTGCTGTGCGGTGCCGTACGCAGATGCCCGTCCGCCGTCACCGGCGGCGGCCAGGGGCATTCCCGGGACACGCTGTCCGGCGTCGTACGCGGCCGCCGCGGGTGTTCCCGGAAGGTGCTGCCCCGCGCCGTACGTGGTCGCCCGTCCGTCGGCGGCCGCCTGTTTGGGCACTCCCGAGGTGTGCTGCCCGGCGCCGTATGCGGGTGCTCGCCCGCCGTCACCGGTGGCTGTCGGGTGTGCTCCCGGGGCGGGTTGCCCGGCACCGTACGCAGGCTCCCGCCCGCCGTCACCCGCACCCGCCGCAGGCACCCCGGCGCTGCCCGCAGCCGCCCACGTGCCTTCCGCACCCGCGCCCGCCAGGGCCCCGCCACCCCCCGGCGCAGCCGGCACCTCCCCGGGGTGAACGGCGCTGTGAGGCAAGGGACTTCCCCCGCGTACCTCCGCCGCCCCCTGCTGCCCCGGCAGTTTCACGGACTGCCCGGGTGAGGCCAACTGCCCCACCCGCAGGTGCCCTTCGCCGTCCGGTGTCGCCGGCAGTACCCGCGGAGCCGCCTCCGGAGTGTCGCCGCAGGGGCCCGCGTGGAGGACCAGGGTCGACTCGCCGACGCGCAGCAGCGAGCCGGGAGGGAAGGGGACGGCCCGGCCGTCCACGCGCTCGCCGTTGAGGACCGTGCCGTTCGTCGAGCCCAGGTCGTGCAGGGTGATGCTGCCGTCCTCGTCGGACAGCGTGACCGCGCAGTGCAGCCGGGACACGTCCGGATCGTCCAGCGGGACGTCCGCCCCGCCGGAGCGGCCCACCCGCACCTCGCCGCCGTGCAGCAGGTGCACACCGCCCGCGTCGGGGCCGGAGACGACGTGCAGCCGGGCGGCGGACTCGGGGAGGCCGGACAGCAGGACGCCCGCGTGCCGCTCGGGGTCGGCCGGGGCGTTCAGGGACAGGACGGCGCCGTCGATCAGCGGCGGCTCGCCGAGGGCGCAGCGCTGCGGGTCGAGGCGCTCGGTGCCGGCGTAGACCGCGACGGCACCCGTGCCGAGGTCGGAGCCGGCCGCCGCGACGGCGGCCGCGAGGCCGCTCGCGACGCCGGCGAGGGCAGTGCCCACGGGGGCCGTCACCAGGACGTCGCACGAGACGTGGGCCGCCGCGGCGGCGCTGTGGGTGTGGCCGCCGAGCGGCCCGAGGACGGTCAGCCGGATCTGCATCGCCGTCAACGGTCCCTTCCTGCCCCCGGCCGGCCGGGCGGGGCGGCTCTCCCCCTCCGGCCGTGCACGAGCGCGTCGGCACGTACAGGTCCACGTCGCGCGGGGTCTCCCGCTCCCTCCCCGCCGCGTCCGTGCTGCGAGCATCCTCGCACCTGCCGCCGACAACGCGCCCCGCGAGAGCCAATTCGTGATCTTGAACGACCCTCCGAGGATGAGGCACTCTTGCGCCACTGTCAGCCGGTGGCCGATTTGTTCTCTCCTGTGTGCCACCTGTGTCCGCGGACCGGCTTGTTTCTTGCGCTTTATTGCCGAAACCGTGCGGTCGCCCCGGCCGCCCGCCGCGCCCCCGGCAACCATCCCCGCCCGCGTTGCGTCTTCCCCGTAAGCCCGTGGCGTCGCATCCGAATCACGGCCGCCGACGGCCCCCCGGACCGGCACTACAGTGGGCGGAAGGCCGAACACGGGACCAGGCCGATTCAGCAGACCCAGCAGATCACGACCAGGGAGCGCATGACGTGCGGCCGGTAGGCAGCAAGTACCTGCTCGAGGAGCCGCTCGGACGCGGAGCCACGGGCACCGTCTGGCGAGCCCGCCAGAGGGAGGCGGCCGGTGCCGAGGCGGCCGTCGCCGGGCAGCCGGGCGAGACCGTTGCGATCAAGGTCCTCAAGGAGGAACTGGCCAATGACGCCGACGTCGTCATGCGGTTCCTGCGCGAGCGCTCCGTCCTGCTGCGGCTGACCCACCCCAACATCGTCCGCACCCGCGACCTCGTCGTCGAGGGCGATCTGCTGGCGCTCGTCATGGACCTGATCGACGGTCCGGACCTGCACCGCTACCTGCGCGAGAACGGCCCGTTCACCCCCGTGGCCGCCGCCCTCCTCACCGCCCAGATCGCCGACGCCCTGGCCGCCAGCCACGCCGACGGCATCGTGCACCGCGACCTCAAGCCCGCCAACGTCCTCCTCAAGAGCGACGGCGGCCAGATGCACCCGATGCTCACGGACTTCGGCATCGCGCGCCTCGCGGACTCCCCGGGCCTCACCCGCACCCACGAATTCGTCGGCACGCCCGCGTACGTCGCGCCCGAGTCCGCCGAGGGCCGGCCGCAGACCTCCGCCGTCGACATCTACGGCGCGGGCATCCTGCTGTACGAACTGGTCACCGGCCGCCCGCCGTTCGCGGGCGCGACCGCGCTGGAGGTCCTGCACCAGCACCTCACCGCCGACCCGCGCCGCCCCACCACCGTCCCCGAGCCGCTCTGGACGGTCATCGAGCGCTGCCTGAGCAAGCGGCCCGAGGTGCGGCCCAGCGCCGAGAACCTCGCCCGCGCCCTGCGCGTCGTCGCCGCGGGCGTCGGCGTGCACGCCTCCCCGGCCGAGGCCGAGGCGGCCCTCGGGGTCGCCGCGCTCCTCGCGCCCGACCCGCAGCCGGCCACGGTGCCGGGCACGGGCCAGGGCGCCGCCCCGGGCATCCCCGGCTCCGGCGACGCCGACCCCACGCAGGTGCTGTCCGCCCAGCAGCCGGGCGGCTACGACCCGAACGCCGCGACCAGCGTCCTGCCGAGCACCGGCCCGAACGCCGACCCGACCCAGGTGCTGTCCAGGGGCGGCCCCAACGCCGACCCCACCCAGGTGCTGCCGCCCGCCGGCGGGCCGGGCGCCGATCCCACCCGCGTCATGCCGCCCGTCCCGCCCGGGGCCCCGCAGGCCGACGGCCCGCACCCGTGGCAGACGCAGATGGCCGCCGCCCGCGACCGCAACGAGCAGACGCAGCTGCAGTACCTCGACCCCGCCGAGGACCCGCTGCGCCGCCGCCCCACGCGCCGCGAGGCCCAACAGCAGCAGTACGGCGGGCAGTCCGGACAGCCCGGGCAGCAGCCGTACGGACAGCAGGGGTACGCGCAGCAGTACGCGCCCCAGCCGCAGCCCTACGCGCCGCAGCCGCAGCAGCAGCGTCCGCCCCGGCGTCAGCAGCCGCAGCCCCAGCCGCAGCCCCAGCCGCAGCGTCAGCAGCCGCGCCGGCAGCAGCCCGCGCCGCAGCCGTACGCCCCGCCGCCCGCCCCCGAGCCGGCGCCCGGCCGGGAGCCGCGCCCGCCGCGGCAGCGCAGCGCGAACCCCATGCGGATCCCGGGTCTGGGCTGCCTCAAGGGCTGTCTGTTCATGATCGTCCTGCTGGTCGTCGGCTCCTGGCTGGTCTGGGAGTTCACCCCGCTCAAGACATGGGTGGCCGACGGCAAGGGCTACTGGGACACGCTGTGGAGCTGGGGCACCGCCGTCAAGGACTGGGTGTCGAATCTCGGTTCCCACGGGTAGCCCCGCACGCCCCGCGACCTGCCGGTCCGGCTGCCGACGCCATCGATATGTCGACACCGGCAGGGGTTTTTCTGCCTTCCCCGTGACGGTTGGCAGTAGCTTGGTCGCCAGCGCGCCAGCGCGCCAGTCGCAGGACGGCCGGATGACGGAGGAGTCGGGGAACAGTCTTGGCACGGAAGATCGGCAGCCGGTACACCGCCCACCAGGTCCTGGGCCGTGGCAGTGCCGGGACGGTGTGGCTCGGCGACGGTCCCGAGGGGCCGGTCGCGATCAAGCTCCTGCGCGAGGACCTCTCCTCGGACCAGGAGCTCGTCGGCCGCTTCGTCCAGGAGCGCGCGGCCCTCCTCGGTCTCGACCACCCGAACGTGGTCGGCGTCCGTGACCTCGTCGTCGACGGCGCCGACCTCGCGCTCGTCATGGACCTCATCCGGGGGACGGACCTGCGCACCCGGCTCGACCGCGAGCGCCGCCTCGCGCCCGAGGCCGCGGTCGCCATCGTCGCCGACGTCGCGGACGGGCTCGCCGCCGCGCACGCGGCCGGCATCATCCACCGCGACGTCAAGCCGGAGAACGTCCTGCTGGACATGCAGGGCCCGCTGGGCCCCGGCGGCGCGCACCAGGCGCTGCTGACGGACTTCGGCATCGCCCGCCTCGTCGACTCCCCGGGCGGCGGCGCCGGCGGCCGCTCCACGGGCCAGCGCAGCATCATCGGCACGCCGGACTACCTCGCCCCCGAGATCATCGAGGGCCTGCCGCCGCGCGCCTCCGTCGACGTCTACGCGCTGGCGACCGTGCTTTACGAGCTCCTGGCCGGCTTCACACCGTTCGGCGGCGGGCACCCGGGCGCGGTGCTGCGGCGGCACGTGACGGAGACGGTGGCGCCGCTGCCGGGCATCCCCGACGAGCTGTGGCAGCTCGTCGTGCAGTGCCTCGCCAAGGCCCCCGCCTCGCGGCTGCGGGCCACCGAGCTGGGGGCGCGGCTGCGGGAGCTGCTGCCGTCGCTGGCCGGGCTGCCGCCGCTGGACATCGACGAACCGGAGGAGACGGCTGCCGCCGCCCGCCCGGAAGCGGGTGCCGTGGCGCCGGCGCCGGCCGTGGCCGGCGAGCCGCAGCGGCGGGGCGCCGTGCCGCTGGTGCCGGGCGGGGTGCCCGACTCCAGCCGGGACACGCACACGAGCATGCGGGTGCCGGCGCCGGAGGAGCTCGCGGGCGGCCCGCACGGCACGGCCCGCTCCCCGCGCGCCGCGGGCGAGCCGCGGGCGGGCTCGGCCCGCCACCGGACTCCTGCGGAGCTCGCTGCCCGGCGCAAGCGGATCCGGCTGGGCGCCGTGGCCGTCGCGGTGGCCGCCGCGGCGGGGGTCGGCGGCTGGTTCGCCGCCGATCACGACGGCGGGGGCGACGCGAAGCCGGGCGTGCACCGAACGGAACGGACTCCGTAGTCCGGGGGTACCGCGGGGTGGTTGCGACGGGTGGGCCGGGTTGTGCCCACCCGTTCCGCCTTGCGGAACGCCTGCCCACAACCCAGGTGCGGGCAAGGAGCGGGGCCCCGAAACCACCGCCCCGCCCATCGGCCCCGCACCGCGAGGACCGGACAGCCCGGCGCAGCCGTTACGCTGGGGTGCGTGGCAGTCGTTGATGTATCCGAAGAGCTGAAGTCCCTCTCCTCCACCATGGGGTCGATCGAGGCCGTCCTGGACCTCGACAAGATGAGGGCCGACATCGCCGTGCTCGAGGAGCAGGCGGCCGCCCCGTCCCTCTGGGACGACCCCGAGGCGGCGCAGAAGATCACCAGTCAGCTGTCGCACCTCCAGGCGGAGCTCCGCAAGGCGGAGTCGCTGCGCGGCCGCATCGACGACCTGGGCGTGCTCTTCGAGCTCGCCGAGGCCGAGGACGACGCGGACGCCCTCGCCGAGGCCGAGGCCGAGCTGACCGCCGTCCGCAAGGCGCTGGACGAGATGGAGGTCCGTACCCTCCTCTCCGGCGAGTACGACTCCCGCGAGGCGCTGGTCAACATCCGTGCCGAGGCCGGCGGCGTCGACGCCTCCGACTTCGCCGAGCGCCTGCAGCGCATGTACCTGCGCTGGGCCGAGCGCCACGGCTACAAGACCGAGATCTACGAGACCTCGTACGCCGAAGAGGCCGGCATCAAGTCGACCACCTTCGCCGTCCAGGTCCCGTACGCCTACGGCACCCTCTCCGTCGAGCAGGGCACGCACCGCCTGGTGCGCATCTCCCCGTTCGACAACCAGGGCCGCCGTCAGACGTCCTTCGCCGGCGTCGAGGTCCTGCCGGTCGTCGAGCAGACCGACCACGTCGAGATCGACGAGTCCGAGCTGCGCGTCGACGTCTACCGCTCCTCCGGCCCCGGCGGCCAGGGCGTCAACACCACCGACTCCGCGGTGCGTCTGACGCACATTCCGACCGGCATCGTCGTCTCCTGCCAGAACGAGCGCTCGCAGATCCAGAACAAGGCGACCGCCATGAACGTCCTCCAGGCCAAGCTCCTCGAGCGCCGCCGCCAGGAGGAGCAGGCCAAGATGGACGCGCTCAAGGGCGACAGCGGCGGTTCCTGGGGCAACCAGATGCGTTCGTACGTCCTGCACCCGTACCAGATGGTCAAGGACCTGCGCACCGAGTTCGAGGTCGGCAACCCGCAGGCCGTGCTCGACGGCGAGATCGACGGCTTCATCGAGGCCGGTATCCGCTGGCGCAAGCAGCAGGAAAAGTAACGGCGTTGGCGTCGGCCGGATCGTTCCGGCTTGACGTCGCCCCCGAAAATCGCAAGGCTTGCGCCCGGCATGCGTATCACTGGGGCGCGTGTGACGGGGGGTAAGCGTCCCGGCGTTTCGATCGCCGGCCCGGTCACGCTGCCCCCGGAATGCCACGGCCCTGTGCATAGCTGCTCCATCGACGAGATCAGCTACAGGGGGTAGCAGGCAGATGACGAAGACGACTCGGCTGCGCGTTGCGCGAATAGCGGCCGGTGCCGTGATGGCCGCGGGTGCGTCGCTGACGGCCGCGGGCGCGGCTGCAGCCGCCGGGGTCGACGTGTCCGTTCCCGGCATCGACGTGAGCGTGCACACCGACCCCACGACGGACCCCACGGGCAACCCGACCTCCATCCCGCAGCCGACCGGCGGCCAGACGGGCGGCAGCACGTCCGGTACGACCACGGGCGGCAGCACCAGCGGCACCACGACGGGCGGCAGCACCTCCGGTACGACGACCGGTGGCAGCACGTCCGGCTCGACCGGGGGCGACAGCACCTCCGGCACCACGACGGGTGGCAGCACCTCCGGTACGACCACGGGTGGCAGCACCAGCGGCACCACGACCGGCGGCAGCACGTCGGGTACGACGACCGGTGGCAGCACGTCCGGCTCGACCGGCGGCGACAGCACCTCCGGCACGACCACGGGCGGCAGCACGTCGGGCACCACGACCGGTGGCAGCACCTCCGGCACCACGACGGGCGGCAGCACCTCCGGTACGACGACGGGAGGTTCCACCACGGGCGGCAGCACCTCCGGCACCACGACCGGCGGCTCCACCACCGGCGGCAGCTCCTCCGGTACCAACGGCGGCTCCGGTGACCACGGCTCCACGGGCGGCTCCGCCACCGGCGGTGGCAGCACCGGCGGCTCCGACGACGCCCGCACCTGCCCCGTCGACACCGACAGCGCCAACTGCAACAACGGCGCCGCGGCCACCGGTGGCAACAACCCGGGCCCGGACAACGCCGGCGCCCAGCCGGTCCAGCAGAACAAGCCCAAGGAGGAGCTCGCCCAGACCGGCGAGCTGGCCCAGACCGGTGCCGGTCAGACGGCCTTCCTGGTGACCGGCGCCGCGGTGATGATCGCCGGCGGCATCGGCTTCCGGATGCTCCCGCGCCTGATCAACCGCGGCACGGCGGCCTGACGACCGCCTCCCCGCAGCACAGAGGCCCGGGGGGGGGGG